>JBFWWQ010000040.1:0-16800 GCA_050246095.1 Pseudorhodoplanes sp.
CTGTTTTGCCTCGTACTTTCGGCGGATTGCCGAAAAACGAGCGGGACACTGGCGCGCCCGCCGCGGGGAGGCAAATGGTTTTGCCCGCCTTGCCGATCCCGCCCCCCTGCGATATAGCGCGGCCCGCATTCACCCCCCACAAACCGGGCGGCAAGGCGCGACCGCGCGCAGGACAAGGTCATGAAAAGCGAAATTCATCCGAAATATCACACCATCAAGGTCGTCATGACCGACGGCAGCGAATTCACGACGCGCTCGACCTGGGGCAAGGAAGGCGACACGCTGAATCTCGACATCGACCCCAAGTCGCATCCGGCCTGGACCGGCGGCTCGCAGCAATTGCTCGACCGCGGCGGCCGCCTGTCGCGCTTCCAGAAGAAGTTCTCGGGCTTCATGAAGGACGAGAAGAAGTAATCCGCGCCGCAGCGCGAAAAAGCAAAGCCCCCGCCTGGCGGGGGTTTTTTGTTGGCCGCTGAGAAAGTTCCGCTCTTGGTCATGGCCGGCGAAGTCCCGGCCATTCACGTCTTTCCTGCCGATCCTTCGTCAAGACGTGGATGCCCGCGCAGACAAATTTATGCAGTCTGCGCATGCTTGACTGCGCGCGCGGGCATGACGGATTTCAAAGACCCGATTTGTCGAACTGTTTTTCGCGCCGGACTCTCAGGATGAGGCCGGCTGAGGACAAGCGCTTCAGCCGGGACGGATCGAATCCTATGCGCCGCGCTGCTCGAAGGCGGCCTTGAGCAGGCCGAGCTGCCGCTCCACCGGATTGTCCTTCGGCTCGGAGGTTTCCGCCTGGCCGTGAATGGTGGCGTCGAGCCGGCGCACCTGTTCGAGCAGCTTGTAGGAACGGCGGATCAGCGCGGCGAGCGCTTCGGGCAGCGCATTCATGGTGTCGTCGTCGAGCGGATCGGCCCCGGTCAGCTTGACCTTGGTCTTCTCGGCATTGACCTGGGCGAGCGACATCTCGCCTTCCTTCACCGCGCGATGCAGCAGCAGCCAGGAGGCGAGCTGCATCAGGCGCGTGGTCAGCCGCATGCTTTCGGTCGCGTAGGACAAGGCGGCGCTGCGCTTGAGCGCCTTGGATTCCTGCCGGCCGGCGCCGTCCAGATAGGCCGCGGTTTCCTCGACGAGCCCCATGCCCTCGCTGAACATGGCGGCAAAGGCCTGCGAAGTGGCCAGCTTCTCCTTGAAGGAGACCAGGCCGGAAGCCGGATTCTTGGACATGACGCTACGCCCCACTCAACGCTACATGGGGTTGAGCATAGGCCCGCGATCCGCAGGCCGTAAAGACGAAGCCGGCAAAACCTGACGCTATAGTTGCCGCAGCGCACGCGCCGCCTGTCCCATTCCGGGACCGTTCCCGCACGACCCCGCCGGTAAAAAAAAGAGCCGCCGTCGCCGGCGGCTCAAGTGGATAACAGGGAGGCGTCAAACAGAGTGGACAGGAGCCACTCAATGTCCAGAAGATGGACGCTCCCAGTAATAGGCGGGAAAGCTTAAGTTTGAGTTAAATGCGAAAGGATTCGTTAGGCTCACGCAATTGCTAACGCCGGCGCCACAATTACGGTTACGGCTTTCTGAAGAAGGCGTCGGCGGCGTTGCGTTTGGCCTGCTTGCCGACAATGTCGGCCTCGAGCCGCGCGATCTCGGATTGGAGCAGCGCGATCCGCTGGTTCAGCTCGTCGACGGAAAGCAGCGCCAGATCCTGACCGATCTCGTGCGCGATTTTCTTCTTCGGGCGGTCGTCGTCCTCGAACATGGCCGTCCTCCTGATCGCGCCGGACCATAATGGGGGGCCGGGAGGTTGTCACACCGGCCCGGCCTGACTAAAGCACGTTCGTTTTACATGGAATCGGAACGTGCTTTAGATTCCTTTGTTTGATCGCATTTTCTTGATGCGAACCGGTACCCACTTCGCTCGAAAATGCTCTAAGAAGCCGCCCATCCCCTCTCCCCGCAAGGAACCGAGCCCGATGACCGCGCTTCCCGCCGACATGACCGCCATCGCCATCAAGACGCCGGGCGGTCCCGAGGCGCTGGTCGCCGAACGGCGCCCGCTGCCGCAACCCGGCGCCGGCGAAATCCTGGTCAAGGTGGCGGCTGCCGGCGTCAACCGGCCCGACGTGATGCAGCGCAGGGGCCTGTATCCGCCACCGCCCGGCGCGACCGACATCCCGGGTCTGGAAATCGCCGGCGAAGTCGTGGCTTTGGGCGAGAAGGCGACGCGGTGGAAGGCGGGCGACCGCGTGATGGCGCTGGTGATCGGCGGCGGCTATGCGCAATATTGCCTGGCGCACGAAAGCCATGCGCTCGCCGTTCCCGCCGGCTATTCCTTGGAGGAAGCAGCCGCCACGCCGGAAACGCTGCTCACGGTCTGGCACAATGTGTTCGAGCGCGGCGCGCTGCAGAGCGGAGAGACGCTGCTGGTGCATGGCGGATCGTCGGGCATCGGCACGATCGCGATCCAGATGGCGAAGGCGTTCGGCGCGCGCGTGATCGTCACCGCCGGCAGCGCGGAGAAATGCGAAGCCTGCCGCAAGCTCGGCGCCGATCTGGCGATCGACTACAAGACGCAGGATTTCGTCGCGGCGGTGAAGGAGGCGACCGGCGGCAAGGGCGCCGAGGTGATCCTCGACATGGTCGGCGGCGACTATATCGAGCGCAATTACGAGGCGGCGGCGGTCGAGGGGCGGATCGTGCAGATCGCGTTCCAGGGCAGCCCGAAAGCCACCGTCGATTTCCGCCGCATCATGCTCAAGCGGCTGCACCATACCGGCTCGACGCTGCGCGCGCGCTCGGTCGCGGACAAGGGCGCGATCGTGCGGGCAGCGGCCGAAAAGGTCGGCCCGCTGCTGGCCGCCGGGCGCGTCAGGCCGGTCATGGATTCGCGCTTTCCCCTGGCCAGGGCGTCGGAGGCCCATGCCCGCATGGAATCGAGCGCCCATATCGGCAAGATCGTGCTGACGTTTTGAGGCCGCCGGGCGCACCGCCTTGCCCTGACCGCGGCCCGCCGCTAGTCATCTGGGCGGTGGGACGCCAGGCCGGTTCGGCCCCGCGCAAAACCTCCGGTGCCGCGAAAACGGCGCAAATCGCAGCCTGAAGAGGGTGGTATCGCGGAACTTCGCGGCCAACGCGGGTAGAAGGGTTCGGCTCTGGTCACACGGTCTCGCCTCATCGGATTGCGCCGGCTCACGGCCGCGTTCGCCCTCGTCGCAGGGCTCGCCGCGACGATGGCGGCCGCGCAGGCGGTCGAGGCGATCAATGTGCGGCTCGACGCCGCCGCCATCGACCTGACCGACGCGCTGGAGCGCCAGCGCACCGAGAACGACCGCATCACCGTCTCGACCGCACCCGGCCCGGACGGAATCGTGCGCCGCATCGAAGTGCGCGCGCGCGAGGCCGGCACCAACTGGGCGATCTTCGCGCTCTCCAATACCAGCGACGAGCAGATCGACCGGCTGATCGTGATCCCGCATTACCGCATGGTCGGCTCCGGACTGTTCTGGCCCGATCTCGGCCTGTCGCGCGTGGTCGGCATCACGCCGAGCTCCGGCGACCGCCCCGACCGGCAGGACAGCGCGACCGCCGACATATTCCGCATCACGCTCGACCCCGGCAGCGTCGTCACCTACGTCGCCGAACTGCGCACCGACAAAATCCCGCAGCTCTATCTGTGGGAGCCGGACGCCTACAAGGACAAGATCAACTCCTTCACCTTCTATTACGGCATCGTCATCGGCATTGCCGGCCTGCTGGCGCTGTTCCTGACCATCCTGTTCGTGGTGAAGGGCAGCGTGATGTTCCCGGCCGCCGCGGCTTTGGGCTGGGCGGTGCTGATCTATATCGGCATCGATTTCGGCTTCTGGGGCAAGGTGTTCGACATGTCTGCCGGCGCGGAGCGCATCTGGCGCGCCGCCGGCGAAGCCATCCTGGCGGCGACGCTGCTGGTTTTCCTGTTCGCCTATCTCAACCTCAACCGCTGGCACGTGCGCTACGCGCATATCACCATCGCCTGGCTGGGCGGGCTGGTGGCCTTGGTCGCGCTCTCGGTGTTCGATCCGGCGATCGCGTCGGGCATCGCGCGCTTCTCGCTGCTGCTGGTCGCCCTGCTCGGCTTCGCCGTCATCATCCTGCTCGCGACGCAGGGCTCCGACCGCGCCATCCTGCTGATCCCGACCTGGTTCCTGCTGGTGACCTGGTCGGTCGCCGCGGCGCTGACCATCATGGCGCTGGTGACCAACGACATCGTCGGGCCCGCCTTGCTCGGCGGCCTCGTGCTGATCGTGATGCTGATCGGCTTCACGGTGATGCAGCACGCCTTTGCCGGCAGCATCACGCACGGCATCGTCACCGACGTCGAACGCCGCGCGCTCGCCTTCACCGGCGCCGGCGACCTGATCTGGGACTGGGACGTTTCCGCCGACAAGGTGTTCACGAGCCCGGAGACCGAGCATCTGCTCGGCTTGAAGCGCGGTTCGCTCGAAGGCCAGGCGGCCAACTGGCTCAATATCCTGCATCCGCTCGACCGCGACCGCTTCCGCGCCTCGCTCGACGGCGTGATCGAGCAGCGCCGCGGCCGCCTGATGCAGGACTTCCGGCTGCGCACGCAGGACGACCATTATCTGTGGTTCACGCTGAAGGCGCGGCCGGTGGTCGGCTCCGACGGCGAGGTGGTGCGGCTCGTCGGCACGCTGACCGACGTGACCGAGTTCAAGACCGCGGAGGAGCGCCTGCTGCACGATGCGGTGCACGACAATCTCACCGGCCTGCCCAACCGGCAGCTCTTTCTCGACCGCCTGCAGGCGGTGCTGGCCATCGCCAAGAGCGACAGCGCGCTGCGCCCGACCGTGCTCGTGGTCGATCTCGACCGCTTCAAGCAGGTCAACGATTCGGTCGGCATCGCGGTCGGCGATTCCATCCTGCTGACGCTGGCGCGGCGGCTCGGCCGCCTGCTCAAGCCGCAGGATTCGCTGGCGCGGCTGTCCGGCGACCAGTTCTCGCTGATCCTGATGTCGGAGCGCGATCCCGCCCGCATCATCGCCTTCGCCGAAACCATGCGCCGCACGCTGCGCGCGCCGATCACCTTCAACGACCGGGAAATCTTCCTCACCGCCTCGATCGGGCTTGCGCTCGCCGACAACCAGTCGGAAGACAACGAGGAAATCCTGAAAGACGCCGAGCTTGCCATGTACCACGCCAAGCGCATCGGCGGCGACCGCATCGAGGTCTACAAATCGGCCATGCGCCAGCGCAAGAGCGACCGCCTGACGCTGGAATCGGATCTGCGCCGCGCCATCGAGCGCGAGGAAATCACCTTCGTCTATCAGCCGATCGTGCGGCTGGAAGACCGCACCATCGCCGGTTTCGAGGCGCTGGCGCGCTGGAACCATCCCAAAATGGGCCCGCTGTCGCCGAGCGAGTTCATCGCCATCGCCGAGGAGACCGGGCTGATCGTCGATCTCGGCATGTTCGCGCTGCAGCAGACCGCCAAGCAGCTCAGCGCCTGGCAGCGCACCATGCGCGTGCGCGACGCGGTATTCGCCAGCGTCAACGTCTCCTCGCGCCAGCTGATCCGGCAGGACCTGCTGCACGACCTGCGCACCGTGCTGTCGCGCTATTCGGTGGTGCGCGGCACGCTGAAGCTGGAAATCACCGAATCCGTGGTGATGGAGAATCCCGAACTCAGCGCGCAGATGCTGGGACGCATGCGCGATCTCGGCGTCGGGCTGGCGCTCGACGATTTCGGCACCGGCCATTCCTCGCTCGCCTACCTGCAACGCTTCCCGTTCGACACGATCAAGATCGACCAGTCCTTCGTGCGCACCACCGCCAAGGGCAAGCGGCCGGTGATCCTGCGCTCGATCATCGCGATGGCGCACGATCTCGGCATGGAAGTGGTCGCCGAGGGCGCGGAAACCGATTCCGACGCGGTCGAGCTCTACCAGCTCGGCTGCGAATACGCGCAGGGCTTCGCCTTCGGCGAGCCGATGACGCCGGAAGCGGCGAGCCGGATGCTGGCCGGCGCGCAGGTCGAGATGGTGCGCTGACGGCTTGCCGTCCGCGCGCCGCGCAGGGATTCGATAGACGACAAGAGTTCAGGCGTGGCCGACGTCGCTCGACAGGCGGCCCGGCTCGATGCCGATCTTGCGCAGCGCGCGATCGTATTTGTGCGCGGTGTCGGTGCCGAAAATCAGCTCGCGGTCGGCGGGGCAATGCAGCCAGCCATTGCCGAGGATTTCGCTCTCCAGCTGGCCCGGCGCCCAGCCGGCATAGCCGAGCGCGAGGATCGCGTTCATCGGCCCCTTGCCCTTGGCGATCGCCTTGAGAATGTCGAGCGTCGCCGTCAGGCAGATGCCCTCGTCGATCGGCAGCGTCGAATTCTCGATGAAGAAATCGCTGGAATGCAGCACAAAGCCGCGGCCGGTCTCCACCGGCCCGCCTTTCAGCACCTTGACGTGATCGGGCCGCGCCTCGACCAGGATGCGGTCCTCTTCGGGGATCACGTCGAGCTGCACGAGCAGATCCGGAAAGCTGATATGCGGCGCGGGCTGGTTGACCACGATGCCCATCGCCCCCTCGGACGAATGCGCGCAGATATAGATCACCGAACGCGAGAAACGGTCGTCGCTCATGGCCGGCGCCGCGACCAGCATCTGCCCGTCGAGATATCCGCGGCCGGACTTCTTTTCCAAGGATTTGCGCGACATTTTCATGCGCAAAGGTTACCCGTATCGGACGCCCTTGCAAATGAAACTTCCGCCCGGTTCTCACGAGCATTTCAATGGCCAACCGACGTTCCGCCGACTAAATGGAAGCCATGCCGTCGCCCAGGATTGCGTCAAAACGCCCCTCTTCCGCTGCAATTGCGGGTCTCTCCGCGGCCGCGCTGGCGATTGCCGCGTGCGCAATTGTGGCAATGCCGCGCATGGCCGGCGCCGCCGACGGCGGTCCGGCCTGGGACGGCGATTCGCGCGCGGCGGCGCGGCTGGTTGCCGCAAGCAGCCGCGGCGACGGCGCCAGCCTCGTGCACCGCGCGGGCGCGGAAATCAAACTGGCGCCGGGCTGGAAAACCTACTGGCGCTATCCCGGCGATTCCGGCATCCCGCCGCAATTCGATTTCGCCGCATCCGAAAATGTGAAGTCGGCGACGGTGCTGTGGCCGGCGCCTCAGCGCTTCACCGATGCCGACGGCAGCATCATCGGCTACAAGAACCACGTGCTGTTTCCGCTGCATGTCGTGCCGCGCGACCCGTCGCAGCCGGTGACGCTGCGCATCGCGCTCGATTACGCGATCTGCGAGAAGGTATGCATCCCGGCGCATGCCAAAGCCGAGATCGTTCTCGGCAAGGAGGCTGGTCCGGGCGAAGCCGCGGTCGCGGCGGCGGAGGCGCGGGTTCCGGTCCGCACCGCGCTCGGTGCCGAAGGCGCACTCGCGATCAAGGCGGCGCGGCGCGAGGACGGCACGCCGGCGCGCGTTCTCGTCGATGTCGCGGCACCCCCGGGCAGCCCGGTGACGCTGTTCGCAGAAGGCCCCCGCGCGGACTGGGCGCTGCCGCTGCCGGAACCGATCCCCGGCGCGGCACCCGGAATGCAGCGCTTCGCCTTCGCGCTCGACGGCTTGCCGAGCGGCGCCACCGCGGCGCAGGCGGCCTTGACGCTGACCGCCGTCTCCGGCGACCGCGCCATCGAATCCGTGCTGCGTCTCGACTAATCCGCCGCCCGCCCCTATTTTGTCGGCCCTCGCGCGCAAGGCCGTGATTTCGGAAGACCAGAGACAATCGGAGAATATCCCATGCCCATCAAAATCGGCGACCGCCTGCCCAATGCCACGTTCCGCGTCATGACGGCCGACGGACCCAAGCCGAAGACGACCGACGAGGTCTTCAAGGGCAAGAAGGTCGTGCTGTTCGCGGTGCCGGGCGCCTTCACGCCGACCTGCCACAAGAACCACCTGCCCGGCTTCGTGAAGAATGCCGCCGCCATCAGGACCAAGGGCGTCGATGCGATCGCGGTGACCGCGGTCAACGATCCCTTCGTCATGGACGCCTGGAAGAAGGCCTCCGATTCCGGCGACGCGATCGAGTTCCTGGCCGACGGCAGCGCGGATTTCGTCAAGGCGCTCGGGCTCGAACTCGACGCCTCCGCCAACGGCCTCGGCATCCGCTCCAAGCGCTATTGCATGGTGGTGCAGGACGGCGTGGTGAAGTCGCTGAGCATCGAGGACGCGCCCGGCAAGGCCGACGTGTCGGGCGCGGACGCGCTGCTGAAGTCGCTTTGAGTATTGCAGGAGCCGTCATCCTGAGGCGGCCACGCGCAGCGTGGCCGCCTCAGGATGACGGCTCACTGTTTTCCCGCCCGCAAATCCGCGATCGCGCTACGCGCCAGCGCATCCGCGCGCTCGTTCAGCGCGTGGCCGACATGGCCCTTCACCCAGTGCCAGCGCACCGCGTGCGGCGCCATCGCGGCATCGAGGCGCTGCCACAAATCGACATTCTTCACCGGCTTCCTGTCGGCGGTGCGCCAGCCGTTGCGCTTCCAGCCCTTGATCCAGGTCGAGATGCCGTTCTGCACATACTGGCTGTCGGTATGCAGATCGACGCGGCAGGGCTTCTTCAGCGCCTCCAAAGCCGAGATCGCCGCCAGCAATTCCATGCGGTTGTTGGTGGTATGCGCCTCAAAGCCCTTCAGCTCCTTCTCGCGGTCGCCGAAGGACAGGATCGCGCCCCAGCCGCCGGGACCCGGATTGCCGGAACAGGCGCCGTCGGTATGGATGACGACATGCGGGGCGCTCACGCCAGTTCCTTCGCCGCCATGCCGTAATCGCCGGCGCTGTGCACCGACTGGTGGAAGCGCAGCTTGCGGAAATATTCCTGCGGGCTCTTCGGCCGCACCAGCGCGCCCGGCGGCACGTTGAGCCAGTCCACGAGGCGCGTCAGCAGGAAGCGCAAGGCCGCCCCGCGCGCAAGCAGCGGCAGCGCATCGCGTTCCGCCTCGCCGAGCGCGCGCACTTTCGCGTAGGACGACAGGAGCGCGCGGCCCTTGGTGACGTTGTAGGAAAAATCCGGCTCGAAGCACCAAGCGTTCAGGCAGATCGCCACGTCGTAGGCGAGCATGTCGGTGCAGGCGAAATAGAAGTCGATCAGACCCGACAGCGCATCGCCGAGAAAGAACACGTTGTCGGGAAACAGATCGGCATGGATCACGCCCGCGGGCAGATGCTGCGGCCAGTTTTTCTCCAGATAGGCGAGCTCGTCCTCGATGGTCGCGCGCAGGCCCGCCTGCACGCCGTCCGCCCGCTCGCGGCAGGCCGCGACCAGCGGGCGCCAGCCCTCGACCGACAGCGCATTCTGGCGCGTCATGCGAAAATCGGCGCCGGCCAGATGCAGCTTGGCCAGCGCCTCGCCGACCGCCGCGCAATGCTTGGCGTCGGCGCGGCGCATCCACATGCCTTCCAGGAAGGTGACGAGCGCGGCGGGGCGACCGGCCACCGCGCCGAGAACCTCGCCCTGCTTGTTCTTGACCGGCTGCGGGCAGTTGATCCCGCGCGCGGCGAGATGCTCCATCAGCGCCAGGAAGAACGGCAGGTCCTTGGCGGCGACCCGCTTCTCGTACAGCGTCAGAATGAAATGGCCGGCTTCCGCATGCAGCAGGAAGTTGGAATTCTCGACGCCCTCGGCGATGCCCTTGTAGGACAGGAGCGCGCCGATCCCGTAGCCGTCGATGAAAGCCTTAAGCTCGTCCGCCGATACGTCGGTATAGACGGCCATCGCGGAAGCTCACTCGGCGGCCTCGTTCGGCCGCAGCGGGCGCGGCAGGGGAAAGAACATGTCCTCTTCCACCGCCGACACCGTCTCGACATGGATGGCGTAGCGGCCGGCGAAGGCGTCGATGATCTCCTCCACCAGCACTTCCGGCGCAGAGGCGCCGGCGGTGATGCCGAGCGAGGTGATGCCCTCGAACTTGTTCCAGTCGATCTCCGTCGCGCGCTGCATCAGCACCGAATATTTGCAGCCTTCGCGCTCGGCGACTTCGCGCAGCCGCTGCGAGTTCGAGGAATTGGCGGCGCCGACCACGATCATGGCGTCGACATTCGGGGCGACGCGCTTCACCGCGACTTGGCGGTTGGTGGTGGCGTAGCAGATGTCTTCCTTGTGCGGGCCGACGATCGCGGGAAAGCGCTTCTTCAGGTGCTCGACTATCTCGTGCACCTCGTCGAGCGACAGCGTCGTCTGGGTGACGTAGGCGAGCTCCCTGGGATCCTTCGGTTCGAAGGCGTCGACATCGGCGACGGTCTGCACCAGCTTCACCGCGCCCTCGGGCAGCTGGCCCATGGTGCCGACCACTTCCGGATGTCCGGTATGGCCGATCAGCACCACCTCGCGCCCGCGCTTGTGGTGAATTTGCGCCTCGCGATGCACCTTGGTCACCAGCGGACAGGTCGCATCCAGCGTGAAGAAATTCCGCTGCTTCGCCTCTTCCGGCACCGCGCGCGGCACGCCATGCGCGGACAGGATCACCGGGGCGTCGGTGTCGGGGATTTCGTCCAGCTCCTCGACGAAGATCGCACCCTTGGCCTTCAGGCTTTCGACCACGTAGCGGTTATGGACGATTTCGTGGCGGACATAGACCGGGGGCCCGTACATGGTCAGCGCCCGCTCCACCGAATCGATCGCCCGCACCACCCCGGCGCAGAAGCCGCGCGGGGAACACAGGACCACCTTCAGGGGGGGCTTGGTTCCGCCGGTCTTGCCGCCGGAAAAAGGGATCGGATCGGGCATGGGCCGCTCTTGCACCGGTCAAAGGGCTTGAAACAAGGGGCACATGGGGACCGAACCCCGCCTATGTCAAGCGCCGGAGGATGCCGGTTGCCGTCCGCCGCCGGCTTGCCTATATTCCGGCCACTTCCGTCATCGCCGATGACAACAGGCTTCGCCCGGGAAGGGCGGGCGAAGCGCAAGAACCCATTTGCCCGGAGGATTTCCATGTCGAACGCGCCCCTGATGCCGAAGGCCACGGCGGTCTGGCTTGTGGACAATACGGCGCTGTCGTTCGACCAGATCGCCGAGTTCTGCAAGCTGCACCCGCTCGAGGTGAAGGCGGTGGCGGACGGCGACGCCGCGCAGGGCATCAAGGGCCTCGACCCGATCCAGACCGGCCAGCTCACCCGCGACGAGATCGAGCGCGGCGAGGCCGACCGCGACTACAAGCTCAAGCTCGCCGACCGCAAGGTGCGCGTGCCGGAGCAGAAGTCGAAGCGCGGGCCGCGCTACACGCCGGTGTCGCGCCGTCAGGACCGTCCGAACGCCATCCTGTGGCTGATCCGCAATCATCCGGAACTGAAGGACAGCCAGATCATGCGGCTGGTCGGCACCACCAAATCGACCATCCAGGGCATCCGCGAGCGCACGCACTGGAATTCCGCCAACCTGTCGCCGCTCGATCCGGTCACGCTCGGTCTGTGCTCGCAGATCGATCTCGACCTCGAAGTGGCGCGCGCAGCCAAGGAAAAGCCGGCGCCGCTCGACACCGGTGCGACCCTGCTGCCGGCTTCCGTCACCACCGCGCCGGCGCAGCCGGAAGAAGCCGCGCCCGCCGACGCCGACAAGGGCAAGGACGACATCGACGTCAATGCCGTGTTCGCCAAGCTGAAGCAGCTCGGCGGCAAGAGCGAGGACAAGGAATAGCGCGGCGCGGGTCCGCCCGCGTCCGGACCTTTTTGCGGTCGCCGACGCGGCCGCTGCGCAAGAAGCGCGCGGTCGCGGCGAAGGCGAAGAAGCGCCGCTGATCTAAGGGAAGCTCTGCCCGAGCCGCCGCAGATACAGCCACGCGGCCGCCGCCGGGATGCCGAAAATCGGAATGAAGGCGCCGATCTCGTTGAGCAGCGGGATGCCGGCGCGAAAGAAGCCCACCGCGCCGTTGGCGAACGAGGCCGCAAGCCAGAACCAGATGAAGATGCCGGCGCCCGGCCCGCCCTGCGCCGGCTTGTTCATCAGCCACGACACGCCGACAAATCCCGCAAGCAGGATCAGCCCGACCACGGCAACCATGACCATGTGCATGCGATCTCGTCCCGTTGCGCGCCCTACCCGCTCACACTTGCGTGTGCGCCGGCCGCACGCCCTTGCCGGCGCGCGTATTAGAGCATTTTCGAGCGAAGTGGGCACCGGTTCGCGTCAAGAAAATGCGATAGAATAAAAGAACCTAAAGCACGTTCCGATTCCAAGTAAAACGAACGTGCTTTAGACCTGAAATAGCCGCGGTCGGCCAGCCGCCGGAGATTGAATCAGGGGGAGTTCGCGCATGCGCGCTGTCGGCTATCGCAAATCGCTGCCCATCGAGGCCGCGGAATCGCTGATCGATGTTGACGTGGCAAAGCCGACCCCGGCGGGCCGCGACCTGCTGGTCGAGATCAAGGCGATTTCGGTCAATCCGGTCGATACCAAGGTGCGCATGCGCGCGGAGCCGCCCGCCGGCGACATCAAGATTCTCGGCTACGACGCGGCAGGCGTGGTTGCGGCGACCGGGCCCGACGTAACGCTGTTCAAGGCGGGCGACGCGGTCTCCTATGCCGGCTCGATCGTGCGCCAGGGCACCAACGCGCAATTCCACCTGGTCGACGAGCGCATCGTCGGACGCAAGCCCAGGACCCTGTCCTTCGCCGAAGCCGCGGCTTTGCCGCTCACGACCATCACCGCCTGGGAAATGCTGTTCGACCGCCTCGGCGTGAAACGCGGCGAGACGGGCGACCGGCGCTCGCTCCTGATCGTCGGCGGCGCCGGCGGCGTCGGCTCGATCGCGATCCAGCTCGCCCGCAAGCTGACCGGCCTCAGCGTGATCGCGACCGCCTCGCGGCCGGAAACGCAGCAATGGGTGCGCGCGCTCGGCGCGCATCACGTCATCGACCATTCCAGGCCGCTCGATGCCGAGATCAAGGCCGCGAAACTGCCGGTCGACCTGGTCTTTTCCGTCACCGGCACCGACGGGCATTACGCCGCCATCGCCGATGTCATGACCCCGCAGGGCCGGTTCGGCGTGATCGACGATCCGAAAAGCTTCGACGCGGTGAAATTCAAGCAGAAGAGCATCTCGGTGCATTGGGAATTGATGTTCACGCGCCCGATGTTTTCGACCCCCGACATGGTCGAGCAGCACCGGCTGCTGAACGAGGTCGCGGACATGGTCGAGCGCGGCGAGATCAAGACCACGCTTGCCGAGAATCTGGGCACCATCAACGCCGCCAACCTGAAAAAGGCGCATCAGCGCATCGAAAGCGGACGCGCACGCGGCAAGATCGTGCTGGAAGGATTCTAGGCAGCCCGCCCGCCGGCGCCGCCCGCGCATGGGCCGGCCGTCAGGAATCGTTATCGTTGTTGTGCCAGCCTGACACGAAGGCGTGAAACCCGTGCGCGGGACGCAGGTCGTGCGGCAGTGTGTCCTCCCGGCACTAGGCCCCGCCGCCCCGCCGCCGTTATGTTGCGGCGCGTTCGGCGGGGGTGCGTCGGAGGTTGGAAATCGTGAAATCTGCAATTCTTCCAGTGACTTTATTGGCGGCTATGGCGTTTGCGCCGGCCGAAATCCGGGCCGCGACCGAATCGGACGCGAAGCCGGCCGCGGAAGCGTCGGCCAAGCCCGCCGGCGGCGCGCCCGTACCGGCGGCCGCGGAAACGCCCTCGATCGCCAGCGAGCCGGAAGCGGCCAAGCCCGTGCGCAAGCCGCGCGCGGCGGCCAAGCCGGTCGAGGAACCGCAGCGGCGCAGCTTGTTCGACCTGTTCCGTCCGGCCTATCTGCAGCGTCCCGCCGCGGCCAATACCGCTCCGGTCCGCTCCAGCGCCGTGGCGCCGGTCGGAGCCCAGGACAGCCGCACCTACATGGCAACCCGGGCAGCCTCGTCCTATTCGACATCCAAGAACGCGCTCGGCTTCGGGATGTACCGCATCACGCCGCGCGAGACGGTCGAGTTCCGTGAGCGCCACACGCCGGGCACGATCATCGTGCGCCAGCGCGAGAAGCGCCTCTACTACGTCCTCGGCGACGGCAGGGCGATCCGCTATGCCATCGCCGTCGGGCGCGAGGGCGCGGCCTGGGCCGGCGTCTCCAGCGTCTCCGACAAGCGCGAATGGCCGTCCTGGACGCCGACCCCGGCGATCCTGGCGCGGCAGCCGGATCTGCCGCGCTTCGTCGAGGGCGGCCCGGGCAATCCGCTCGGCGCGCGCGCGCTGTATCTCGGCCAGACCATGTATCGCATTCACGGCACCAACGAGCCGTGGCGGATCGGCGAGGAAGCCTCGTCGGGCTGCATCCGCATGACCAACGACGATGTGATCGATCTCTACAATCGCACGCGGCTCGGTGCGACGGTGATCGTGCAGCGCTGACAGTTTCGATCGGTGGGGTGTGGGGGTGCGGTGGCCGGGCTTGTCCCGGCCATTGCTTTTTCAGTCTCGCCACGCCGATCGCATCTCAGAGCCCGGTCGAAAAAGGCGCTCCATGAACGGGGGCTTTTTTGCAATTTCGTCATGCCCGCGCTTGTCGCGGGCATCCACGTCTTGACGCGGGATCGGCAAGAAAGACGTGGATGGCCGGGACTTCAGCGCGAAGACAGGCTTCGCGCCTTCGCCCGGCCATGACGCAGAACGGGACCTTTTTGCAGGCAAATCCAAAAGCCTAAAGTGCCTGACCGCATTCTCGGCCAGGTACTCAGGCCGCGCCGACGCCCTTGCCCTTCAGCGCCGACCCGATCTCTTCGAGGATCACCGGATCGTCGATGGTCGCGGGCATGGTCCAGGAATCCCCGTCGGCGATCTTCTTCATGGTGCCGCGCAGGATTTTGCCGGAGCGCGTCTTCGGCAGCCGCGCCACGGTGATGGCAAGCTTGAAGGCGGCGACCGGCCCGATCTTCTCGCGCACCAGCGCGACGATCTCCTTCTCGATCTCCGCCGGCGCGCGCTTGACCCCGGCCTTCAGCACCACGAAGCCGCAGGGCACCTCGCCCTTGAGGTTGTCGGCGATGCCGATGACCGCGCATTCGGCGACGTCGGGATGCCCGGACAGGACCTCCTCCATGCCGCCGGTCGAGAGGCGGTGCCCGGCGACGTTGATGATGTCGTCGGTTCGGCCCATGACATAGACATAGCCGTCCTCGTCCTTGTAGCCGGCATCGGCGGTCTTGTAGTAGCCGGGGAATTCCGCGAGATAGCTCTCCTTGAAGCGGTCGTCCTGCTGCCACAGCGTCGGCAGGCAGGCCGGCGGCATCGGCAGCTTGATCACGATCGAGCCCATCTGGTTCGCCGGCACCGGCCGCGACGCCTCGTCCACGATGTCGACCTGGTAGCCGGGCATCGGCACGGTGGGGGAACCGTATTTCACCGGAAGCTGGCCGAGCCCGACCGGATTGCCGGCGATGCACCAGCCGGTCTCGGTCTGCCACCAATGGTCGATCACCGGCACGTTGAGCAGCTTCTCCGCCCATTGGATGGTGTCGGGATCGGCGCGCTCGCCGGCGAGGAACAGGGTGCGGAATTTCGACAGGTCGTAACGGCCGATATGCTCGCCGTTCGGATCTTCCTTCTTGATCGCGCGGAAGGCGGTCGGGGCGGTGAACAGCGCGACCGCGCCATGCTCGGCGACGACGCGCCAGAACGCGCCCGCATCCGGCGTGCCGACCGGCTTGCCCTCATAGAGAATCGAGGTGGCGCCGTGAAACAGCGGCGCATAGACGATGTAGGAATGCCCGACCACCCAGCCGACATCGGAGGCGCACCACCAGCGCTCGCCCGGCTCGATGCCGTAGAGATTCTTCATCGACCATTTCAGCGCGACCATGTGGCCGCCATTGTCGCGCACGACGCCTTTCGGGATGCCGGTCGTACCCGAGGTGTAGAGGATGTAGAGCGGGTCGGTCGCCAGCACCGGCACGCAATCGGCCGACTTGCCCGCCGTCACCGCCGCGCGCTGCAGCGTCGCCCAGTCGTGGTCGCGGCCTTCGACCAGTTCGGCCTGCGCCTGCGGGCGCTGCAGGACGATGCAGCTCTGCGGCTTCCATTCCGCAAGCGCGATCGCCTCGTCGAGCAGCGGCTTGTACTGCACCACGCGCCCGACCTCGATGCCGCAGCTCGCCGACAGGATCAGCTTCGGCTTGGCATCGTCGATGCGGGTCGCCAGCTCCTTGGCCGCGAAGCCGCCGAACACCACCGAATGGATCGCGCCGATGCGCGCGCAGGCGAGCATCGCGAACACCGCCTCCGGCACCATCGGCATGTAGAGGATGACACGGTCGCCCTTGCCGATGCCGAAATCCTTCAGGATCGCGGCCAGCGTCTTCACCTCGGCCAGCAGCTCGGCATAGGAGAACGACGCCGTGCTCTTGGTCACCGGCGAATCGTAGATCAGCGCCGCCTGCCCGCCGCGCCCGCGCTCGACGTGGCGGTCGAGCGCGTTATAGCAGGTGTTGCAGACCGCGCCGGCGAACCAGCGCCCGTAAACGCCCGCATCGGAATCGAAAATCCTCGCGGCCGGCTCGTACCAGTCGATTTCGCGCGCGGCCGTCGCCCAGAATCCTTCCGGGTCGTCCTGCCACTGACGATAGGTTTCGCGATAGCGGCTTGCGCTCGGCGCATCCATGTTTCGATCCTCCCTGAACCGTCCCGAATCCGATCCTGCCGGACGGCGCCTTGACGGCCATTTCTGCGTTTCCGCCGATTGTGCGGCGGCCGGCCGCGTTTGCAAGCGTGCCGCTCCCCACCCCGCGGTGATGCGCATTTAACGCTGGTACAGAACCCCCGCGTCGGCTTTGATCCC
>JBFWWQ010000041.1:0-16676 GCA_050246095.1 Pseudorhodoplanes sp.
GCCCGCCGGTGGCGACGAGAATGTGCCTGGCGCGGACGCTTTCGCCGGTCGCGGTGAGGCGCACGTGATGCGCATTCTCGATCACCGCGCGGCTCCTGACGATCTCGACCTTGGCGCGTTCGAGATTGCTCGTATAGGCCGCTTCCAGCCGTGCGATTTCCCGGTCCTTGTTGGCGATCAGGGTCGGCCAGTCGAACGCCGTCTCCCCGACCGTCCAGCCATAGCCGGCCGCGTCCGCGAACTCGTCGGCGAAGCGCGCGGCATAGACCAGGAGCTTCTTGGGCACGCAGCCGCGGATCACGCAGGTGCCACCGACCCGGTATTCCTCCGCGATCATCACGCGCGCGCCGTGGCCGGAGGCGATGCGGGCGGCGCGCACGCCGCCGGAGCCCGCGCCGATGACGAAGAGATCGACGTCGCGTGCCACGGCCGCTTCTCCCGCGTTGCGCCGCCTAGAGGTTGTGCCCCTTCTTGCGCATCTCGGCGCGGAACTTGCCCATCACCTCGTCCGACAGAGCGGTCGACCATTGCTCCGCGCGCGACAGGCTTTCGTTGAGGAAGATCGGCTCTTCCGAAATGAACTTCTTGCCGGTCGGCGATTTCAGGAAGGTGAGGATTTCCTTCAGCTCCTGTTCCGAGAAGCGCTGCGCATAGAGCTTGGCGAAAAGCTCGCGCACGTCGTTGACGCGCGCCGCAAGCTCGGTGCGCAGCTGCGCGGCGGTTTCGTTCAGCGGCTTTTCCAGCGTCAGGTTCGTCTGCAGGAACGTGTCGCGGGCCTGCTGCACGACGCCGGCGATGATCGAGGGGAAGATGCCCATCGAGCCCTTCAGGTCGATGATCTCCTTGGCCATCGAGGTGGCGGCGGGGGTCGGCTGCTGCTGGGCGGCGGCCGGCGCCGCCGGAACGAGCAGAACGATCGCGAACAGGCCGACCAGGCCGGATGCTCGGCGCGCAATGGACAAGAACATGGACAGACTCCTCTGATGCTCGGTGCGTTGATCAGGACCTTTCGACGACACGGATGCCGCCTTGTCCCGCCAGAATTGCGATATGGGCCAGCCCGATAAAAAGCCCGTGCTCGACGACGCCCGGAATGGCGGTCAGCCGTCCGGCCAGCCCATCCGGGTCCGGAATGCGCCCCAACTCCGCGTCCAGGATGAAGTGGCCGCCATCCGTGACGAAAACGTGGCCGTCCTTGGCCTTGCGCGGCCGCAGGGCCGTATCGCCGGCGGCAAGCCCGCAGGCGGCGGCCACCTGCCGCCGCGTCGCCTCCAGCCCGAAAGGGACCACCTCGATCGGCAGCGGAAAGCGCCCCAGCGTCTCCACCCATTTGCTCTCGTCGGCGATCACGATCATGCGGGAAGACGCCGCGGCGACGATTTTCTCGCGCAGCAGGGCGCCGCCGCCGCCCTTGATCAACCGCAACTGCCGGTCGATCTCATCGGCCCCGTCGACGGTCAGATCGAGCTCGGGCGTCTCCTCCAGGGTGGACAGGCGGATGCCGGCCCGCTCCGCGTCCTGCCGGGTCGCCTCCGAGGTCGGCACCCCGACGACAGCGAGGCCGCCCTTGACCTTCTCGCCCAGCAATTGCGTGAAATGGCGCGCCGTGGACCCGGTGCCCAGTCCGAGCCGCATCCCCGGGCGCACGAATTCGAGCGCGCGGGCGGCGGCCTGCCTTTTGAGGGCGTCCATGTCCATGGGCGATGCGACGGGTCGGGAATCTCGGGCTGATCGGCCCCCTTGTGGCGGGATCAACGCGCAAAAACAAGCCCTGGCCGGCCCTTGCGCCCTGCCCGCCCAGCGGCTAGCGACGGGCCCATCCTGTTTGCGGGGCAGCATTTTCATGGCGCGACCGGTCATCGTCTTCGATCTCGACGGCACCCTCATCGATACCGCGCCGGATCTCGCGGACACCTTGAACGCCATCCTGGTGCGGGAGGGCATCGCGCCGGTGGATTACGCGGCCGTGCGCAATACGGTCGGCCAGGGCTCCAAGGCGATGCTGAAGCGCGCCCTGACATTGCGCGCGCAGAATGCCGGTGCGGAGCGGCTGGAGCGGCTGTTTCCCGATTTCCTCGAACATTATGCCGCGCATATCGCGGATCGCTCGCGCCCCTTTCCGGGACTCGAAACGGCTTTGCAGGCGCTGGCCCGCGACGGCTTCGCGCTCGCGGTCTGCACCAACAAGCTCGAATGGCTGTCGCGCAGGCTGCTCGATGCGCTCGACCTCAGCCGCCACTTCGCCTTCGTCTGCGGTCAGGACACGTTCGGCGTCATGAAGCCCGATCCCGAGGTGCTGCGACAGACCGTGCGGCGGTCCGGCGGCGACATCGCGCGCGCCGTCATGGTGGGGGATTCGGTGACGGATATCCGCGTCGCACGCGCGGCCGGCGTGCCGGTGATCGCGGTGGATTTCGGCTACACCAATATCCCCGTCTCCGAACTCGGGCCCGACCGCATCATCGGCCATTTCGACGAATTGCGTGCGAGCGTGGCGTCTCTGGCCGGGGAAGGTTCGGTTTTTCGCCCGAACCAGGCGGCTGCAACAGAAAATTAACCATAAATACGGCTAATGATGACGTTTTCCTCGAATCCGGAATGCCATGCGCCAGACCTCCGCGGACGTTGCCCGGCGTGAATCCGCACCCGACCCATCTGCTTCCCCCGAAATCCCGGATGCTTCGCCCGACGGCAGCGGCCCGTTGCGGATGGAAGCCATCCGCGAAACCGTCGACCTGCTCGAAGCCGACCTCTATGCGATGATCCAGGACGTGCATCGCGCCTCCAACGCGGTGCGCACCGGCATCCAGTCTTCCACCAAGGCGCTGTCGGCGATCCGCGCGCAGAGCGAGGAGCTTGCGGCCAAGACCAAGAGCGCCAAGGAAGACGCGATCCAGCTCGCCAGCGCGACCGACGAATTCGCCAGTTCGTCCGACGAAATCCTGCGCCAGGTGCGCGACGCCACCACCCTCACCAACGGCGCCTCGTCGGCCGCCGGCGCCGCGAGCAAGACGATCGAGGGCTTAAAGGCTTCCTCCGACGAGATCGGCAATGTCGTCCACCTGATCTCGTCGATCGCCAAGCAGACCAACCTGCTCGCGCTCAATGCCACGATCGAGGCGGCGCGCGCCGGCGAAGCCGGGCGCGGCTTCGCGGTCGTCGCCGGCGAGGTCAAGGCACTGTCGTCGCAGACGCAGAAGGCGACCGAGGACATTTCGCGCAAGATCGATCACCTGCAGAAGAACACCGCCGAACTGGTCAAGGCGCTCGGCGAGGTGTCGGCGGCGATCGACGCCATCCGGCCGGTCTTCGGGGCGGTCTCCTCGTCGGTCGATCTGCAGCACAGCACCACGACAAGCCTCGCGCGCAGCGCCAACGAGACCTCGCAATTCGTCTCCAACGTCGCCGACGGCGCCAAGGAGATCGAGGTGGTCGCGACCCGCGCGAGCGGCGACAGCGAAGCGGTCGACCGTTCCGGCGCCGCCGCCATGAGCGCCACCGAGAAGCTGCGCAAGCGCTTCGTCATGGTGCTGCGGCAGAGCGAGGTCGGCGACCGCCGGCAGTCCGACCGCCTCCCCTGCGAAATCCCGGCCGTGCTGTCGGGCAAAGGCCGCGAGACCGGCGTGCGCATCTTCGACCTGTCCGAAGGCGGCGCCTTGGCGCGCGGCAACGACATCGACAAGCTGGAAATCGGGGCCGACCTGACGGCGCGCATCCAGGGCATCGGCGACTGCCACGTGCAGGTGGTCTTCCGCTCCGAACTCGGCCTGCACCTGAAATTCGTCGGGCTCGGCGAATCGCAGAACGCGGCCCTGCTCGCCAGGCTCGCCGCGATCCGCCAGGAGAATCGCGTCTTCATCGACCGCGCCTTGCAGGCCGCCGACCAGGTGTCCAAGGCCCTGCAGCAGGCCGTCGGCGCCGGGTTGCTCAGCAAGGACGACCTGTTCCACGCCGAATACGAGCCGATCCCCGACACCGAGCCGGTGCAATTCCAGACCCGGTTCCTGCGCGCGCTCGAAACGATCCTGCCGCCGATCCAGGAGCCGCTGCTGGCGTCCGATCCGCGCATGGTGTTTTGCGCCGCGGTCGATCGCAACGGCTATCTCGGCGTCCATAACAAGGTGTATTCGCAGCCGCAGCGTCCCGGCGACGTGGCCTGGAACACGGCGAATTCGCGGAACCGGCGTATTTTCGACGATCGTGCCGGCCTCTGCGCCGCACGCAATGTCAGGCCCTATCTCATCCAGGCCTATCCCCGCGACATGGGTGGCGGCGTCACCGTGATGATGCGCGAGATCGACGCTCCCATTCGCCTATTCGGGCAACATTGGGGCGGCTTTCGCACCGCCTACAAACTTTAGGGTCGCCGGTTAACGCCGGCGCAGCCCCGATTTGTGACGTTGCGCAATGAGTTAAGCCCCCTTATGGTCCCGGCCGGGGGTGCGTGCGGCAACGGCTGCACGAGACTTGTGGGAACGCATCATGATGAGGTTTGCGGCCATAGCGGCATGTGCCGTCTCGCTTGCCGCGTGCGCATCGGGCGGCGATGCATTCAAGACCACGGTCGCAACGGCGACGCTCCAGTTTGAATCGGAGCCGGCCGGAGCGGAAGTGAAGCTGTCGAGCGGCCAGACCTGCAAGACGCCGTGCGCGCTTGCGGTGCCTGCTACGGATCTCACGGCCAACTTCACGCTGAACGGTTATCAGCCGGCATCCATCCCGGTGAAGGTGGTTCCGCCCGACGAAGTGCGGCCCGATGGCGGAGGCGACATCGCGCCTCCCGCCGTCCGCTTCTCGCCGAGCCCGGTCGTGGCGGAACTGGTCAAGGCGACGCCGACCCGCCGCGGTGCGCCGGCCCGCCGGCCGCCCGCACAGGCGCCCCAGACGGCCGCCCCGACAGCGCAATCCGCACCTGCGGCACGCCCGCCAGCACCCGCGCCGTCGAACTCGCCTTGGCCGCCGGCACCGCCGCCGCCGTCCCAAGTCCGCTAGGGCGGCCGATCCTCAGGCCCGTCGCTTGACAGGCTTTCGACCCCGTCCCTAATACAGCCACCGGACGGCCCGGGCGCTTAGCTCAGCGGGAGAGCGTTCCCTTCACACGGGAGAGGTCGTAGGTTCAATCCCTACAGCGCCCACCATTTCCGCATCATCGGACAATGGAACAACGTTACGTTGAAACAACGTAATGTTTTCAAACGACGAGCGCGGCCGCATTGAGTCGTGCGCGCACACCCGATGATGCAGATACCGCCGGTCGTCCGGTCTGTCGGGGGCGACAAATCGTGCCCTTTCCCAGCAACGGCAAAAATCATAGGATTTCCGCGCTGCACTCATTGCTGATCGTGCAGTTTCACACTCTCTTTGCAGTTTCACCGGATCATCCGGATCGCCCGATCAACGACGAGGATTGAAATGTCGTCTCGCATTGTGATGCTTGCCCTCGCCTGCGCTCTCGCCGCTCCGTCCCTGGCATCCGCCCAATCCGGCAATTACATCTTCCAGGCCGATCCGGAAGGCCGCTTCACCGGCGGCGCACCGGTCGGAAAATTGTTCATGCGTTACGGCATGTCGCCGGTCGCCCGCTCCACGGTGAGCTTCCCGAGCAACGAGAAGGCCGGGACCATCGTCATCAACACCCGCGAGCGCCGTCTCTACTACGTGCTCGGAGACGGACGCGCCATCCGCTACGGCATCGGCGTCGGACGTGACGGTTTCACCTGGGGCGGCGTGCAGACCGTTTCGGCCAAGCGCGAATGGCCGGACTGGACCCCGCCCGCGCAGATGCTGCAGCGGCGCCCCGATCTGCCGCGCTACATGCCCGGCGGCCCGGACAATCCGCTCGGCGCGCGGGCCATGTATCTCGGCTCGACCCTCTACCGCATCCACGGCTCGAACGAGCCGGAGACCATCGGCGAAGCCGTGTCCTCCGGTTGTTTCCGCATGACCAATTCCGACGTGATCGATCTGTACGATCGCGTGAAGGTCGGCACCAAGGTCGTGGTCCAGCGCTGAGGCGAGCGGGCATGCGCGTAAACCGGGGCGGGCCGGCGGCCCGCCCTTCCTATTTGTCGCGCGTCAAGCCCTTGGCGGCGAGTTCGTCCAGGTAATCCTGCCAGTAGGCGTCGTGATTGCGGCCGAGTTCGTCGAGATAGGCCCAGCTGTAGATGCCGGTCGAATGCAGGTCGTCGAAGACAAGCCGCACCGCATAATTGCCGACCGGCTGCACTTCGAGAATCATCACCCTGCGCTTGCCCGGCACGGTCTTGCGCTCGTCGGGCGAATGGCCCTGGACCTCGGCACTCGGGCTTTTCACCCGCAGATATTCGGCCGGCAGGTCGAACTGCCCGCCATCGTCAAAAACGACGCGAAGCGAGGCCTTGTCCTTGGCGAGCCGCAGTTCGGTGGGCCAGATCGGGGGGTGATCGGAAGGCATGGGTCACGCGCATTTAGGCCGGTTTGAAGGCCGGCCTGAAGGCTCTATATAGGACACATGAGTAAGGCAAATCCGCCAGCCGGCATCGACCGGACCGGCGCCGCCCGGACGCCCCTGATCGACCCGTTCGCGCGGGCGATCACCTATCTGCGCGTCTCGGTCACCGACCGCTGCGACTTCCGCTGCGTCTACTGCATGTCGGAACACATGTCGTTTCTGCCCAAGGTCGATTTGCTGAGCCTCGAGGAACTGGATCGGGTCTGTTCCGCCTTTGTGCAGCGCGGCGTGCGCAAATTGCGGCTGACCGGCGGCGAGCCGCTGGTGCGGCGCGATATCATGACGCTGTTCGCCTCGCTGTCGCGGCATCTGCAGAGCGGCGCGCTCGACGAGCTCACGCTGACCACCAACGGCTCGCAGCTTGCGCGCTTTGCGAGCGAGCTCAAGGCCTGCGGCGTCGAGCGCATCAATGTCTCCATCGACACGCTCGATCCGGAAAAATTCCGCGCGATCACGCGCTGGGGCGACCTGAACAAGGTTCTGGCGGGCGTGGATGCGGCGCAGGCGGCGGGACTGAAGATCAAGATCAATGCCGTCGCGCTGAAGGGCGTGAACGAGGACGAATTGCCCTCCATGCTCGCCTGGGCGCATGGCCGCGGCATGGACATGACCTTGATCGAGGTCATGCCGCTCGGCGACGTCGGCGAAGGCCGGCTTGATCAATATCTGCCGCTTTCGCTGGTACGCGCGCGGCTCGCCGAGCGCTTCGCGCTCACCGACATCGACGACCGCACCGGAGGTCCGGCGCGCTATGTCCGGGTGGCGGAAACGGGCGGCCGTCTCGGCTTCATCACCCCGATGACGCATAACTTCTGCGAATCCTGCAACCGCGTGCGCCTGACCTGCACCGGAAAACTGTACATGTGCCTCGGCCAGGAAGACGCCGCCGACCTGCGTGCGCCCCTGCGCGCGTCGGAAGCGGATGAGCTTCTGCATGCGGCGATCGAGCAGGCCATCCACCGCAAGCCCAAGGGCCACGACTTCGTCATCGACCGCCGCAATACCCGCCCTTCCCTGTCCCGCCACATGAGCGTTACCGGCGGTTAGGATTTCCGCTTTTCCCGTTCAAGGACTTCGCGTGGCCTCAGCGAACGCCAACCGGCGCGGTATTGCCGCGATTGTCGTGGCTATGGCGTCGTACAGCCTCAGCGACGCGCTGACCAAGCTCGCCGCGACCCATATTCCGACCGGCGAGGTCATCTTCACCCGCGGCTGCGCCTCGGCGATTTTCTTCGCGGTCGCAATGGCCCTGGCCGGCCAGATACGCTCTACGCCGCGGGCCCTGGCGCCGGCATCGCTGCTGCGCGGCGTGTTCGATTGCTTCGCCGTCGTGCTGTTCATTTCCGCGCTGGTGCGCATGAATCTCGCCGACCTTTCCGCCGTGGTGCTGGTGCAGCCGCTGCTGATGACGGCGCTCGCCGTGGTGCTGTTCAAGGAGCAGGTCGGGTGGCGGCGCTGGGCGGCGATCGCGGTCGGGCTGGTCGGCACGCTGTTCATCGTCAAGCCGACGCCTTCGGCCTTCGATGCCTGGGCGCTGATGGGACTGGCGGCCGCGACCTGCGGGGCCGCGCGCGACCTGGCCACGCGGCAGATTCCGGAAACGGTGCCGAATTTGTGCGTCTGTTTCGTGAGCGCGGTCATGGTCACCATGACCGCCCCGCTGGTCAGTCTCGGAGAGAGCTGGATCGTGCCCGGTCCGACGGCGCTGTTCCTGTGCGCGTCGGCCGGCCTGTTCTTCTGCATCGCCACCTTCCTCATCGTGCTGGCCTTTCGCAGCAGCGATCTCGGCGCCGTGGTGCCCTTCCGCTACGTGCTGCTGATCTGGGCGGGGATGTGGGGCTTTCTGTTCTTCGGAGAATTGCCGGATCGCTGGACCCTGATCGGCGCGGCGCTGATTGTGGCGAGCGGTCTGTACACCCTGCACCGCGAAGCCGTGCGGCGGCGCTACCTGTCGGCCAAGGCCCAGACCGCGCTCTGACGCGGCGCCTTTTTCTGCCTATCTTTCGGTCACTTGCGCGCGCTCTTCGCCGAAAGTCTTAGGCCGCGAAGCGGGGAAAGTTCCCATTGACGGCGGGCGCACCTATCGGATTAAGGTGACCGCGGGAACCCGCCGTGGGGGCAAGAGCGGGCCCACATTTGCCGCGCCGCAACGGGCGCGCATACTGGGGGGACCACACACCGTGCATCAGCTTCTCGCGCTGAGCCGCGCCATCGACGCCGTCAACATCCGACTCGGCAAATGGGTCTCATGGCTAGTGTTCGTCGTGGTGCTGATTTCCGCCGGCAACGCGACCGTGCGCAAGCTGTTCGACACCTCCTCGAATGCCTGGCTCGAACTGCAGTGGATCCTGTTCAGCATCATCTTCCTGGTGTGCTCGCCCTGGACCCTGCAGTCGAACGAGCACATCCGCATCGACATCGTGAACTCCACGTTCCCGAAATGGCTGCGCAATTCCATCGACGTGCTCGGCCACGCCTTCTTCCTGTTGCCGCTCACGATCGTCATGATCGTGACGTCCTATCCGTTCTTCATGCGCTCGTTTGCCATCAACGAACAATCGATGAATGCCGGCGGCCTGCCGCAATGGCCGGCCAAGGGACTGGTGCTTCTCGGCTTCGTGCTGCTGTTCTTCCAGGGCATTTCCGAACTGATCAAGCGCATCGCCGTGATGCGCGGGCTCATCCCGGACCCCTATGGCGGCCACACGTCCCATAGCGCCATCGAAGCCGAAGCAGAGCGGCTCATCGCCGGCATCAAGCACGACTGAGCGGGAGCGGCGGAATCCGGCCGCGGGGGAAAAGAATGACAGCCCTTCTGATCCACAACATGGCGCCGATCATGTTCGCGTCATTGGTCGTGTTCCTGCTGCTGGGTTATCCGGTGGCCTTCGCGCTGGCGGCCAACGGACTGATTTTCGGGCTGATCGGGATAGAACTCGGGCTGTTCCGCCCGGATTTCATGCAGGCCTTGCCCGAGCGCGTCTACGGCGTCATGAGCAACGACACCCGGCTCGCGATTCCGTTCTTCACCTTCATGGGGCTGATCCTCGAACGCTCCGGCATGGCCGAGGACCTGCTCGACACGATCGGGCAGCTCTTCGGCACCATCCCGGGCGGCCTCGCCTTTGCCGTGGTGTTCGTCGGCGCGCTGCTCGCGGCGACCACCGGCGTCGTCGCGGCATCGGTGATCTCGATGGGCCTGATCTCGCTGCCGATCATGCTGCGCTACGGCTACGACCGCCGGCTCGCCACCGGCGTCATCGCCGCCTCCGGCACACTCGCGCAGATCATTCCGCCCTCGCTGGTGCTGATCGTGATGGCCGACCAGCTCGGCCGCTCCGTCGGTGACATGTACGAGGGCGCGTTCATCCCGGGCCTGGTCCTGTCGTCGCTCTATGCCAGCTATATTTTCCTGGTGACGATGTTCTATCCCAGCGCGGCGCCCGGCCTGCCGGCGGAGGCGCTCACCCACAAGGAGCCGGACGGCAAGCGCGGCGTGATCTCGCTGTTCGTCGTCGTGATCCTGTCGGGCCTTGCCGCCTACGCCTACATGAAGACGACCGACGTCCGCGCCGGCGCGGATTTCGTCGTGCTCACCATGACGGTGGGCGTAGGCATCGCGTTTGCCATCGCGGTCATCAACCGCCTGTTCCGGCTGCCGCTGCTGTCGGTGCTGGCGCAGCAGGTCATCTTCGTGATGGTGCCGCCGCTGGCGCTGATCTTCCTGGTGCTCGGAACCATCTTCATCGGCGTCGCGACCCCGACCGAGGGCGGCGCCATGGGCGCGGTGGGCGCCATGACGCTCGCGGTCATGAAACGCCGGCTGACCTGGGACCTCGTGCGCCAGGCCGCCGAATCGACCGCCAAGCTGTCCGCCTTCGTCGTCTTCATCCTGGTCGGCGCGCGCGTCTTCTCGCTCACCTTCTACGGCGTCGACGGCCACCGCTGGGTCGAGGAAATGCTGGTCAGCCTGCCCGGCGGCCAGACCGGATTCCTGATCTTCGTGAACGTGTTCGTCTTCTTCCTCGCCTTCTTCCTCGACTTCTTCGAGATCGCGTTCATCGTGATCCCGCTGCTCGGACCGGCGGCGGAACGACTCGGCATCGACCTGATCTGGTTCGGCGTGATCCTGGGCGTGAACATGCAGACCTCGTTCATGCACCCGCCGTTCGGTTTCGCTTTGTTCTATCTGCGCTCGGTGGCGCCGCGCGAACCTTATATCGACCGCCTGACCGGCAAGCGCATGGACCCGGTCACGACCGGTCAGATCTACTGGGGCGCGGTCCCCTTCGTCATAATCCAGTGCATCATGATCGGCCTGGTGATCGCGTTCCCGGGCATGGTCATGCACTACAAGGGCACCGGAACCGGCGTCGATCCGAACAAGGTCAATATCGAGATCCAGGCTCCGGATCTTCCGCCGCCGCTCAACCTCGACGAGCCGCCGAAAATCCAGTAGCGCGCATCGCCAAGAAGAAGCCCCGGAGCGGCGCTCCGGGGCTTTTGCGTTTCGGCGTCGCGACGCGAGGCGTCAGCTGCGCGTGCGCATGCGCATCATGAAGCTGTCGAACGACAGTTCGGCCACCTGCATCCACTGGAACGAATCCCCGCGGAAGCCGGTCAGGCTGTCATACAGCTTCTTGAACATCGGGTTGGTCTTCCCGATTTCCGCATACAGGTCGTTGGCGGCCTTGTAGCAGGCCTCCATGACCGGCTGCGGGAACGGACGCAGCTGCGCCCCCTGCGAGACCAGCCGCTTCAGCGCCTGCGGATTGAGCGTGTCGTATTTGGAGGTCATCCACACGCCGGCGTCGCGCGCGGCGGCCTGCACGATGGCCTGGTAGTTTTTCGGCAGCTCGTTCCACTTGGCCAGGTTGACGAGCAGGTGCGGCTGCGCGCCGCCCTCCCACCAGCCCGGATAGTAATAGTATTTGGCGACCTTCACGAAGCCGAGCTTCTCGTCGTCATAGGGGCCGACCCATTCCGCGGCGTCGATCGTGCCTTTTTCCAGCGAGGGATAGATGTCGCCGGCGGCGAGCTGCTGCGGCACCACGCCGAGCTTGACGACGATGCGGCCGGCAAAGCCGCCGATGCGCATTTTCAGGCCGCTCAGATCGTTGACGCTGTTGATTTCCTTGCGGAACCAGCCGCCCATCTGACAGGTCGTGTTGCCGGTCGGGAGGCCGTAGCAATTGTACTGCTTGAACAGCTCGTTCAGCAGGTCCATGCCGCCGGCATGGTAGTTCCAGGCATCCTGCTGCCGGGTATTGAGGCCGAAAGGCAGCGCGGTGGAGAAGGTGAAAGCCGGGTCCTTGCCGAAATAGTAATAGCCCGCGGTATGGCCCATCTCGACCGTGCCGTTCTGCACGGCGTCCAGCACCTGCAGGCCGGGCACGATTTCGCCGGCGGCGAAGACCTGGATCTGGAATTTGTTGTCGGTGATTTCGGCAATGCGCTTGGACATGAATTCCGGGCAGCCGAACAGCGTATCGAGCGATTTCGGCCAGCTGGCCGTCAACCGCCATTTGAGTTCCGGCATGGATTGCGCGATCGCGGGAGCGGCGACCGCGCTGGCGGCCGCCCCAAGGCCGGCGGCCTTGAGAAATTCACGACGTTTCATAAGCGTTTCCCCTGTGTTTTGGTCGATCGTTCGACGTCTTTAGGGGATTGCATTTCCGAGCGCCGACTCCTCCCAGTCGCCGACGATCGACGCGGCATTCTAGACACAAAGCGCGGCAAAAGAAAAACCCGGCGCCTTGCGGCGCCGGGGTTTCCTTGTTGCATCGCAATCGCGATCAGGTGCGCGTACGGGCGCGGATCATGAAGGTGTCGAAGGTGTATTCGGCCACCTGCCACCACAGATACTGGTCGCCGCGGAAGGCGATCATGTTGTCGTAGACCTTCTTGAAGTCGGGGCTCGCCGCGGTCGTCTCCTTGTAGACTTCCAGCGCGGCGCCATAACAAGCGTCGAGCACCTGGGCGGAGAACGGCGAAAGCTTCGCACCGCCCGCGACCAGCCGCTTCAAGGCCGCCGGGTTGGCGGCGTCGTATTTCGATTGCATCCAGGTATTGGACATTTCGGATGCGGTGCGCACGAGCGACTGGTAGTTTTTCGGAAGGCTGTTCCACTTATCGATATTGATGAAGTTGTGCAGCATGGCGCCGCCTTCCCACCAGCCGGGATAGTAATAGTGCTGCGCGACCTTCTGGAAGCCGAGCTTCTCGTCGTCGTAGGGGCCGACCCACTCGGCCGCATCCAGCGTGCCCTTTTCGAGCGACGGATAGATGTCGCCGCCGGCGATCTGCTGCGGCACGACGCCGAGCTTGGACATGACGCGGCCGGCGAATCCGCCGATGCGCATCTTCAGGCCCTTCAGGTCGTCCGGGGTCTTGATCTCCTTGCGGTACCACCCGCCCATCTGGCAACCGGTATTGCCGGCCGGGATCCCGTAGATGTTGAACTTCTTGTAGAAGTCATTCATCAGCTCCATGCCGCCGTGATGGAACTGCCAGGCATTCTGCATGCGGCTGTTGAGGCCGAAGGGCACGGCGGTGCCGAACGCGAAGGTCGGCTCCTTGCCGAAATAATAGTAGGACGCGGTGTGGCACATTTCGACGGTGCCGTTGGTCACGGCGTCCGCCGCCTGCAGGCCCGGCACGATTTCACCCGCGGCGAAGACCTGGATCTGGAACTTGTTGTCGGTCGCTTCGGCCACGGCCTTGGAGAAAGTTTCGGCCGCGCCAAAGATGGTGTCGAGCGACTTCGGGAAGCTCGAGGTCAGACGCCATTTCAGTTCGGGCATCGACTGCGCGATGGCCGGCTTGGCAACGGCGGTGGCAGCCAGACCGACGCCGGCGGCTTGCAGGAATTGACGACGCTTCATGAATTTCCCTCCCTAGGGATGACTGATCGGACGCACCTGAGGGCGCGTTATTCCCCGCGCGGCCAGGTGCCATGCGGCTGGCGCTTACCTATCGCGCCGGGGGAAGGAAATCCAGCGGTAAGGCATTACAAATGCGAAAGCCCGGCAGCGGAAAAAACCGCAGCCGAGTCATATGCTTAACAATTGGGCGGTGCTTAACCGCTGCGCGCCCGCGAGCGGATCATGAAGGTGTCGTACATATACTCCGCCACCTGTCACCACAGATACTCGTCGACACGGAACGCCTGCATCGTTCCGATCGGTTTCTTGAAGCCTTCGTTCTTGGCCGGGATTTCCGTCCAGAGTTCGTTGGTCGCCTTGAGACAGGCGTCCTTCACGTCGGCGCGGAACCGGCGCGTTAGACTTTAGTACAATGCCGACGATCGCGAACGACAGGCGTGACCGCGACGACCGGCAGGCGCGATGCGCGCCGCCAGCCCTCACGCCTCGATGACGATTTTCGGCGCCGGCCGCGCGGCGCCGCCGCCCTGGATGCGATCGCGCACCCTGGCGGCAATCTCGCGATAGATTTTCGCGTGCGGTCCGTCGGGTTGCGTCGCCACCACCGGCAGGCCGGCATCCGATGTCTCGCGGATCGCCATGTCGAGCGGCACCTCGCCGAGGAACGGCACGTCCAGCCGCTCCGCCTCGCGCCGCGCGCCGCCATGCCCGAAAATATCCGAGCGCGTGCCGCATTGCGGGCAGAGGAAATAGCTCATGTTCTCGACGATGCCGAGCACCGGCACGTTGACGCGATTGAACATGGCGATGCCGCGCCGCGCGTCGATCAAGGCGAGGTCCTGCGGCGTCGAGACGATCACGGCGCCGGCGAGCGGCGTCTGCTGCGCCATCGTCAATTGCGCATCGCCCGTTCCCGGCGGCATGTCGACCACCATGACATCGAGCTCGCCCCATTCGACCTCGCGCAGCATCTGCGTCAGCGCCGACATCACCATCGGGCCGCGCCAGATCATCGGCGTCTCTTCCTCGATCAGAAATCCGATCGACATCACCGTCAGGCCGAATTTGCCGATCGGCTTCAGGCGCGTGCCGCCGATGGTCTGCGGCTTTTCGCGGATGGCGAGCAGCTTGGGCAATGACGGGCCGTAAATGTCGGCATCGAGCACCCCGACGCGCAGGCCGAGATCGCGCAGGCCGAGGGCAAGGTTGACCGAGGTCGTGGACTTGCCCACGCCGCCTTTGCCGGAGGCGACGGCGATGATGGATTTCACCCCGGGGACGCCGACCGCCTGCCCGCCCCCGCCTTGCGCCGGGCGCACCGGCGCAGCCGAGGGGTTGCCGCCCGCGCGTTCGGCGGTCAGTGCAATCATCGCCGCGGTGACGCCGGGCATGGCACGCACCGCCTCTTCCACGCGCTTGCGCACCGGCTCCCAGGCCTTGACCGCATGCGCCTCGACGCTGATCGAAAAGAACACCTTGCCGTCGGAAACCACGATTTCGGACAGCGTCCCGGCCTGCGGCACAGGCCGTCCGTCCGGGGCCTGGACGGCGGCGATCTTGGCGAGAATATCTTGCTTGCTGGGCGCCATCGGCGGCCTCCGATCGGGGAATACCCGGAATGATGGTTATTTGCCCCGTAGATAGGCCGGGTTGACGGGTGCACACAAGCCGCCGCATAGACGGCCGTGAGCAAGAAGGGCGGCACGGTCCGCCACGGCGGGGAGAACGAAGATGGCGAAGGTGGCGTTTCTCGGACTGGGCGTGATGGGCTACCCGATGGCCGGGCATCTGAAGGCCAAGGGCGGCCACGAGGTCACCGTCTATAACCGGACCGGCGCCAAAGCCGAAAAATGGGCCGCGCAGTTCGGCGGCAGAAGCGCGAAGACACCGCGCGAGGCGGCCGAGGGCCAGGATTTGGTCATGTGCTGCGTAGGCAACGACAACGACTTGCGCGAGGTCACGCTCGGCGCCGACGGCGCCTACAAGGGCATGAAGAAGGGCGCGATCTTCGTCGACCACACCACCGCTTCCGCCGAGATCGCGCGCGAACTCTACGACGCGGCGAAGAAAGGCGGCTTCGACTTCATCGACGCGCCGGTCTCCGGCGGTCAGGCGGGCGCCGAGAACGGCGTGCTCACGGTCATGTGCGGGGGCGAAGCCGAGCCGTTCGGACGCGCCGAGAAAGTGATCGCCGCCTATGCGCGCGCCTGCAATCTGCTCGGCGCGCCGGGCGCCGGCCAGCTCGCCAAGATGGTCAACCAGATCTGCATCGCGGGCCTCGTCCAGGGCCTGTCGGAAGGCATCCATTTCGCCAAGCGCGCCGGCCTCGACGTCGATAAGCTGATCGCCACCATCTCCAAGGGCGCGGCGCAATCCTGGCAGATGGAGAACCGCTACAAGACCATGAACGAGGGCAAGTTCGATTTCGGATTCGCCGTCGACTGGATGCGCAAGGATCTCGGCATCTGTCTCGCCGAGGCGCGGCGCAACGGCGCCAACCTCCCCGTCACCGCTTTGGTCGACCAGTTCTATTCCGAAGTGCAGAAGATGGGCGGCAAGCGCTGGGATACGTCGAGCTTGATCGCGCGGCTCGACCGCTGAGCGCGCAGGCCGGCCGCGCGACGCGGCCGGACACAAGTCAAGCTTTTGCGCTCGGACGCGCCGAGACTTCGGCGTGCCAGCGCAGCACGTTCTGCATCTCTGGCGGCACGCTCAGCTTGGCCGGCTTCATGAAGTCGACCGCGACCAGCGCCGTGATGTCGGCGACCGAATAGGCATCGCCGGCGACAAAACGATTCTGCGCGAGCTGCCGGTCGAGAATGGCGAGAAAATCCGTGACGCGCGGCCGATTCACCTGCGCCCAATCCGCCACTTGCGGCTTTTCCATTTCCTTCATCGCCGGGTGCGAATGGCGGAAGACCTGCTGGATCGTGCCGAGCAGGTTGAACTCCACGCGCCGCTGCCACATTTCGACCAGCGCGGTCCCCAGCGCGCCGGTGCCGAACAGGGCCGGCTGCGGCTGCAGCGCCTCGAAATAGCGGCAGATGGCGATCGACTCGGTCAATGCACGACCGTCGTCGAGGATCAGCACCGGCAGCCGCTGCAAAGGGTTAATGGCCGTAAACGATTCCGACTTCTGCTCCAGAGCTCCGAGGTCGATCTGCTCGGAAGGTATTTCGATGCCTTTTTCGGCCAGAAAGATGCGCACCCGGCGCGGATTGGGCGCGCGGGCCTTGTCGTAGAGAATTTTCATCGCTCCCTGCCCCATTAACCGGCGGACGAATCTCGCCTTTTTAAGCGTG
>JBFWWQ010000042.1:0-16664 GCA_050246095.1 Pseudorhodoplanes sp.
AAAACGGACTGGCGGAGAGGGAGGGATTCGAACCCTCGATACGGTTTCCCGTATACACGCTTTCCAAGCGTGCGCCTTAAGCCACTCGGCCACCTCTCCGCGTTCGCGCGGCGCAGCCGGGCGAGCGCGCGCACTATAGCCATCAAGCGCCCCCTGACAAGCAAAGCCGCGCGCCCGCCATTCCTGTCCAAAGCCTTGCCGTTACTGGGGATTTCAGGCCCCCGCGGCCCCGCTTGCTTGCCGCGAAGCGGCCCCGGGCCTAAGAAGGACCATGCCCAAAGCCGTCGCCGGCCCCGAGATCGAGCGTCTGATCCAGCTGCTGGCGCGCCTGCCCGGGCTCGGCCCGCGTTCCGCGCGCCGCGCCGCGCTGCATCTGATCAAGAAGCGCGAGCAGCTGATGGGCCCGCTCACCGACGCGCTCGACGTGGCGCGCGAGAAAATCGTCGTCTGCACGGCTTGCGGCAATATTGACACGCGCGATCCCTGCACGGTGTGCACCGACCCCACGCGCGATGCCTCGCTCATCGTCGTGGTCGCCGATGTCGCCGATCTGTGGGCGCTGGAGCGTGCGGGGGCGGTGAGCGGGCGCTACCACGTGCTCGGCGGGACGCTGTCGCCGCTCGACGGGATCGGCCCGCAGGACCTGACGATCGAGACGCTGGTGACGCGGGCGCACGATCCGGCGGTGAAGGAAGTGATCCTGGCGCTGAACGCCACGGTCGACGGCCAGACCACGGCGCATTACATCACCGACCTCCTGCATGCGGCGGAGGTCAAGGTCACGCGGCTGGCGCACGGCGTGCCGGTCGGCGGCGAACTCGATTATCTCGACGAGGGCACGCTGTCGGCGGCGATCCGCCAGCGCACGCTGATCTAGCGCTTCTGCGCCAGCGCCGCGAAATGCCCGCGATGCTGCAGCCAGACCATCAGCATCAGGCTCGGGACCGCCATCAGCGTGCTGAGGATGAAGAAAAACGGCCAGCCGGTCGATTCCGCGATGAAGCCGGCGCCGGAGGAGAGATAGGTGCGCCCGAACGCGGCAAGCGCGGTCAACAGCGCGAACTGCGTCGCGGTATGCAGCGGGTTCTGGCACAAGGCCGACAGATAGGCGACGAAGATCACGGTGCCGATGGCGCCGGCGAAATTCTCCGCGGTGATCGCCGCGCTCAGCACCCAGCTATTGGTGCCGGCCGCGGCGAGCCACACGAATACGAGATTCGACAGGCCCTGCACGATGGCGCCGAGCCAGAGGCAGGTGGTCAGCGGCAGCGCGCGCGCGACCACGCCGCCGGCAAAGCCGCCGATCAGAGTCGCGGCAAAGCCCACGCCCTTGACGATGTTGGCATAGTCGGTGCGGTCGAAGCCGAGATCGATGATGAAGGGCGCGGTCATCGTCCCGGCAAAGGCATCGCAGAACTTGTACAGCACGACGAAGCCGAGCACGACCCAGGCGGCGTCGCGCGACAGGAATTCCGAGAACGCGCCGAGCGCGGCGTGCCAGACGCGCTTCAGCTTGTTGTCGCCCGAAGCGGCCGCGGGCGGATCGGCCGGCCGCGTCGCGAGCAAGGTCGTGACGATCCCGATCGAAACCAGCGCGGCCATCACCAGATAGCCCGCGGTCCATGCCGCCTGCCGCTCGAATCCGAACCCGCTCTCGAAGACGGTCACCGCATGCAGCGCGCCGACGGTCGAAGCCAGCATGCCGACGCGATAGGCCGCGACATAGGAAGCCATGCCGGCGGCCTGTTCGCTGCCGTCGAGCGTCTCGATGCGGAAGGCGTCGATGACGATGTCCTGGGTGGCGGAGGCCGCGGCGACGAGCAGCGCGCCGAGCGCGACCAGGCCCGGCGCCTGCGCCGGATTGCAGAAGGCGAGGAAGGCGATCGCCGCCATCAGCAGCAATTGCGAGAAGACCAGCCATCCGCGCCGCCGCCCGAGCAGGCGCGACAGCACCGGCACATCGAGCGCGTCGACCACCGGCGCCCAGAGGAATTTCACGGTGTAGGGCGTGCCGACCAGCGCGAACAGCCCGATCGTACCGAGATTGACGCTGGATTCGCGCATCCATACCAGCAGCGTCGAACCCGACAGCGCCAGCGGCAGGCCGGCGGAGAAGCCGAGAAACAGGACGATCAGCACGCGCGGCTTCAGATAGACCGCAAACGCATCGGCAAAGCCGCGCGCCGGCGACTCTTTGACTTCTTCCGCGCTCACTCGCCGGCCTCGAGCCGCCGCGGCAGCGGCGCCGGCAGGATGTCGGCCGACAGCGAATCCTCGCCCTCGAATTCGAGTTCGCGGATGCGGCCCGCGCGCTTGTCGATCTTGTCGGCGGACACGAGGATCTGCCGGATATCCTCGTTGGCCTGCCCGAAATGCTTCTCCAGGCGGACGACGCGGTCGCGCAGCCGCGACAGGTCGCCGGTGAGCAGCTCGACCTCGTTGCGGATCTGGTCGGCGGCCTCGCGCATGCGCGCGTCGCGCTGGATCTGGTGGATCACCTGGATCGCCAGCATCAGCAGCGAGGGCGAGACCACGACGACTCGCGCGCGAAAAGCCTTCTGCACCACGTCGTCGAATCCGTCATGCAGGTCGGCATAGACCGATTCCGAGGGGACGAACATCAGCGCCATGTCCTGGGTTTCGCCCGGCAGCAGGTATTTGCCGGCGATGTCGTTGACGTGCCGCAGCACGTCCTGGCGCACCCGCGTCGCGGCGAGCCGTCGCTCGTCGTCGCCCGTCGCCTCGCGCAGGGCGGTCATCGCCTCCAGCGGAAACTTCGCGTCCACGATCAGCGGCCGCTGGTCGGGCAGGAAGATGGCGCAGTCGGGCCGCGTCCGGTTCGAGAGCGTGAACTGGAATTCGTAGGATTTCGGCGGCAATCCGTCCCGGATGATGATTTCCATGCGCCCCTGGCCGAACGCGCCGCGCTGCTGCTTGTTCGACAGGATGCCCTGCAGCGTGGTGACTTCGGAGGCAAGCTTGGTGATGTTCTTTTGCGCCGAATCGATGACGGCGAGGCGCTCGTTCAGCTTCTGCAGGTTGTCGGTGGTCTGCCGCGTCGTGGCCTGCATCGACTGGCCGAGGTGATGGGTGACGGCGTCGAGCCGCGAATTCACCGCGCGCTGCAATTCGGCGTGCTGGCTGTGCAGCATCTCGCCCATCGCGCGCACGCGCCCCGCGGTCTCCGCCTGCAGATGCGTCAGTTCCAGCATCCGCTCCTCGGCCGCGCGCCGCTCCTCGCGCCGGCGGCGGGCGGCGCGGACCGCGAGCCCGATCAGCCAGGCTGCGCCCGCGAGCAGGCCGACGCCGGCGGCGCCTGCCATCGCGGCAATAAAGACAGGGTCGCGCAGCAGCGCGGCAATAGCCTCCTGGGGCTCCATGCGCCCCCTTCTAGCCCGATTCGGAGCGGGGAGCGAACGAAGGGCGAACGCAAGGTCGAAAGTCCCTTAAAAGCCTGATATTTGACCCCGAGGCCCCCATTCCTTACATCGCCCGTCATGGCACTCCGCCCGATCATCGTCATTCCCGACAAGCGCCTGCGGCTGGTCTCCAGGCCGGTCGAGAAGATCGACGCGGCCGTGCGCAAGCTGATCGAGGAGATGTTCGCGGCGATGTACGACGCGCCGGGGATCGGGCTTGCCGCCATCCAGCTCGGCGAGGCCCGGCGCGTGGTCACGATGGACCTGGCCAAGAAGGAGGAGGCGCCGGCGCCGCAGGTCTTCATCAACCCGGAAATCACCTGGGCGTCGGAAGAAAAGAAGACCTACGAGGAGGGCTGCCTCTCGATCCCGGAATATTACGAGGAGGTGGAGCGCCCGGCCGAGGTGAAGGTCCGCTATCTGGATCGCGACGGCAAGCCGCAGGAAGTGCATGCCGACGGCATCCTGGCCACCTGCCTGCAGCACGAGATCGACCATCTCAACGGCGTGCTGTTCATCGATCACATTTCCAAGCTCAAGCGCGACCGCGTCGTCAAGAAATTCACCAAGGCCGCCAAGCGCGCGGAGGGTTGAAGAGCGGCGGCAAGTTTGATATCTTATGATATCAGGAGCTGTCGCGCATGACCGATATCCTCGTTCGCAACCTCGGAACCGATCTGGCCAAGCGCCTGAAAGACAGCGCGCGCCGCAACCGCCGGTCGTTGTCCGAAGAAGCCAAGGCCCTGATGAAACGGGGCCTGGCCGCGCCGCAGCCGCCCGCGAAGATGGGCGATTTCCTGTTTTCGCTTACAGGCATGCGCCATCGCGGCGACGATCTGATTTTCGAGCGGGAAGACAGCGTATCGCCGCCGCCGACATTCGAATGATCCTGCTCGATACCAACGTGATATCGGAGGGAATGCGCCCCAGACCGTCGGATGCCGTCCGGGTATGGTTGAATGCGCAGCGGGCGAACGACCTTTTCCTTTGTGCGCCGGTTTTGGCAGAGCTTCACTACGGCGTCGAACGATTGCCCCCGGGCGGGCGGCGCGAGCATCTGGAAGCGGTGCTCAAGGCCATTGAAGACGGGTTTTCGGACCGCACCCTTGCCTTTGAAGCGCACGCGGCTTCCGAGTTCGGGCGCGTGATGGCGGATCGGGAGAAACTGGGCCTGACGATGGGAACGATCGACGGCATGATCGCTTCAATCGCCCGTATCCACGAGGCGGCGATTGCCACGCGCGATGTGCGGGGCTTCGAACATTTGGGGGTCGATCTGGTCGATCCCTTCGTCGTGTAATGCGTGTCTCTGTGGCCTCGGGCAATCTATGACGCTTCGGTTGATCTTCATGGGCACGCCGGACTTCGCGGTGCCGGCGCTCGTTGAAATCGTCGGCGCCGGGCATGATGTGGTTGCGGCCTATACGCGCGCGCCGCGTCCCGCCGGCCGCGGCATGGAATTGCAGGAGACGCCGGTGGCGCGCGAAGCGCGCCGCTTCGGCATCCCTGTGCTGACACCGAAGACATTGCGGACCCGCGAAGCGCAGGAGGAGTTCAGGGCGCACGCGGCGGATACTGCGGTGGTGGTCGCCTACGGCCTGATCCTGCCGCGCGAAATTCTCGAAGCCGTTCCGCTCGGCTGCTTCAATCTGCATGCCTCGCTGCTGCCGCGCTGGCGCGGCGCCGCGCCGATCAACCGCGCGGTGATGGCCGGCGATGCCCGGAGCGGCGTGATGGTGATGAAGATGGAGGAGGGCCTCGATACCGGTCCCGTCGCCATGGCCGAAAGCCTCCCGATCGACGCGGACATGACCGCGGGCGAGCTGCACGACCGCCTCGCGCCGCTGGGCGCCGGCATGCTCCCGGTCGCGCTCGCTGCGCTGGAACGCGGCACCCTCGCACTGACCCCGCAAGGCGAAAGCGGCGTCACCTACGCATCCAAGATCGAGAAATCCGAAACGCGCATCGACTGGAGCAAGCCCTGGCAGGAGGTGCACAACCACATTCGCGGGCTGTCGCCCTTTCCCGGCGCGTGGTTCGAGCTGGGCGAGGGAAAATCGGCCGCGCGTGTGAAGGTGCTGCGCACGACCCGGGGCGAAGGAAGTGGGGAGCCCGGCAGACTTCTCGACGCGCATTTGAGCGTTGCCTGCGGCTCCGGTGCGATCCGCATCCTCCAGCTTCAGCGCGCCGGCAAGCAGCCGATGCAGGCCGAGGAATTCCTGCGCGGCACGCCGCTGCCCTCGGGCACGCGGCTCGCGTGATTGCGGTGCGACCCGAAATGCCCGGAGATTTCGCCGCTGTCCGCGCGCTCAACGAGCGCGCGTTCGGCGGCCCCGCGGAAGCCGCGCTCGTCGATCGGCTGCGCGCCGACGGCGATCTGGTGTTGTCGCTGGTCGCGGAGCATGAAAGCGGGATCGTCGGCCATTGCGGATTCTCCCGGCTGACGCTCCTTGCCGGTACGGTCGGACATCTTGCGCTCGCGCTGGCGCCGGTTGCCGTCAGTCCGCCGATGCAGGGACGCGGGATCGGGCAGGCCATGATCCGCGAGGGACTGGACCGGCTCGCGGGAGCCGGCGAGACGCTCGTTTTTGTCGTGGGATCGCCCGATTATTATCGCCGCTTCGGCTTCGACGCGACGCGCGCCCGCGCCTTTTCCTCGCCTTATGACGGGGAGTATTTCCAGGTTCTCGCGCTTTCGGCCGGCGCCCCCGGTCGCGGCGCCGTACGCTATGCTCGCGCCTTCGAGGCTCTGTGAACGATGCCGCGCTACAAGCTCCTCATCGAATATGACGGCGGCCCCTATCGCGGCTGGCAATACCAGGCCGAGGGGCCGACCGTTCAGGGCTCGATCGAGACGGCGGTCGAGAAATTCAACGGCGCGCGCGTCACCATCCAGGGCGCCGGGCGCACCGATGCCGGCGTGCATGCGCTCGGACAGGTCGCGCATGTCGATCTGCAGGGCGAGCACGAGGGCGGCACGGTGCGCGACGCGCTCAACTTCTATCTGCGCCCCGAACCGATCGCGATTCTCGCGGCCGAACGGGTGAACGGGGATTTCAACGCGCGACTCTCAGCGCGAAAGCGCCACTATCTCTATCGCATCGTCAACCGGCGCCCCGATCTGACGCTCGACATGCCGCGCGCCTGGCGCGTCGGGCGTCCGCTCGACCTTGCCGCCATGCGCGAAGGGGCGAAGCGGCTGCTCGGCCACCACGACTTCACCACCTTCCGTTCCGCCGAATGCCAGGCCAAGTCGCCGATGAAGACGCTCGACCGGTTCGACATCGAGGTTGACAGCTGCAACGTCGGCGCGATCGTCTCCGCGCGTTCCTTCCTGCACAACCAGGTGCGTTCGATGGTCGGCTCGCTGGTGCATGTGGGCGAGGGCAAGTGGAGCCCGGACGATCTCGCGGCGGTGCTCGCCGCGCGCGACCGCACGGCCTGCGGGCAGGTCGCGCCGCCGCAGGGGCTGTATCTCGTCCGCGTGGATTATTGAGCGCCGGCGCGGTCAGGCAAAATAGCGGTCCAGGATCCGGCGGTAGATTCCCGTGAGCGCGACGAGATCGGCGGTCGGCACGCATTCGTCGACGGCATGCATCGTCTGGCCGACCAGACCGAACTCGACGACCGGGCAATAATCCCTGATGAAGCGCGCGTCGGACGTGCCGCCCGAACTCGAAAGCGCCGGTTTGCGGCCGCTCACTTCGCCGACCGCGGCGACCACAAGGTCGGTGAAGGGACCCGGCGCGGTGACGAACACGTCCGCGTTCGATGGCTCCCATTCGAAATGAAAGCGGATGCGGCCCGTCGCCGCCTTCTCCGTGCGCCGCTGCAGCAGCGTCTTCAGGCTCTCCTGGCTGTGATGGTCGTTGAAACGGATGTTGAAGCGCGCGCGTGCTTCGCCGGGAATCAGGTTGACCGTCTTGTTGCCGACATCGACCGAGGTGAATTCGAGATTGGACGGATCGAAATGCGCGCTGCCGGCATCGAGCGGCTCGGCCTTGAGCGCGGCAATCAGCGTCACGAGGCCGGTGACCGGATTGTCGGCGCGGTGCGGATAGGCGACATGGCCCTGCTTGCCGGTGACGACGAGCGTGCCGTTCTGCGAGCCGCGGCGGCCGATCTTGATGGTATCGCCCAGGGCATCGACATTGCTCGGCTCGGCGAGAATGCAATGGTCGAATTTCTCGCCCTGCTGCGCCGCCCATTGCAGCAGCTTGACGGTGCCGTTGATGGCGACGCTTTCTTCATCGCCCGTGATCAAAAACGAGATCGAGCCTTTCGGCCTGCCGCCATGCGCGGCGAGATAATCGAGCGTCGCCGCGACGCAGGCGGCGATGCCGCCTTTCATGTCGACGGCCCCGCGGCCGTACAATGTGCCGTTAGCGATGGCGCCGGCGAAGGGCGGATGCGACCAGGCGGCTTCCGGGCCGGGCGGAACGACGTCGGCATGGCCCGCGAATGTCAGGTGCGGTCCGGTGGTGCCGATGCGCGCATAGAAATTCTCGACATCCGGGGTGCCCGGCTCCGAGAACACCATGCGATGCACGATGAAGCCGGCCGGCTTCAGCGCGGCTTCGAGCACGCCGAGAGCGCCGCCTTCCGCCGGCGTGACCGAGGGGCAGCGCAGCAGGTCGCGGGCGAGCGCAACGGGATCGGCGGGCATGTCAGTCGCGCAGCAGCTCGTTGATGCTGGTCTTGGAGCGGGTCTTCTCGTCGACGCGCTTGACGATCACCGCGCAATAGAGGCTCGGGCCGGGCCGCCCGTCGGGCAGCGGCTTGCCCGGCATCGATCCCGGCACCACCACGGAATAGGGCGGCACTTCGCCGCGCATGGTCTCGCCGGTCGCGCGGTCGACGATCGTGGTCGAGGCGCCGAGATAGACGCCCATCGAGAGCACCGCGCCGCGGCGCACGACCACGCCCTCGGCAACCTCCGAGCGGGCGCCGACGAAGCAATCGTCTTCGATGATGACCGGTCCCGCCTGCAGCGGCTCCAGCACGCCGCCGATGCCGGCGCCGCCGGAGATGTGACAGTTTTTTCCGATCTGCGCGCACGACCCGACCGTCGCCCAGGTGTCCACCATCGTGCCGGAATCGACATAGGCGCCGAGATTGACGAAGGAGGGCATCAGCACGACGCCCGGCGCGATGAAGGCGGAATGGCGCACGACGGCATTGGGGACGGCGCGGAAGCCGGCCTTCTTGAATTTGGCGGCGCTCCAGCCGTCGAACTTGGACGGCACCTTGTCCCACCATACGGCCTTGCCGGGGCCGCCCTTGATGATGCCCATGTCGTTGAGGCGGAACGACAACAGCACCGCTTTCTTGAGCCATTGGTTGACGCTCCAGCGGCCGTCGGCAGAGCGCTCGGCGACGCGCATCCTGCCGCTGTCGAGCAGGCCGAGGGCCTGTTCGACCGCCTTGCGGACGGGACCGCGGGTCTTGGCGGAAATGCGCTCGCGCGCCTCGAAGGCCGCGTCGATGGTGCTGGCAAGCTTGTCGGACATGGCAGGCCCCGCTGGATGATGCGGGGCGTGTTGTGCGAACCGCGCCGGCCCGTGTCAACCGTCAAGTCCGTGGCGGAGCGGCCCGATTTCTGCTTTGCTGGCAAGAGGTTCGGGAGGAGGGGCGGATGAGATTCCTGGCGGTCGCGGCGGTCCTCGCGGTGCTGGCGGAGCCGGCGCTGGCGCACCACGCGATGGACGGTGCGACGCCGCTGACGGCATTGCAGGGGCTGCTCTCGGGTCTGGCGCATCCCATTCTCGGACTTGATCATTTTGCCGCCGTGCTGGCCGTGGGCGGGCTCGCCGCTTTGGCCGGGACCGGGCTGTGGCCGCTCGCCGCCTATGTCGCCCTGACGATGGCGGGAGCCGCCCTGCATGCCGCCGGATGGGGCCTGCCCGGCGCCGAGCCGAGCGTGGCCTTGTCGGTGCTGGTGCTCGGCGCGCTGCTCGCCGCGACCACGCTGCGCTCGGCGCCGCTCGCCGCCGTTCTGTTCGGCGCGACCGGGTTCATCCACGGCTATGCGCTCGGCGAGTCGGTCGTGGGCGCGGAACCGGCCCCGCTCTACGCCTATTTCGCCGGACTCGCCGCCGTGCAGTTTTTCATCGCGTTCGCGGCAATGTGCGGCGCGCGATGGCTGCTCTTGCACGACCGCATTGTGACGCTGCGGCTTGGCGGCGCCGCCATCGCCGGTTTTGCGTTCGCAACCCTGCTGCAGACGCTGTCAGCCTGAATCCGGCGGAAGAATCCGCGCAAGAAACCCCGCCAGGTCGTCGGTCACATGGTCGACATGCGGGTCGTTGCGGCCCTCGAGCTCCCAGCTTTCGCGGAACACTTCGCGCGTGCCTTCCGGCACGATCAGGACGGTGGTCATGCCGAGCGTGTGCGGCACTTCCAGGTTGCGCGCGAGGTCCTCGAACATCGCCGCGCGCTTCGGGTCGACGCCGTGGCGCGCGAGAAAGCGCTCGTAGACCTGCGGCAGCGGCTTCGGCTCGAGATCGGCGGCGGCGATGTCGAACACGTCCTCGAAATGCCGGTCGATCTGCAGCCGCTTCATCACCGCGTCGGCATGCGCGCGCGTGCCGTTGGTCAGGATCAGCTTGCGACCGGGCAGCCGCTCCAGCGCGTCGCCGAGCGCCGGATCCGGCTGCAGCGGCGAATGGTCGATCGCGTGCACGAAAGCCAGGAAGTCGTCCGGCTGCATGCCGTGCTCGGTCATCATGCCGCGCATGGAGGTGCCGTAGCGGCGGTAATAGTCCTTCTGCAGGCGAAAGGCGTCCTCGTGCGTGACCTTGAGAAAGTTCGCGATGTAGTCGCGGATTTTCACGCCCACCTGCTGCCAGAGATTGAGGTGGTGCGGATACAGCGTATTGTCGAGATCGAAGACCCAGGTCTCGACATGGTCGAAGCGGCGTGGAACCGTAGGTTGCATCGGCATCGTCTCTGCATCGTGAAACGGGAGGAGCGGATCACCTAGCATGCCGCCGTCCCCGATCAAGACGCAATGTTGCATCGCCGGCGGCGGCCCGGCGGGCCTGATGCTGGGCTATCTGCTGGCGCGCGCCGGGATCGACGTGCATGTGCTGGAGAAGCACAAGGATTTCCTGCGCGACTTCCGCGGCGACACGATCCATCCCTCGACGCTGGAATTGATGCACGAGCTCGGGCTGCTCGACGCCTTCCTGCAGCTCCCGCATCAGAAGGTGAAGCAGCTCGCCGCCCAGATCGGGGCCGACCGGGTCACCGTCGCCGATTTCAGCCATGTCCCGACCCGCTGCAAATTCATCGCGCTGATGCCGCAATGGGACTTCCTGGACTTCATTGCCGATCAGGGCCGCCGCTACGCCACCTTCCACCTGCATATGCGCACGCAGGCCACGCGCCTGATCGAGCGCGACGGCGCGGTGCGCGGCGTTGGTGCGACGTCGCCCGAGGGCGAGCTGGAATTTAACGCGGACCTCGTCGTCGGCGCGGACGGGCGCCGTTCGGCGCTGCGCAGCCAGGCCGGTCTCGCCGTCCTCGATCTCGGCGCACCGATGGACGTGCTCTGGTTTCGCCTGTCGCGCAAGGATAGCGACGACACGGCCACAATCGGTCATGCCGAAGCGGGCCGGCTTTTCATCATGCTCAATCGCGGCGCCTACTGGCAATGCGCCTATGTCATCCGCAAGGACGGCTTCGCGGCGCTGCAGCAGCGGGGCCTGCAGGCGTTCCGCGACGATGTCGCGTTCATGTCGCCGTTCGTTGGCGACAGGCTGGACGAGATCGCGGGCTGGGACGACGTCAAGCTGCTCACCGTGGCGGTCGACCGCCTGCCGGTCTGGTACAAGCCGCAACTCCTGTTCATCGGCGATGCCGCGCATGCCATGTCGCCGATCGGCGGCGTCGGAATCAACCTCGCCATCCAGGATGCCGTCGCGGCCGCCAACCTGCTGTACCGGCCGCTGTCGGCGGGCGCGCCGGCGCCGGAGGATTTGCGGGCGGTGCAGCGGCGGCGCGAATGGCCGACCCACGTCATCCAGCGCCTGCAGATCGCGATCCAGAACCGCATGGTCGGTCCGCTGCTGCGCGGCCGGGAAAGGCCGCGCGCGCCCTGGCCGGTGAAACTGTTTCGATGGCTTCCCTGGCTGCGCCGGATCCCGGCGCGCCTGGTCGGCATCGGGGTGCGGCCCGAACACATCGAATCGCCGCAGGTCCCGCCGGCAAACCCGTGACGCCCGCGTTCAGCGCGGCATCACGACCACTTCGCTTTTCACCGAATTGGCGATGTAGCAGGCGTGATGCGAACGCTCGTGCAGCGCCGTCTCGGCGGCGCGGTCCGGTGCGCGGCCGGCATAGCGCACGGCCGGATTCAGCGTCACCTCGGTCATCGCCATCCGGCCCTCGGCATTCTTCGACATCAGTCCGACCGCCGCATCCGCATAATCGTCGACGACAAATCCCGCCTTCGCCGCGAAGGACAGGAAAAACAGCATGTGGCAGCTTGCCAGCGCCGCGACGAAGGCTTCTTCCGGATCGACCGCGCTCTCGACCGAATAGGGCAGGGGGACCGAATGCGGGGAGGACGAGCCTTGCACCACCGCGCCGCCGTCGAAGCGCCATTCATGGCCGCGATTGTATTTGCCGTCGGCGAACGCCGCGCCGTTGCGCGTCCAGTGCACGGTGGCGGAAAATTCGGTCATCGAACGATCCTGAGTTTGTCGGATGTATCCCGATCGTGCGCGACAGGGCGGTGGAAAGCTATGGCGCGTTCATCAAGACAGCACGTCTGTCATGCCCGCGCTCGTCGCGGGCATCCACGTCTTGATGAAGGATCGGCAAGAAAGGCGTGGATGGCCGGGACTTCGCCCGGCCATGACGCGGAGCGGAGCATTTTCACCCCCAATCCAATAGCTTGAAAAACCCAATCGCATTTCCGACCAGCCTCTCGGGATGACGGATCAAGCGTTGCGCGCCAAGTCAACATGAACGCATCCCGCTTCAGCGGAAGCGCACGGTCTTGCCCGCCGACAGGTCGACCGGCGCGAAGCCCGCCGAAGCCAGGCCCTTCGCCGCACAGTCGCCCTGGTCCGCGATCTCGAACTTGCTCGGGCGGGTGCAGAATATTTCCGGCCCGCCCCAGGCGATCGGCTTGCCCGCCGAGACCATCGCGCGTCCGTCCGCGTCGATCGCCTCGGCGAAGGAATAGATGCGGCGCGCCGAGGCGCCGATGTCGGGCTTCAGGCATTTGCCCGGCTCGACGCGGTACCAGCCGCGCGTCGTCACCATGCCGCGATCGTCGTAGCCGATGGCGGCCATCACCGTGTTGACGGTGTCGTTGCACCAGGTGAAGGCCGTGCCCGGCTTCTGCGCGGCTTCCAGCAGGATGTCGAAGAAGTCTGACTTGGCGGCGGCCGTCGGCGTCAGCTTGTGCTCATGCAGGAACTGCATCAGCACCGCGTCGGTCCTGGCGCCGCGTATGCCGTCGATCGGCGCGGCATCGTAGCCGGCCGCGACCAGCAGGCGCTGAATGCCGGCATCGCGCGCCTGCGTCTCGCTGTATTCGGCTTCTTCCGCGAGATTGACGGTCGCGTCCTCGGGCGTGCCCGACGGCTTCACCGCGGTGAACGGCGCCGGCCGCTGCCCGCTGCGGCAATTGCGGGCGCCGCCGCTGACGAAATTCTCCCGCCCGACGCAGAACTCGGCCTGGCCCTGCTGCGGCAGCGGCGATGGACCGTAGACCGGCGAGACGCGCACATGCACGTAGAACCGGTCGGCCTGCAGCGTCCCCTGCAGCACCACGCGGCAGGCTCCGGGATCGATCCGGAACCAGCCGCGGCTCGCGGCGACGCCCTTCTCCTCGACGGCGATGGCGGTCTCCGCGACATAGCTCATGCGGTTGCAGATTTTCAGGTCGGCATAAGCGGGGGCCGCGCCGAAAGCCGCCAGGACGGTCATCGTCGTGCAAGCGGAAATAAGTCGGGCCGTCGCCATCGCGCAAACCGGGAGCGCCGAATCGCCTGTCCCTCAAGAAAGGCGCGGATGCGGGCCAAGGGCAAGGGATTTTGCGGGCGCCGCGCGCGGGCTGAGGCTATTTCACCGGCGGGAAGCCGAGGAAGGGGTCGAAGCGGGCGACAAAGGCCGCGCTGACCAGATGATCCTGGAACGACTTGGTGGGATCGTTGGAATTGTCGCGCAGATACTTGTAGTCGAAGCGCAGGTCGCGGTTGAAGCCGAACAGGCCCGGAAACAGCATGGTCGCGCCGGGCGAGAAGATCACGTCCTCGCGCGTCGCGCCGGTGGAGACCACGACGTCGTTGCGGTAGTCGCGCTTGCTCACGCCGAAATTGCCGCCCAGCGTCATCCAGTCGGTGACGTTCTTATAGGCTTCGAAGCGCGCGCCGTATTCGAAATAGGCGCCGGGCTGGATTTCGGTGATCAGCGCATTGACCACGGCGCCCTTGATGTCGCTCCACAGGATATAGGGCGAGACGATGCCGACGCTGCCGGGACCGAGCACGCCCTGCTCAGCGAAGCGGCCGCGCGCCTCCACATAGAAGCCGTCCTGCGAGGGGAAGAAGCTGTCATAGGCGCGGTACGCCCCGCGCACGCGCAGCGCGCGATAGGCGCCGTCGAAGTTGCTCTCCAGCGTCGCGCTCGCGGCGGCTTCCGCATAATAGAAATGATCGTCGAAATAGGCGGCGCTGCCGCCGATCGCCGGCACCAGACTGACGCCGGGCATCAGGTCGATCACCGGGCCGGTCTCGCCGCCGACCAGGCCGTAATCGAGCTGGCCGTTCTTCTGGTGCACCTGACCGGCGATGGCGCCGACCGTGCGCCAGCGCTGGGTGCCGAGATTGCGCTCGTCGCGCAGCGACAGCGAGCCGAAGGCCTGCAATTCGCTGCGGCTGTTGGGGAGGTAATAGAGCGGATTGGATTCGAAGGCGGTGCCGACTTCCGCGGTCACCAGCGTGAAGCTCGGCTGCAGGATGCGCCGGATGCGCATCAACCCGACCTTGGCCTCGAAATTGTCGGGGTCGTTGAGGACGACGCGCTCGTAGGCCGCGAGCGCCCAGCGCAGGGAGCCTTGCGCTTCCGCCTGCTTGGCGAATTGCAGATTGAGTTCGCTGTTGGCGGGTTCGCGCAGGATGCGGTCATACAGCGTGTTGAGGTCGCGCGCCTGCGCCAGTCCCGCGACGGAGGCGAGCACGAATGCGGCCAGACCAACCCGGAACGACCTGGACGCGAAATGCATTCCCAGCCCCAATTCCCACGCCACCCGAACGCGACCCGGTCGCGCATCGCCAAACAGGCTTCCGTGGTCTAGCCCAGCGCGGGCGTCTGGGCTATTCAGAACCGCGCGACGACCTCCGGCGACAAAGGGCTGCAGGGAAGCTGTGACCTTGCGACCACGTTCATGGTAAAAAGGTAGCGATCCGTGATGATGCATCGTTTGCCAGTCTTTTTCGCCGCGCTTTCTGTGTCGCTCGCCGCAACAAATGCGTTCGGTGCCCAGCCGAAAATCGGGGTCGCCGCGGCGGTGCAGAATTCGGTGCAGGGCGTGCAGGGCGGTTCCCCGCGCGCGCTCTCGGTCGGCAGCGAGGTCTTCTCCAACGAGCGCATCCGCACCGGCCAGGCCAGCACCGCGCAGCTTCTGTTTCTGGACAAGACCAGCGTGAGCATCGGCCCGCAGGCCGAATTGACGCTCGATCGTTTCGTCTACAATCCCGACCGCGGCTCCGGCCAGGTCGTGCTCGACACGGTGCGCGGCTCGTTCCGCTTCGTCACCGGCAGCCAGAATCCGAACAACTACACGATCAAGACTCCGGTCGCGACGCTCGGCATCCGCGGCACCATCATCGATCTCCTGGTGCAGGCGAGCCGCACCATCGTGGTGCTGGTGGAAGGCGGGGTTTCGATCCGCCTGTCGAACGGACGGGTGCTGACCCTCGACAGGCCCGGCACCGCCTACGTGATCGGCGCCAACGGCCAGGTCACCGGTCCGGTGATATGGGACGGCACCATCGTGAATGTCGCGAGCGGCATCCCGTTCCCGCTTTACGGCTGGACCTTCTCCGGCGATCCGCAGCAGCTGAAGGGCCCGATCAGCAATATCGACCAGATCGACCAGCTCAATGCGATCGATGCGCGCGGCTATGTGGCGCCGCCGCCGCCGGTGGTGACGCCGCCGCCGCAGCCGAACGGCCCTTACCTGAACCGCTGATCCGGCGCAAAGACCCTAGAACAAATCCGCCCGCTCCTCGGCGACGGCGTCGCCGGGCGCAATGGTGCCGGCGCGCACGATTTCGGCATAGACGCCGCAATCCATGTGCTCGAACGCGCGCATCAGCGTCTTGGGGATTTCCAGGTCGCGGATCCCGGTGCGCGGTTCGACATTGGTCGCCGCGCAGCGCACGATGCGCTTGACCACTTTCAGGCGCGCCTCGCCGACCGCGAGCGTCCGGCCGAGCAGGTCGAACTCGGCCCAGGCCGGCCAATGCGCGACATGCAGGTTGCCGCGGAAGCGCAGCGGATCGACCGGCGCGCCGACGGCATTCTCGATCGCGGCGACCGAAGCAAGGTTGATGATCGAGACCACCTTGGCGGCGACGTCGGAGAAACTGTGGCCCTCGCCGTGCAGCACGCGCGGCGGCCCGCGCAGCTCGTCGGCGCAATAGCGCGCGAAAAACGCCTCGATCGCGGCGCGGCCTTGCGCGCTGCGCAGATCGCCTTCGGCCGCCACCGCGCCGTTGAGGCGCACGGTCAGTTTATGGTCGGCATCGCTGAAATGCGTGTCGAGGGCGGCGAGGCGCTCGTTGCGCATCAGCATCAGGAAGCGCTGCTTGGGGAAGTATTGCGGGGCGGCGGGATCGAAGCCGGTCGGCCCGTTCTCGATGGCATAGAGCCGGTCGGCGGGAAGCGTGGCGCCGACCGCGAGCGCAACCTGCGGCAGCCGCTCCGGCGACAGGCCTTTCACGGGATAGCGATGGATCGCGTGGATGCGCGGTATCTCGGTATTCATCGGGGACGGGCCGCGGGGGTTTCCAATGTGAGGGGGGTCACAGTCGGGACGAGGGGGTCGGCCTAACAAACGGTCATCTTACGGAGGACGTACCGATGACCGCTGCCTATGCCAAGACGGATTTCGCCCCGGCCCGGATCAATGGGGCCAAGGCCGCCCTGTCACCGGCCCAGTCTCAGCGCAAGCCCTTCGCGCCCACCGCGGACCAGGCGCTGCTCGCGCGCATCGCCGCCGGCGAC
>JBFWWQ010000043.1:0-16610 GCA_050246095.1 Pseudorhodoplanes sp.
GGCCCATCGACGAATACAGCCCCTCAAAGCGCCCGTTCAGCGCCCCCAGGGCCTCATCCGCCAGCGCCCTGATCGGACGCAACGGATGATCCGCAGGAATCCGCTCCTCCAATCGAACGTAAGAGAATAGACCTTCCGACTGATCGCCTCGTCCGCGCATGGCAAAGCATCCCGTGGCTTCAATTCCACGGAATCACATGCCATCCTCGCCGTCGAGACTTTTTCAGCAGCCTGCTAAAGCACGTTCGTTTTACATGGAATCGGAACGTGCTTTAGATTCTTTTATTTGATCGCATTTTCTTGACGCGAACCGGTACCCACTTCGCTCGAAAATGCTCTAAGTACGGCGGACTATCCCGCTGTCCTCCAAGACACCCCCATGAAACGCATCGGCTTTCTCTCCTTCGGCCACTGGTCCCCGTCGCCGCATTCGCAGGCCCGCACCGCCTCCGACGCGCTGCTGCAATCGATCGAGCTCGCGGTCGCGGCGGAAGCGCTCGGCGCCGACGGCGCCTATTTCCGCGTGCACCATTTCGCGCGCCAGCTCGCCTCGCCCTTTCCGCTGCTCGCCGCCATCGGCGCGCGCACGAAAGGGATCGAGATCGGCACCGCCGTGATCGACATGCGCTACGAGAACCCGCTCTACATGGCCGAGGATGCGGGTGCCGCCGACCTCATCGCCGGCGGGCGGCTGCAGCTCGGCATTTCCCGCGGCTCGCCCGAGCAGGTGATCGAGGGCTACCGCCATTTCGGCTACGCGCCGCCGGAGGGCATGAGCGATGCCGAGATGGCGCGCCGCCACACGCAGGTGCTGCTGGAGGTGCTGCGCGGCGAGGGCTTCGCGCAGCCGAATCCGCGGCCGATGTTTCCCAACCCGCCCGGCCTGCTGCGGCTCGAGCCGTATTCCGAAGGCCTGCGCGAGCGCATCTGGTGGGGGGCCGCGACCGACGCCACCGCGCAATGGGCGGCCAAGCTCGGCATGAACCTGCAAAGTTCGACGCTGAAGATCGACGAGAGCGGCAAGCCCTTCCACATCCAGCAGGCGGAGCAGATCCGCGCCTACCGCGCGGCATGGAAGCAGGCCGGCCATACGCGCACGCCGCGCGTCTCGGTCTCGCGCTCGATCTTCGCGCTGGTGAGCGAGCAGGACCGCGCCTATTTCGGCCGCGACGGCGAGAGCGAGGACCAGATCGGCTTCCTCAGCGAGACCGAGCGCGCGATTTTCGGCAAGAGCTTTGCTGCGGAGCCGGATGCGCTCATCCGGCAGTTGAAGCAAGACGAGGCGATCGCGGAGGCCGACACGCTGCTGCTCACCGTGCCCAACCAGCTCGGCGTCGACTACAACGCGCACGTGATCGAGGCGATCCTGAAACACGTCGCGCCGGGCATGGGGTGGCGGTGACTGCCACCATCGTCGTCATTCCGGGGCGCGACCGCAGGTCGCGAGCGCGGAATCCATGATCCCGAGTCGTGGTTATGGATTCCGGCCCTCGCGGCGATGCCGCTCGGCCGGAATGACGACAAGGAAAGTGCGGAGCGAAAGTTTCAGCCCTCCCCCTTCTCCGCAAAGCTCGCGCGGTAGGGATGCGCGGGATAGACGCCGAGAATCTTCATCTCGCGCGAGAAGAATTCCAGCTCCTTGAGCGCCAGCGTCAGCGCCTTGTCCTCCGGATGTCCCTCGACGTCGGAATAGAACATGGTGGCGAAGAAATTGCCCTCGATCATGTAGCTTTCGAGCTTGGTCATGTTGATGCCGTTGGTGGCGAAGCCGCCCATCGCCTTGTACAGCGCGGCCGGAATGTTGCGCACCCGGAACACGAAGGTAGTCACCACCTTGCCGCCGTCCGGCTTCGCCCATTTGGCCTCGCGCGCGAGCACGATGAAGCGCGTGGTGTTGTGCGCCTCGTCCTCGATATTCTCGGCCAGGATGTCGAGCCCGTAGATTTCCGCCGCCAGCCGCGTCGCGATCGCCGCGCGCGACCTGTCCTTGACCTGCGCGACCTCGCGCGCCGAGCCTGCGGTATCGGCGGCGATCACCGGCCGGATGCCGAGCTTGCGGATAATCTTGCGGCACTGGCCGAGCGCGTGCACGTGGCTTTCCACGGTCTTGATGTCGGTCAGCTTTGTGCCGGGGATCGCCAGCAATTGATGGCGCACCGGCAGGAACCATTCCGCCACGATGTGCAGCCCGGAATGCGGCATCAGGTGGTGGATGTCGGCGACGCGACCGGCGATCGAGTTCTCGATCGGGATCATGCCGAGCTCGGCCTCGCCCGCGGACACCGCGGCGAAGGCGTCCTCGAAAGTGGGGCAGGCGACGGCCTCGTGGTCGGGATAGGCCTCGCGGCAGGCGAGGTGCGAATTCGCCCCCGGCTCGCCCTGGAACACGATTTTCTGTTTCTTGCTCATCGATCGATTCTGCTGGGTTGCGTTATGCGGTTACAAGCGGTCCCGTCAATTTCGGGCGGCGAGCTGGCGCCGCGCCTCCTCCAGGTCTTCCGGCGTGTCGACCCCGAGCGGCACCGAGCCGACGATGGCGACGTCGATGCGCATGCCGGCTTCCAGCGCGCGCAGCTGTTCGAGCTTCTCGCGCTTCTCCAGCGGCGAGGGCGGCAAAGCCACGAAGCGCTGCAGCGCGGCGCGGCGATAGGCATAGAGGCCGATGTGATGATAGAGCGGGCCCTCGCCGGCAGGGGCGGTGGCGCGGGTGAAATACAGCGCGCGCAGGCGCCGCTCGCCGAGCGGGGAGCCGACCACCTTCACCACATTCGGATTGGTGCGTTCCGCGGGCTTGACGATTTCGGCGGCCAGCGTGCCGATATCGACGGCCGGATCGTCGAGCAGGCGCACCGCGGCCGCGATGTCGGCGGGCTGCAGGGTCGGCAGGTCGCCCTGCACGTTCACGATCAGGCGCACGCGGTTCTGCATGTCGGCGATGCCGAGCGCCTCGAAAATGCGGTCGGAGCCGGAGGCATGGTCGGGGCGGGTCATCACCGCGCGACCGCCGGCCTTCTCGACCGCCGCCGCGATCGACTCCGAATCGGTCGCGACCACCACCGGGCCGAGCTGGGCCGCCTCGGCGCGCCGCACCACGTGCACGATCATCGGCAGGCCCGCGAGATCGGCCAGCGGCTTGCCCGGCAGCCGTGTCGCGGCCATGCGGGCGGGGATCAGGATCAGGACGTCGTGGCCCGGCATGGGTCGTGAAAGCCGCGGTTTCGTCGCCCGTTCATGGACGAATGTGGCAGGGGGCGGCCCGCTTATACGGGTTGCATGGCCCGCGGGAAACCGGCTATCTGTGCCGCATCGGCGGGCTCAAACCCGCGCCAATTCTCTCCCCCTGGACCATCCGCTCAGGCCGATCCCCGATGGATTCCTTCGAACTGAACAAGATTCTGGGTGCGCTTCTGGGCACCTGCCTGGTGCTGCTGTCGCTCAATATCGCGGCCGGCGCGATTTTCACGCCCAAGCACATGGACAAGCCCGGCTATGCCATCGCGGTGCCGGACCAGCCCTCGAGCGGCCCCGCCGCTCCGGCCGAGCCCGAGCAGCCGATCGAGGCGCTGCTGGCGGCCTCGGATCCGGCCAAGGGCGAGGCGGTGGCCAAGCAATGCTCGGCCTGCCACACCTTCAACAAGGGCGGCCCGAACCGTGTCGGCCCCAATCTCTGGGGCATCGTGAACCGCCAGGTCGCGACGGAAGCCGGCTTCAACTATTCGGCGGCGATGAAGGCCAAGGGCGGCACCTGGACCTATGACACCCTGAACAAGTTCCTGCAGAATCCGAAGGCTTTCGTTCCGGGCACGGCGATGGGCTATGCCGGTCTCGCCCGCGGCACGCAGCGCGCCGACCTGATCAACTATCTGCATACGCTGGCCGACAATCCGGGTCCGTTGCCGAAGGCGGCGGCGGCGCCCGCGCCGGCCCCGCAGCCGCAGGCGACCGCTCCGGCGGCGGCGCCGGCCGCTCCGCCTGCGCCACCGGCGGTCGCTCCCGCGGCTCCCGCCCCGGCGCCGGCTGCACCGGCCCCCGAGGCCAAGCCGCAATAAGGCGGACCGACGCCGCATTAAATTTACGCAATGGCCGGGGCAACGCTCCGGCCATTTCCTATTTGATGCCGTAAGGCTGCCTGTCTGCGGCAATCCGCCGGGCCGATCGGATCAAAAGGGCGTGGTTGCGGTGGATCGTCATCCAAAATCGGACATAATCCGGCACAGTTTGAGACGCGCTTCGCAACAGGAACCGAGCCGTTGAAAATCACCCGCCGATCCCTCGTCCGCGCCGGCGCTCTCGCGAGTGCCGCCCCGTTCCTTTCCGCGCTCGATCCTTTCTTCCTGCGCGCGGCCGGTGCGCAGGCCGAGCGCAAATGGCGCCACGGCCTGTCGCTGTTCGGCGAACTGAAATATCCCGAAGGCTTCAAGCATTTCGACTACGTGAATCCGGACGCGCCGAAGGCCGGCGCGGTGCGCCAGATCGCGGCCGGCACCTACGACAATTTCAATCTCGTCGTCGCCGGCGTGAAGGGCTCGGTCGCGAGCGGCCTGACGCTCGTCTACAACACGCTGATGGCGCCGGCTTTGGACGAGGTCTCGACCGAATACGGCCTGCTCGCCGAAGCGGTCTCGCATCCCGACGATTTCTCCTCGGTCACCTATCGCCTGCGCGCAGACGCGAAATGGCATGACGGCCAGCCGGTCACGCCCGAGGACGTGATCTTCTCGTTCGAGGCGTTCAAGAAGAACAGCCCGATGATGAATGCCTATTACCGGCACGTCACCAAGATCGAGAAGACCGGCGCGCGCGAGATCACCTTCACCTTCGACGCGCCGGGCAACCGTGAATTGCCGCAGATCGTCAGCCAGTTCCAGGTGCTGCCGAAGCACTGGTGGGAGGGCAACGACGCCAACGGCCGTCCGCGCGACATCGCCGCGACGACGCTGGAGAAGCCGCTCGGCAGCGGCCCCTACCGGATCAGGGAATTCGTGCCCGGCCGCACCATCGTCTATGAGCGCGTGCCGGATTACTGGGGCGACAAGCTGAACGTGAATGTCGGGCGCGATAACTTCAACGAAATCCGTTACGAATATTTCCGCGACTCCACCGTGGCCATAGAGGCGTTCAAGGCCGACCAGGTGGACTGGCGCGTCGAGAACAGCGCCAAGAACTGGGCGACGGCCTACGATTTTCCCGCGGTGAAGGACAAGCGCGTGCTGCTCGAGGAATTTCCCATCCTCTCGACCGGCGTGATGCAGGCCTTCGTTTTCAACACCCGGCGCAACAAGTTCAGCGATCCGAAGGTGCGGCGCGCGTTCAACTATGTGTTCGACTTCGAGGAAATGAACAAGCAGATTTTCTTCGGGCAGTACACGCGCATCGCGAGCTATTTCCAGGGCCTCGAACTCGCGTCCTCCGGGCTGCCGCAGGGCCTGGAGCTGCAGATCCTGGAGACCGTGCGCGACAAGGTGCCGCCGGAAGTGTTCACCACGCCCTATGCCAATCCGGTCGGCGGCAGTCCCGAGAATACGCGCGCCAACCTGCGCGAGGCGCTGCGGCTGATGCGCGAGGCGGGCTACGAGGTGCGCGACCGCAAGCTGGTCAACGTCAGGACCGGCGAGCCGCTGACGGTCGAACTGCTCGGCTCCGATCCGAATACCGAGCGCTTCTATCTGTTCTACAAGCCCTCGCTCGAGCGGCTCGGCGTCACCGTGAATGTGCGCACGGTGGACGACGTCCAGTACGAGAACCGCGTGCGCCACTGGGACTACGACATCATCACCTACACGTGGGGACAATCGCTGTCCCCGGGTAACGAGCAGCGCGGCTATTGGGGCTCGCAGGCCGCCGAGCAGCCCGGCTCGCGCAACCTGATCGGCATCAAGAACGCCGCCATCGACGCGCTGATCGACCGTGTGATCTTCGCCAAGGACCGCGCCGAGCTGGAAGCGGCGACCAAGGCGCTCGACCGCGTGCTGCTGGCGAACCACTTCGTCGTTCCGCAATGGACCTACGGTAAGCAGCGTACCGCGCGCTGGGACCGCTTCGGGCGTCCCGAATTGCTGCCGAAATACGCCGCCAGCGGATTCCCCACCGTGTGGTGGTGGGATGCCGCCAGGGCCGCCAAGACGGGATCGCGATCGTGAACCGGATCACCCGCCGCCGCGTTTTGCAGACAGGCGCGGGCGCCGCGGCCGCCGCCGCGCTGAATTTGCGCCCCGCTTCCGCCAGCGATCGTGAGGTGCACGGCATTTCCGCCTTCGGCGATCTGAAATATCCGGCCTCCTTCCCGCATTTCTCCTACGTCAATCCGAATGCCGCAAAGGGCGGGACCTTCTCGCAGATCGGCGCGACACGGCAGTTCAACCAGTCCTTCCTCACCTTCAACTCGCTCAACAGCTACATCCTCAAGGGCGACGCGGCGCAGGGGATGGAGCTGACTTTCACCACGCTGATGGCACGCGCCACCGACGAGCCGGATTCCATGTACGGCATGGCGGCGCGCGCGGTGCGCATTTCCGCCGACGGTCTGACCTACACCTTCCTGATGCGGCCGCAGGCGCGGTTCCACGACGGTACGCGGCTGACCGCGCACGACGTGGCCTTCTCGCTGCATACGCTGAGGGAGAAGGGCCATCCGATCATCCAGCAGATGCTGCGTGACATGGCCGGGGTGCGGGCGGAGAACGACGAGCGCGTGGTCGTGCATTTCAAGGAGAGGCGCGCGCGCGACGTGCCGCTTTTCGTCGCCGGCATGCCGATCTTTTCCAAGGAATATTATAGCCACAAGCCGTTCGAGGAATCGACGCTGGACGTGCCGCTCGGTTCCGGACCCTACAAGGTCGGCCGCTTCGAGGCCGGGCGTTTCATCGAATACGAGCGCGTGAAGGACTGGTGGGGGTTGAACCTGCCGGTGACGCGCGGGCTCCATAATTTCGACGTGCTACGCTACGAATTCTACCGCGATCGCGACGTGGCCTTCGAGGGCTTCACCGGCAAGAGCTATGCCTTCCGCGAGGAATTCACGTCGCGCATCTGGGCGACCCGCTACGATTTCCCGGCGATCCGCGACGGGCGCGTGAAGCGCGAGGTGCTCCCCGACGAGACGCCGTCGGGCGCGCAGGGCTGGTTCATCAACACGCGCCGGGAAAAGTTCAAGAATCCGAAAATCCGCGAGGCGCTGGTCTACGCCTTCGACTTCGAATGGACCAACAAGAACATCATGTACGGGGCCTACGGCCGCACGCATTCGGTGTTCCAGAATTCCGACATGATGGCCAAAGGCAAGCCGGACCCGGCGGAACTGGCGCTGCTGGAGCCGTTCCGCGGCAAGGTGCCCGACGAGGTGTTCGGCGAACCGTTCCTGCCGCCGGTTTCCGACGGCTCCGGCCAGGACCGCACGCTGCTGCGCCGCGCCTCGCAGCTCTTGCACGAGGCGGGCTGCCCGATCAGCGAGGGCAAGCGCATGACGCCGACGGGCCAGGCGCTGACGCTGGAATTCCTGCTCGAAGAGCCGACCTTCCAGCCGCACCACATGCCCTATATCAAGAATCTGCAGATGCTCGGCATCGATGCCACGCTGCGCATGGTCGACCCCGTGCAATATCGCTCGCGTCTGGATAATTTCGATTTCGACCTCGCGGTGCAGCGCTTCAGCTTCTCCACCACGCCGGGCGATTCGCTGCGCGCCTTCTTCTCCTCGCAGGCCGCGACCATCCGCGGCTCCAACAACCTCTCCGGCATGGCGGACCCCGCGATCGACGCGCTGATCGAGGCGATCATCACCGCGCCCAGCCGCCCGGCTTTGGTGACCGCCTGCCGCGCGCTCGACCGCGTGATCCGGTCCGGCCGCTACTGGGTGCCGCACTGGAACAAGGCGTCGCACTGGATCGCCTATTGGGACCTGTTCGCGCGGCCGACGCAGCCCAAGCCCCGCTATGCGCGCGGCATTCCCGAGACCTGGTGGTTCGACGACCGGGCCGCCAGGGCCGAACGCAAGGGATAGAGCCGCCCCCGCCCCGGACGAACCGCGAAAAGGCGGCGGCCGGCGGCTATTCTTCGCACCTGCGAAAACGCGACGCGGGTCGGGGTGACGGCGGTCCAATATCGCGCTAGACGCTGAACCAGCGCACAGAGTTCCGCATGGCCGCCTATATCGCCCGCCGCATCCTGTTCATGATCCCGACGCTGTTCGGAATCATGCTCGTTTCCTTCGTCGTGGTGCAATTCGCGCCCGGCGGGCCGGTGGAGCGCGTGATCGCGCAATTGTCGGGCTCCGATACCGGCGCCACGTCCCGCATCTCCGGATCGCAGGGCGGGGATTTCGGGGCGCGCGGCAACCTGCAGGGCGCCGGCCAGCTCGATGCCGTGAGCTCGAAATACCGCGGCGCGCAGGGGCTCGATCCGGAATTCATCAAGAGCCTGGAAAAGCAGTTCGGCTTCGACCGGCCGGCGCACGAACGCTTCTTCCTGATGCTGTGGAACTACATCCGGTTCGATTTCGGCAAGAGCTATTTCCGCGACGTCAGCGTCATGCAGCTGATTAGGGAGAAGCTGCCGGTCTCGATGTCGCTCGGCATCTGGATGACGCTGCTCACCTATCTGATCTCGATCCCGCTCGGCATCCGCAAGGCGGTGCAGGACGGCTCGCGCTTCGACACCTGGACCTCCGGCGTCATCATCGTCGGCTACGCGATTCCCGGCTTCCTGTTCGCGATTTTCCTCATCATCCTGTTCGCCGGCGGCTCGTTCTTCGACCTGTTCCCGCTGCGCGGGCTCACCTCCGACAACTGGGCGCAGCTCTCCTGGTGGCAGAAAATCCTCGATTACTTCTGGCACCTGACGCTGCCGATCGTGGCGATGATGCTGGGCGCGTTCGCGACCATGACGCTTTTGACCAAGAACTCGTTCCTCGACGAGATCCGCAAGCAATATGTGCTGACCGCGCGCGCCAAGGGCTGCAACAGCCGCCAGGTGCTGTACGGGCACATTTTCCGCAACGCCATGCTGATCGTGGTCGCCGGATTTCCCGGGGCCTTCGTGCACGCCTTCTTCTCGGGCTCGCTCCTGATCGAGACCATCTTCTCGCTCGACGGGCTCGGGCTGCTCGGCTTCGAGAGCGTGCTCAACCGCGACTACCCGGTGGTGTTCGCGACGCTGTATATCTTCGCGCTGATCGGGCTGGTCGTGAACCTGATCTCGGATCTGACCTATACCTGGATCGATCCGCGCATCGACTTCGAGACGCGGGAGGTCTGATTTGGACGCGCGCGTCCCCCCCGATCCCTCCGAAATGCCGGAGACCACGGCAATCTCGCCGACCGGGCTCGCCGTGCTGCCGGAAGGGCGGCCGCTGCGCGTCTCTCCGATCAACTGGCGGCGCTGGCAGAATTTCAAGGCCAACCGACGGGGTTATTGGTCGCTGATCCTGTTCACGGTGCTGTTCGTGGTCTCGCTGTTCGCCGAGTTCATCGCCAACGACAAGCCGTTCATGATCCGCTACGATGGCCGCTTCTACTTTCCCGCCATCGTCAGCTATTCGGAGACGACGTTCGGCGGCGAGTTCGAGACCGCGGCCGACTACCGCGATCCCTATCTGCAGAGGATGATCGCGGAGAAGGGCGGCAGCGTCTGGTGGCCGCCGATCCGCTATTCCTACTCGACGCATAATCTCGATCTGCCGACGCCGGCGCCCTCCAAGCCGACCTGGATGCTGACCGAGGAGGAATGCCGGCCGGTGGTGGAGCGCAAGAAGCTGAGCGGCTGCCGCGACCTCGAATTCAACTGGCTCGGCACCGACGACCAGGGCCGCGACGTGCTGGCGCGGCTGATCTACGGCTTTCGCATTTCGGTGCTGTTCGGGCTGATCCTCACCATCCTGTCGTCGCTGATCGGCGTCGCCGCCGGCGCGGTGCAGGGATTTTTCGGCGGCTGGACCGACCTTCTGTTCCAGCGTTTCATCGAAATCTGGACCTCGGTGCCCTCACTCTATTTGCTGCTGATCATCTCCTCGGTGCTGGTGCCGGGATTCTGGGTGCTGCTCGGCATCCTGCTGCTGTTCTCCTGGGTGGCGCTGGTCGGGCTGGTGCGCGCGGAATTCCTGCGCGGCCGCAATTTCGAATACATCCAGGCGGCGCGCGCGCTCGGCGTGTCGAACGCCGTCATCATGTTCCGGCACCTGCTGCCGAACGCCATGGTGGCGACGCTCACCTTCCTGCCCTTCATCCTCTCGTCGTCGGTGATGACGCTGACCGCGCTCGACTTCCTCGGCTTCGGCCTGCCGCCCGGTTCGCCCTCGCTCGGCGAATTGCTGGCGCAGGGCAAGGCCAACGTGCAGGCGCCGTGGCTCGGCCTGACCGGCTTCTTCTCGATCGCGATCATGCTGTCGCTGCTGATCTTCATCGGGGAAGCGGTGCGCGACGCCTTCGACCCGCGGAAAACCTTCGTATGAACTTGTGCTATCTTAGAACGGATTTTCAGGATTGAAGGCCATGAACAGGATCATCCGCGAGCATTATCCGGCCTCGAAGCTGCCCGAGGATTTGCGGCCGGGCGACGATCCGAATGCTTCGGTGACGGTCACAATCGAGGAGGAGAGGAAGCCGGACAAGGTCATGACCTTGGAGGAAATCTTCTCGCTCACCGGCTTCCGCCGTCTGTCGACGGCCGAGATCGATGCCGATGTGCGGCACATGCGGGATGAATGGGATGACTGACGCTCCATCCGGCCAGCCGATCTATCTGGAGACGAATTTCTTTATCAAGGCGGTTGAAGGCACACCGGAGGCTGCCGCCCCGCCGCGAAAGCTCATCCAGGCGCTTCGCGCCCAGCCGGGACTGGCGGCAACGAGCGAAATTACCTTTGCCGAGACCCTGGCTCCGCCACGACGCGAGAACGCCATGCCGCTCCATCTCAAGCGCAGGGCCTATCTCGACCTGCTGCTGTGGAGCGGCTTCGTCACGCTCATTCCCGTTACCCGCGACGTTCTCATCGAAACAGCCGATCTGCGCGGCGTGAAAAGTATGAAGTTGCCCGACGCGATCCATCTGGTATCCGCGATACGCGCACGGTGTCAGTTCCTCGTTTCCAGCGATAGCGATTTTGAGGGGCTGCCTCAGGGAATGGCGCGCGTCGAGCCGGATCACGACGGCATCGAAAACCTGCTGAAGACATTCGCATGACCGACGTGCCGCTGCTCGAGGTGAAGGACCTCTCCGTCGCGTTCGGCCAGGGCGCGCGCATGACGCTGGCGGTCGACCGCGTCTCCTTCGACATCGCCCGGGGCGAGACGGTGGCGCTGGTCGGGGAATCCGGTTCCGGCAAGTCCGTCACCGCGCTCTCGGTGCTGAAGCTCCTGCCCTATCCGTCCGCAAGCCATCCCTCGGGCGAGGTCCGCTTCAAGGGCGAGAACCTGCTTGCCATGTCGGAATCGCAGATCCGCAGCGTGCGCGGCAACGACATCTCGATCATCTTCCAGGAGCCGATGACCTCGCTGAACCCGCTTCACACCATCGAGAAGCAGATCGGCGAAATCCTGGAACTGCATGGCGGCCTGCGCGGCGCGGCGTGCCGCGACCGCATCGTCGAGCTTTTGACCCAGGTCGGCATCCCCGATTCCGCGACGCGGCTGCAGAGCTACCCGCACCAATTGTCGGGCGGCCAGCGTCAGCGCGTCATGATCGCGATGGCGCTGGCGAACGAGCCGGATCTGCTCATCGCCGACGAGCCGACCACCGCCCTGGACGTGACGGTGCAGGCGCAGATCCTGGATCTGCTGAAGGAGCTGCAGGGCCGCCTCGGCATGGCGATCCTGTTCATCACGCATGACCTCGGCATCGTGCGCAAGCTCGCCAACCGCGTCTGCGTCATGAACGGCGGCAAGATCGTGGAGCGCGGGTCGGTCGAGCGCGTGTTCGGCGCGCCCGAGCATCCCTATACGCGCGCGCTTCTGGCGGCCGAGCCGAAGCCCGATCCCGCGCCGCCGCAGCCGCAGGCGCCGCTGGTGATCGAGACCGACAACCTGAAAGTCTGGTTCCCGATCAAGCGCGGCGTGATGCGCCGGACGGTCGCGCATATCAAGGCGGTGGACGGGGTCAGCATCGCGGTGCGCAAGGGCGAGACGCTCGGCATCGTCGGCGAATCCGGCTCCGGCAAGACCACGCTCGGGCTCGCGATCCTGCGCCTGATCTCCTCCGACGGTCCGATCGTGTTCATGGGCGAGACGGTGCAGGGACTGCGGTTCAAGGAGATGCGGCCGCACCGCGCGCAGATGCAGATCGTGTTCCAGGACCCCTATGGCTCGCTGTCGCCGCGCATGTCGGTGTCCGACATCATCGAGGAAGGGCTGTGGGTGCATCACCCCAACCTTACCCCGCAGGAACGCGAGGCGCGCGTGGTGCGCGCGCTCAAGGATGTCGGGCTCAACCCGGATACACGCTTCCGCTATCCGCACGAATTCTCCGGCGGCCAGCGCCAGCGCATCGCGGTGGCGCGCGCGATCGTGCTGGAACCGACCTTCGTCGTGCTCGACGAGCCGACCAGCGCGCTCGACATGCTGATCCAGTCGCAGATCGTCGATCTGCTGCGCGACCTGCAGAAGCGGCGCAACCTCACCTACCTGTTCATCTCGCACGATTTGCGCGTGGTCGCGGCGCTGGCCAGCCGCCTGATCGTCATGCGCAACGGGCGCGTGGTGGAGGAGGGCATGGCAAGCGAGATTTTCCGCAACCCGCAGCAGGCCTATACGCGCGCGCTGTTCGCCGCCGCGTTCAATCTCGAGGCCTCGGCGGTCGTCGCGCAATAGGCTGCAGCGCCATAACGGCCTTGTGATTCCCTTTTGACCGGCGGATCGCGCATCACAGCGGGTGTGACCCGCCGAACGGAACCCATCCGCATGTACCGGAGCCTGCTTGCGCTGCTGCTGGCGGCGCCGCTCGCCTTCATCCCGCACGCTGCGCCCGCGCAGACCCGCGCGCCCGCCTATGCGATCGTCGCCGACGACGGCAAGCCGATCCTCAACCATCGCGTCAGTCCGGACCAGGCTAGGGCGGTCGAATCGCTGCCCGGCATCGTGGTGGCCGGCAATCCGGCGGGCGACGTGACGCTCGCAGAATTCTACGACCTGAATTGCCCCTATTGCCGGCGCGCCTCCAACGACATCGACCGGCTGCTGCAGGAAGACAGCAAGCTTCGCCTGGTGCTGGTGCCGTTTCCGGTTCTCGGCATCCAGTCGATCCTGGCAGGGCGGGTGGAGCTCGCGGTGCGCCAGCGCGTCAGCCCGCCGCAATTCTACGATTTCCACCGCAAGCTCTATGCCGGGCGCGGCACGATCGACGGCAATCGCGCGCTGGAAGTGGCCAAGACCTTCAGGCTCGACGAGGCGAAGCTCGTGCAGATCGCCAATGACGACGCCACCACCGAGATCATGAAGGCGCATGTGCGGCTCGGCAACGCGCTCGATCTCGCGGCGACCCCCTCCTATGTCGTGGGCGATGCCGCGATCCTCGGCCATCCCGGCGCCGCCGCGCTGAAGGCGATCGTCGCCGCCATGCGCCGCTGCGGCAAGCCGGCCTGCTAGAGCATTTTCGAGCGAAGTGGTACCGGTTCGCGTCAAGAAAATGCGATCAAATAAAGGAATCTAAAGACCGCGCTCGAATTCGGCGCGCAGCTTGCGCGATTTGATGTCGCCCCGACCCAGGCAGGCGGGACAGCCGCACGGCTTCACGCCGTGCGCCTTCGGCCAATAGCGCCAGCCGAGCGTTTGCGGCAGGCGCCGGATGCGCAGGATTTCGCCGGGCCGCACCCTGCGCGGAACGACGATCTGCATGCCCAGGGGGTCCGGCGCATGCAGGATGGCGCCAGCGGCCTGCGCGGCCGTGACCGGTACCGGGGCCTGCCCGTAATGGCCGAACAGCACGGTTTCCATGTCGGGGATACGGAAATACACGCCCGAGATGCTGCGCCCGCCGTTGCGCTTCAGCTCGCGCAGCCATTGGTGGCTGGCGACGAAATTGGGCATCACCGGCATGGCGTAGATGCCCGGCCGCCCCTTGCCGGGCCGCACACCGCCGCGCGCGATGGCGGCGATGTCGCCGTCGGAAGCGAGATGGACCAGAAGCGGCATGGATCACCGGGTTTTGGGCATGGTCCCGAAAAGTGGGGACCGGTTTTCGGAAAAGATCATGCCCAAGCAAAAAGATGAAACGACAAGTCCGATTCAGCGCCGTCGAATCGGACTCTAGAGCATTTTCGAGCGAAGTGGGTACCGGTTCGCGTCAAGAAAATGCGATCAAATAAAGGAATCTAAAGCACGTTCCGATTCCATGTAAAACGAACGTGCTTTAAAGCCGCCGGATGCCCGTCACTTCGCTTCCCGCGGCGCGTATTCGTGTCACGGCGGCCTGCGCGGGTTCAATCGCGACCGCCATGTGAAACGCATTGGCATGAATGAGGCTCGTGCCGTCGCGGGCGATCGCGACATGGCCTTTCCAGAAGACCAGGTCGCCCCGCCGCAATTGCGCCAGCGCCTCGGCGCCGCCGAGATACGTGCCGAGCGCGCGCTCCTGCATGTCGCTGTCGCGCGGTGCGGCGATGCCCGCGGCCTGCAGCGCCACCTGCACGAGGCCGGAACAATCGAGGCCGAAGCTCGTCTTGCCGCCCCACAGATACGGCGCGCCGGCGAAGCGCTCGGCGACCGCGACGAAATCGCTCTCCATACGGTCGAGCGGGACGACATGGACGGCCGGGATGCAGCCGCCGGAGGCGGGATAGGCGAAACGCGAATCGGTCTTCGCGATCGCAAGCCGCGCGCCGAGCGGCAGCGCGGCAAGCGGCGGCAGCTTGATGTCGGGACCGGGAAAGACCAGCGTGCGCAGGGCCGCGACCTTGTGCGTCGGCGCCTGCCGCGCCTCTGCCAGCGCGTTCTGCGGCAGGTAGCCGACATAGCCGTCGGTTTCGAGCTGGCCCCAGCACCAGCCTTCCGCCGTCGTCTCGTAGATGGTGACGCACTCGCCGCACAGCGCCTCGGTGTCGAGCGCGGCGTCCGGCGCGGGCGCGCGGCGCAAGGGCGCGCTCGGCTCGATCACCTCGAACAATTGCCCGTCGACAAAGCGTGCCGCGGCGACCTTCCCGGCCAGATGCCGGGCGGCGAGGTCCGGGCGCGCCGGCGTCAGGCGAGGATCAAACTTGTGCATCGCGTCAGCTATGGCGCGCCTTCAACAGCGCATAGAGCGCCCGCGCCGCCTGGCATTCGCCGCCTTCCGGACGTCCGGGCTTGGCGGCCGGCGTCCAGGCATAGATGTCGAAATGCGCCCAGGCTTTCGCGCCTGCGACGAATTTCTTCAGGAACAGCGCGCAGGTGATGGAGCCGGCGAAGCTGCCGCCGACATTGTTGGTGTCGGCGATTTTCGAATCCAGCATCGATTCGTAAGCAGGCCAGAGCGGCATGCGCCACACCGGATCGCGTTCGGCACGGGCATGCTTCTCGATCTCGCCGGCGAGCGCGTCGTCGTCGGTATAGAAGGGCGGCAATTCCGGTCCGAGCGCGACACGCGCCGCCCCCGTCAGCGTGCCCATGTCGATCAGCAGATCCGGCTTTTCCTCGCCGGCGAGCGCCAGCGCATCCGCCAGCACCAGCCGGCCCTCGGCGTCGGTATTGCCGATCTCGACGGTGAGGCCCTGGCGCGAGGGATAGATGTCGAGCGGGCGGAAGGCGGAGCCGGAAACCGCGTTCTCGACCGCGGCGACCAGTACCCGCAGATTCACCTTCAGGCCGGCATCCATCACCATCTGCGCCAGCGCCAGGATATTGGCGGCGCCGCCCATGTCCTTCTTCATCAGCAGCATGGCGCTTTCCGGCTTCAGGTCGAGCCCGCCGGAATCGAAACACACGCCCTTGCCGACCAGCGCGATTTTCGGATGCGATGCCTCGCCCCAGCGCAGCTCGATCAGGCGCGGGGCGCGCACCGAGGCGCGGCCGACGGCGTGGATGAGCGGGAAATTCTTCGCCAGCAGGTCGTCGCCGACGATCGAGGTGACCCGCGCGCCGTAGCGATTGCCGAGCGCGCGCACGGCTTCCTCGAGCTCCGCCGGCCCCATGTCGTTGGCGGGCGTGTTGATCAGGTCGCGCGCGAGCCCCGCCGCCTCGGCGACGCGCGAGAGGTCGGCGGCATCGATCTCCTGCGGGACCGCCAGTTTGACCGGCTTGGCGCCGTTCTTGCGGTAGCGCGAGAAGCGGTAGCCGCCGAGCGCGATGGCGAGCGCGGCGAGCCGCGCATCGCGCGGCGCATTGGCGAAGCGGTAGGTCGCGGCGGGCAAGGCCGTGGCGAGGCTGCCGGGCAGGAACGGATCGTGCGGCTCGCCCTCCGCCTCCTGGCCGAACAGCACGGCGGCGAGTTGGCCGCCCGGGCCGGGCAGCGCCAGCGTGCGGCCGGGCTTGGGTTCGTAGCCGGCGGCGTCCGCAAAGGCGCGGGCGGCGGGGTCGAGCTGCATCCGGGTCTGCGGCCACGAGGCGCTGCTGACGAACCAGATCGGGATGGCGTCGGGGGTGGCGGTGACGAAGGCGGGGTGCATGCGGTGCCCCTAAAGCGGGATGTGTGCAGGTTGAATCGGGCGGGGG
>JBFWWQ010000044.1:0-16503 GCA_050246095.1 Pseudorhodoplanes sp.
ACTTGGTCAGCACCTGATCGACCACCTTGCCCTTGAAGGTGGAGGCGACGCCGGCCAGCATGTCCTTGCCGGCGGCGTAGGTCGGGCCGATCAGATAGACCGACTTCACGCCCTTCTTGTTCATGTGCAGGCCCATCGCCTGCGGCGTCTGGTCGTTCTGCCAGGAGGTGGAGAAGAAATACGGCGAGCAGTTCTCGCCGGCGAGCTGGTGCGGGCCGGCATTGGCGCTGATCAGGAAGGTGTTGGACTCGACCACCGGCTTGTAGGAGGCGAGCAGCACGTTCGACCAGATATAGCCGACGACGAAGTCCACCTTGTCCGACTGGATCAGCTTCTGCGTCTTCTGCAGGCCGACTTCCGGCTTCTGCTGGTCGTCCTCGTAGATCACCTCGACATCCTTGCCGCCGATCTTGCGGCCGAGATGATCGAGCGCGAGCTCGAAGGAATTGCGCATGTCGGCGCCGATGACCGCGGTCGGACCGCTGAAGGTCGAGACGAAACCGATCTTCACCTTGTCTTGGGCGGCGGCGGGCCCGGCTGCGAGCGCCAATGCCGTACCGGCTGCGAGCAAAGCCGTTTTCATGTTTGATCTCCCCAGGGCTTTGTGATTTTGGACTGGTTGTATGGTGCTAGAATTCGGCTCGTTTGCCCATACAATCGTCGCTGCCGCCCATGCGCCGCATGAACGCACGACCGAGCCATAATCTGCATTATATTTCACGCGCCCTTGCCGTGGTCAATGTTTCGATGAAGTATAATTCAAAGCGCGGGGCGGACTAAGGGAGTGCGGTCGCCATGATGAGCCAGGAGCAGAACGACCTGATCACGCGGGTCGGCCCGAAAACTCCGGCCGGCCAGCTGATGCGACGCTACTGGCAGCCCGCGGCCCTGGCGGAGGAACTCGACCCGAAGCGCCCGATCAAGCCGGTACGGCTGCTGGGCGAGGACTTCGTGATCTTCCGCGACGAGAGCGGGCGCTACGGCCTGATGGACCGCGACTGTCCGCACCGCGGCGCCGATCTCGCCTTCGGGCGCCTGGAGGATGGCGGGCTGCGCTGCGCCTTCCACGGCTGGCTGTTCGACGCGACCGGGCAATGCCTGGAAACGCCGGCCGAGCCGGAGAGCTCGACCTTCTGCCAGCGCATCCGCCAGCGCGCCTTTCCGGTGACCGAGCGCAACGGCATCCTGTGGGCCTATCTCGGCGGCGGCGAAGCGCCGGCCTTTCCGGCTTTCGACTGTTTCGTCGCGCCCCATTCCTACACGTTCGCCTTCAAGGGTCTGATCGAGTGCAACTGGCTGCAGGCGCTGGAAGTCGGCATCGATCCCGCGCATGCCTCGTTCCTGCACCGCTTCTTCGAGGACGAGGACCCTTCCGCCGGCTACGGCCAGCAATTCCGCGCCGTGTCCGCCGACAGCGACATCCCGATGACCAGGATCATGCGCGAATACGAGCGGCCTTCGATCGAGGTCGAGCAGACCGACTGGGGCCTGCGCCTCACCACGCTGCGCAGGATCGACGAGCAGAAGACGCATGTGCGGGTGACCAACCAGATATTTCCGCACGCCATCGTCATCCCGATGAGCGCGGAGATGACGATTACCCAGTGGCACGTGCCGGTCGACGACGAGAACTGCTACTGGTACGCGATCTTCACGAGCTTCGGCAAAGCCGTCGACAAGGCGAAGATGCGTGCGCAGCGGCTCGAACTCTACGAGCTTCCGCATTACCGCTCGCGCAAGAACCGCGCCAACGATTACGGCTTCGATCCGCACGAGCAGGAGCACGAGACCTATACCGGCATGGGCCACGACATCAACGTGCACGACCAATGGGCGGTGGAATCGATGGGCCGCATCCAGGACCGCACGCGCGAGCATCTCGGCCAGTCCGACAAGGCGATTACCGCCTATCGCCGGCTGCTGCGCAGTTCGATCGAGAAGATGCAGAAGGGCGAGAAGCTTCCGGTCGATCCGAACGGCGGCAGCGCGCTGCGCGGCCCGGTGACGCTCGACGGGCTCGGCCCGACCGCCGGCTGGCAGAGCTATTGGCGCGAGACGGATCGCCGCCGCCGCGGCGCCGCGGAATGGTCGGCGCCGCTGATCGAAGCGGCGGAATGACCGAAGCGTCCCTGCGATGAGTTTCGTCGAGCAGCACGCGCTCTGGTCGGGCGAACAGCAGGATGCCGCCAAGCGCATCGCGCACGCGCTCGGCAGCGGCGAGATCGAATTGCTGCGCTTCGCCTTCGCCGACCAGCACGGAATCCTGCGCGGCAAGGCGCTGCTCGCCGACGAAGCGCGCGGGGCGCTGCGCGCGGGCGTCAACGCGACCACCACGATCCTGGCCAAGGATTCCTCGCACCGCACCGTCTATCCGGTCTTCACCGCCGGCGGCGGCTTCGGCCTGAAGCAGATGGAGGGCGGGGCGGATTTCCTGATGATCCCCGATCCGCTCACCTTCCGCATCCTGCCCTGGGCGGAAAAGACGGGGTGGGTGCTGTGCGATCACTATTTCCCGGACGGCACGCCGGTGCCGTTCTCCACCCGCGGCCTGTACAAGCGCGTGCTCGAAGGCCTCGCGCAGCGTGGCTTCGATTTCGTCGCCGGCATCGAGGTCGAGTTTCACGTCTTCAAGCTGCTCGACGCGCAATTGCAGCCGGAAGCCGCGATCCAGCCCTGCGATCCGCCGGCGGTCGCGTTGCTCTCGCATGGCTACCAGTATCTGTCGGAGCAGCGCTTCGACCTGATCGAGCCGGTGGTCGAGCGTCTGCGCCGCGACGTGCTGGCGCTCGATCTGCCGCTGCGCTCGGTGGAGGTGGAGTTCGGGCCGAGCCAGGTGGAATTCACCTTCGGCGCCGCGAAGAACCTGGCGCCTGCCGACCTGATGGTGCTGTTCCGCAGCGCGGTGAAGCAGATCTGCCGCCGCCACGGCTATCACGCGACCTTCATGTGCCGTCCGAAAGTGCCGAACACCTTCGCCTCCGGCTGGCACCTGCACCAGTCGCTGGCGCGGCGCGGCAGCGGCGAGAACGCATTCATGCCCGACGCGGCCGGCGACCTGCTGTCGCAGACCGGCCGGCATTATCTCGGCGGCCTGCTCGCGCATGCGCTGCCGGCGGCCTTGTTCTCCACCCCGACGGTGAACGGCTACAAGCGCTACCGCAGCTATTCGCTGGCCCCCGACCGCGCGGTCTGGGGGCGCGACAACCGCGGCGTGATGCTGCGGGTGCTGGGCGGCCCGGGGCAGGCGGCGACGCGGATCGAGAACCGCGTGGGCGAGCCGGCCGCCAACCCGTATCTCTACATGGCCTCGCAGATTGTTGCGGGACTGGACGGCCTCGACCGCGGGCTCGATCCGGGCCCCTCCGCCGACACCCCCTACGAGACCAAGGCGCCGCTCCTGCCCAAGAGCCTGCGGCAGGCGCTGGACGCCCTGAAATCCGACCGCTTCTTTGCCGCCCAGTTCGGCCGGACCTTTGTCGACTATTACGTCTATCTGAAGGAAGCCGAATTCGCCCGCTACCAGCAGGAGGTGACGGACTGGGAGCAGCGCGAGTATTTCGAGATGTACTGAGCCGCATCCCCGCCGGAATGCCCTTGAAATCGCCCGATTGTCGCGTCAGTAGCGCGCTACTCCTGCCCACCGGCCCAAGGCCCGATCGCAGCCCAGACGGAACAAATTCTTCAACCAAGCGGCGATTCGACCGTTATAGGGATGCGCCGTTATAGGGATGCGCCGGTATAGGGATGCGCCGGAACCGGCCGCGCGGCCGAGCCCAGAAAGACCGCATTTTTTAGCGCCATGCTCCGATCCGTCATTGTCGCCATCGTCACGCTTTCCACGCGCTTCGCCTGGGTCGTCGTCCTCGCCGCCGTCCTGCTGACCGGCATCTCGGCCTGGTACGCGGCGACGCATTTCGCCATCACCACCGATGTCAGCAAGCTGATCTCGGCCAAGCCGGAATGGCGCCAGCGCGAGGACGCATTCGAAGCGGCGTTCCCGCACCGGCGCGACCTGATCGTCGCGGTGGTGCAGGCGCCCACACCGGAACTGACCAAGCAGGCGACGAACCTCCTGGCGCAGAAACTGTCGTCGCAGCCGGCCATGTTCACGTCCGTGCATATGCCGGGCAGCGGCCCCTTCTTCGAGCAGAATGCGCTGCTGTTCCAGTCCGCCGAGGAACTGCCGAAGACGATGGTGCAGCTCGCGCGCCTGCGGCCGCTGCTGCAGATGCTCGCCGCCGATCCGAGTCTGCGCGGCGCGCTGCAGGTGCTCAATACCAGTTTGCTCGGGCTGCGCGGCGGCCAGGTCAAGCTCGACGACTTCGCGCGCCCGCTGAATCAGATTTCCGACACGCTCGACAACATCCTGGCCGGCAAGCCGGCAAGCTTCTCCTGGCGCGTGCTGATGGTCGGCAAGGCCGAGACGCGCGAGCTGCGGCGCTTCATCGAGATCGAGCCGGTGCTGGATTTCAGCGCGCTCGAGCCCGGCGGCGTGCCGGCCAAGGCGATCCGCAATGCCGCCGCGGAGCTGAAGCTGTCGCAGGATTACGGCGCCACCGTGCGGCTGACCGGACCGGTCGCGATTTCCAACGAGGAGTTCGCGACGCTGAAGGAGAACGCGCTCCTCAACCATTCGCTGACCATTCTCGCGGTGCTGGTGATCCTGTGGCTCGCGCTCGGCTCCGCGCGCATCATCGTTGCGGTCTTCGCCTGTCTGGTGGTGGGTCTCTCGATCACCGCGGCGATCGGGCTGGCGCTGGTCGGCGCGCTCAATCTGATCTCGGTCGCCTTCGCGGTGCTGTTCGTGGGGCTGGGCGTCGATTTCGGCATCCAGTTCAGCGTGCGCTATCGCGAGGAACGGCACAAGAACGACGACCTGAAGGTGGCGCTGCAGCGTGCCGCCGCCAGGGCCGGCGCGCCGCTGACGCTGGCCGCGACCGCGACCGCGGCCGGCTTCTTCGCCTTCCTGCCGACCGAGTATCGCGGGTTGTCCGAACTCGGGCTGATCGCGGGCATCGGCATGATCGTGGCGCTGCTCACCAGCATCACGCTGCTGCCGGCTTTGCTGCGGCTGTTCAACCCGCCCGGCGAGCCGGCGGAGCTGGGCTACAAGTTTCTCGCCCCGGTCGACGAATTCATGGCCAAGCACCGCATCCCGATCGTGCTGATCACCGGGATCGTCGCCTTCGCGGGCATGCCGCTGCTGCTGAAGCTGGAATTCGATTTCAATCCGCTCAACCTGCGCAGCCCGAAGGTGGAATCGGTCGCCACCTATCTGGAATTGCGGCGCGATCCCGACACCAACACCAATGCCATCGAGGTGCTGGCGGATTCGCCGGCCCAGGCGGCGACCGTCGCGCGGCAGCTGGCGAAGCTGCCGGAAGTCTCGCGCGTGATGACGCTGCAGGCCTTCGTGCCGGAGGCGCAGAACGAGAAGCTGCCGCAGATCCGCAACGCCCAGCGCGCGCTGGAGCCGGTGCTGAACCCGTCGCGCCAGGCGCCGGCGCCCTCCGATGCCGACATCGTCGCGGCGCTCAACACGTCGGCGGAAAACCTGAAACAGGCCGCCGGCGCGGCCGAGGGCCAGGGCGCCAATGCGGCGCGCCGGCTGTCGGGCCTGCTCGTCAAGCTGGCGCAGGCGAGCCCGGACATGCGCGTCAAGGCGAGCGCCGTGTTCATCCCGCCGCTGCGCACCACGCTCGACGAATTGCGCAGCATGCTCAAGGCCCAGCCGGTCACCCTGCAATCGCTGCCGAAGGAGATCACGCGCGACTGGCTCACCGCCGGCAACAAGGCGCGGGTGCAGGTCGTGTCCAAGGGCGATCCGACCGACAACGAAGTGTTGCGCAGCTTCGCCCGCGCGGTGCTCGCGGTGGAGCCGCGCGCGACCGGCTCGCCGGTCTCGATCCAGGAATCCGGGCAGCTGATCGTGCGCGCCTTCCTGTGGGCGGGATTCTGGGCGCTGCTGTCGATCGCGATCCTGCTCTGGGTGGTGTTGCGCCGCTTCACCGACGTGCTGCTGACGCTGGTGCCGCTGCTGCTGGCCGGCGTGCTGACGCTGGAAATCTGCGTGCTGATCGGGCTGCCGCTGAACTTCGCCAACATCATCGCGCTGCCGCTGCTGCTCGGCGTCGGCGTGGCGTTCAAGATCTACTACATCATGGCCTGGCGCGCGGGGCAGACCAACCTGCTGCAGACGAGCCTGACGCGGGCGGTGGTGTTCAGCGCGATGGCGACCGCGACCGCCTTCGGCAGCCTGTGGTTCTCCAGCCATCCCGGCACGTCCAGCATGGGCAAGCTGCTCGCGCTGTCGCTCGCCACCACCATGCTCGCGGCGGTGCTGTTCCAGCCGGCGCTGATGGGGCCGCCGCGCGAGACTTCCGATTAGAGTGCGGCGGCAATCGTCAGCGCGGCGCCGGCTCGCACATGAGGGGGGCTGCGTTGCGCGCCTGCGGCTTGGGCGCGGGGAACGGCTTGCCGCGCTCGTCGACCAGCGCGCGGCTCCACTTTTCGCCGCCGCACAGGAAGCCGAGCACGCAGCCCTTGATCTCGAGCTGGTTGTCGCTGAGCAGGGTGATGTTCGACTCGTAGAACTTGCCGTTCTCGGCGTTGTAGACCTTGCCTTCCCAGCGGTCGGGCTTGGTCGGCTTCATCTCCAGCAGGATCGGCACGCCCAGGATCGGACGGCTGCGCTTGGCCGGATCGGGGTTCCTGGAATCCGTGCCGCCGGGAGTCTTGGTCCAGGAGATATTGCCCTGCAGGGCGGTGGCGATGGGCGGGGTCGCGCTTGCCGGCTGCACGGCCGGCGCGCAGGGCTCGATGCGGATGCGGGCGGTGCCGTCGGCAACCAGCCATTCGCCGTTCGGCTCGGCGGCCTGGGCCGCGCAGGCCAGCAGGGTCAGGGCAATCGGGGTGAGGGCAATTCCACGCATTTCAAGCTCTCCGGTTCGGTCGCGATCAGGCGGCCCCTCCCGTCCGGCGTTTCTTGGGCCCGGCGACGAATCTGTCGCCCGACCATGCCCTATCCCCAGAGTTTGGCATAATCAGGAAACCGGGGCAGCGTGCGATCGTTCCGGGTCGGCTCCAAAAACGGCAGGGCGCAGGCCATGACCGCGTTCAGCAGCGGATTGGTGTGCCGGACATAGACGTCCAGCGGGTAGAGTTCCGAGCGCAGCTGCAGCTTCGGGTCATAATTGAGGCCGCTGCTGCAGAACCACTTGCAGCCGTGCTGCATGCCCCAGCTCACCACGTCGCGCAGGGCATAGAAATACAGGTGGCAGTCAAGCGCGACCGTATAATCGAGCCCGAGATACTCGCCGTAGATTTCCTCGCCCTGCACCATGCACAGGCTGAACGCCACCACCCGGCCGCGCTGCCGCCAGACGAAGTAGTGCACCTTTTCCGGCATGTCGCGCCCGACCGAGACGAAGAATTCCTTGGTCAGCTTCTCGAAATGGAAGTCGGAGCGGTTATAGACGTCGAGGTAGAGCGGGTAGACGTCGTCGATCAGCGGCGCGATGTCGGAAACCACGCTCAGCTCGATCGGGTCGGCGGCGGCGGCGTCGCGGAATTTGCGGCGCAGGCTCGATCGCGTCTTGCCGTTCACCTGCTGGCTGAGGAATTCCTCGAAATTCGCATAGCCGATATTGAGCCGCGTCATCGGGAAGCTCGGGATGCGGGTGAAGCCGCGGTCGCGGAAGCATTGCAGCGCCGGGCGGTATTCCGCGGGAAACTCCTTCAGCACCACGAGCGAGGCGCCGAGCGCGCGCGCATGCGCGTCCGCGGCGCGCGCGAGCATGCGCGCATGCGCGTGGCTCGCGGGATCGGTGCCGTTGTCGAGATGGCCTTCGCCCGCGACGCAGCCGATCATCAGCGTGCGCAGCATCAGGAAGCGCGGCCATGCTTTGCGCACGACGTCGCAGCAGCGGCGCAGGCGCGGCGAGGAGCCCTGCAGCAGATCCTGGTCGTGGATGAAGAAGGGCTGGATGGCGACGATGCGGCCCCAGACATCGCGCAGGGCGAAGTAGCGGTATTCGAATTCGGGATGCAGGGTCTGCTCGACCACGCCGTAATAGCGGGTGTCCTTGCGCTGGCCGGCAAAGGCGCGTGCCCAATGGGCGTCCCCGGCAAGCTCCTCCCGGGTCAGGACATCGATGCGGCCGGCGACCTCGTCCAGGGAGCCCGAGCTGGAAACGGTGCGATTGGGCGCGAAATTCTGGACGAGCTTGGTCATGGGAGACCCGCCGGAAGGCGGCCTTTTTTGTGGGGCTGATGCGTGTGTCGCGACAATTGGGACGGCCTGGGACCTGCTTTCGTTCAATCGGACGGGAATGCGGCTCCGTGACACCCATCACGGCCCTTGAAATTGCCCTATAATACCGCGTCTAGCTGCCAAATTCCCAATTCGCGTTTCGCTGGTCCCCGCAGCCGTGCGGTTGGTTGCGGTTCCTGGAGCACCGGTTTAAGCCCACCCCTGCGCCGGCCCCTGCCGGCTGCATTCCTCAAGAGGGACGCTGACTCATTATGGCCGTCGATATCGGATCGCTGTTCGCAGAACGGGATGGCGATCGTTACTCCCTGAATGCCCGCCATCTGAACGAACAGATGGTCCGGGTGCTTAAAACGATCGGTTTCGACGTTCGGTTCCAGCAGGGGCGGGGTCAATATCTGTTCGACCCTGACGGCGTCCGCTACCTCGATCTCCTCAGCGGCTGGGGGGTGTTCGCGTTCGGCCGCAATCATCCCAGAATTCGGGAGACCCTGAAAGGGGCGCTGGATGCCGACCTGCCCAACCTGGTGCAGATGGACGTGTCGGTCCTAGCCGGGATTCTGGCCGAACGGCTGCTGAAATATACGCCCTATCTGAAGAAGGCCTTCTTCGCCAATTCCGGAACCGAGGCGGTCGAGGCGGCGATCAAGTTCGCGCGGTCGGCGACCGGGCGCCCCGGCATCGTCTTTTGCGACCACGCCTTTCACGGCCTGACCTACGGCCCGCTGTCGCTCAACGGCGACAAGATCTTTCGCGACGGCTTCGGGCCGATGCTGCCCGACTGCGTTTCGGTGCCGTTCAACGATCTCGCCGCGCTCGAGCGCGCGCTCGCCGGAAAGCAGGTCGCGGCCTTCTTCGTCGAGCCGATCCAGGGCAAGGGCGTGAACATGCCCGACGACGGCTATCTCGCCGGCGCGCTCGCGCTCTGCCGCAAATACGGCACGCTGCTCGTCGCCGACGAAATCCAGACCGGCATGGGCCGCACCGGCAAGTTCCTGGCGGTCGAGCATTGGGGCGTCGAGCCGGACATGGTCACGCTGGCGAAGCCGTTGTCCGGCGGCTACGTGCCGGTCGGCGCGGTGCTCGCGCGGCGCGGGATTTTCGAGAAGGTGTTCAACCGCATGGACCGCGCGGTGGTGCACGGCTCGACCTTTTCCAAGAACGATCTGGCGATGGCGGCCGGCCTCGCCGCGCTCGATGTCATGGAGGCGGAGGACGCGATCGGCAACGCCGCCCGCACCGGCGAGCGGCTGCTGCGCACCTTCGGCGCGATGGCGCAGGGCTACGAGCTGATCAAGGACGTGCGCGGCAAGGGCCTGATGATCGGCGTCGAGTTCGGCGCTCCGCGCTCGCTGAAGCTGAAGGCCTCGTGGAACCTGCTGGAAGCCGCCAATAGCGGGCTGTTCTGCCAGCTCATCATCATTCCGCTGTTCAAGGACCACAAGATCGTCAGCCAGGTCGCCGGCCACGGCAACCATACGATCAAGCTCTTGCCGCCGCTGATCATCACCGACGAGGATTGCGACTGGATCGAGAAGTCGTTCGACGCGGTGATCGCCGACGCGCATCGCGTGCCCGGCGCCGTCTGGTCGCTCGGCAAGACGCTCGTCGACAATGCCATGCGGCAGCGCGCGGCCGGCTGACGCCCGTGACCGGGTGAGGCGATGATCGCGACCGCCCTTGCAGCGCTCCCGCTTGCGATCTGGGTCTATCTCGTGTTCGCGCGCGGCCAGTTCTGGCGCACGGATATCCGCGAAAGCGGACAGGTTCCGGCGCCCGAACGCTGGCCCTCGGTCACGGCGGTGATCCCCGCGCGCGACGAAGCCGAGGTGATTGGCAAAAATCTCGGCTCGCTGTTCGCGCAGGATTATCCGGGCGACTTCCGCATCGTTCTGGTCGACGACCAGAGCCGGGACGGCACCGCCGATGTCGCGCGCGAAGCCGCCATGCGGGCGGGCGCGTCCGAACGCCTGACGGTCCTTTCCGGCCAGCCGTTGCCGCCCGGCTGGGCCGGCAAGGTCTGGGCGATGCAGCAGGGCGCCGCGCACGCGGGCGCCGCCGCCCAGCCGTCCGACTATCTGCTCTTCACCGATGCCGACATCGCCTATGAGCGCGACGCCTTGCGCGGGCTCGCGGCGCGGGCGGTGCGGGGCGGCTACGGGCTGACGTCGCTGATGGTGAAGCTGCGCTGCGTCAGTTTCTGGGAGCGCATGCTGATCCCGGCCTTCGTGTTCTTCTTCCAGATGCTGTATCCGTTCGCGCTGGTGAACCGGCCCGACCGCAAGGAAGCGGGCGCGGCCGGCGGCTGCATGCTGGTGCGGCGCACGGCGCTTATCGAGGCGGGGGGCATCGAAGCGATCCGCGATGCGCTGATCGACGATTGCGCGCTCGGCGCGCGCCTGAAGGCGGTGGGGCCGATCTGGCTCGGGCTGACCGACCGCGTGCACAGTTTGCGGCCCTATCCCGGGCTCGGCGACATCCGCCGGATGGTGTCGCGCTCGGCCTATCATCAGCTGCGCTACTCGCCGCGGCTGCTGGCCGGGACAATCCTCGGCATGGGCCTCGTCTATGTCGCCCCGCCGGCGCTGGCGCTGTTCGCGGGCGGCTGGGCGCAGGCGCTCGGCTACGTGGCCTGGGGCCTGATGGCGACCGCCTTTCTGCCGATGTTGCGCTTCTACCGGCTTTCGCCGCTCTGGGGGCCCTTTTTGCCTGTCATTGCGGCCTTCTATATGGCTTTCACGCTCGATTCCGCCTATCAGCACCGGCGGGGCCGGGGCGGACTGTGGAAGGGGCGGGTACAGGCAAAGGCATCGACGACCCCAGACGGAACCAAGACGGCACCATGACGGAACAGGGCGGCATCGCGCCGACCAAGACGGATCGCGGCGAGAATTTCCCGGTTGCTTCGGTCATCGCGTCCCGGCACCGGCCCGCGGTCCTGGCCTATTACCGCTTCGCGCGCGCGGCCGACGACATTGCCGACCATCCGAGCCTGTCCGAGCCGGAGAAATTCGCGCGCCTCGACGCGCTCGAAAACACGCTGCTGGGCAGTGCCGACGCCGCCGCGGATGCGCTGCCGCTGCGCGCGGTGCTCGCCGAGCGCAAGCTCAGCCCCCGCCATGCGCAGGATCTCCTGACCGCCTTCCGCATGGACGTGACCAAGCGTCGCTATGCGGACTGGGACGAGCTGATCCATTACTGCACCTATTCCGCCATGCCGGTCGGCCGCTTCGTGCTCGACGTGCACGGCGAGAGCCGCGACACCTGGCCGGCCAACGACGCCTTGTGCGCGGCTTTGCAGATCATCAACCACCTGCAGGACTGCGCGAAGGACTTCAAGGCGCTCGACCGCGTCTATGTCCCGCTCGACGCGCTCGCCAAGGAAGGGCTTGCGGTCGAGGCGCTGACGGCGCCGAAAGCGTCTCCCGCGCTGCTGCGCGTCATCCGTGCGCTGGCGGAGCGCACCGACACGCTGCTCGACCGGTCGGCGCCGTTCGCCGCGCAGATCGCCGACACGCGGCTCGGCGTCAACGTCGCGGTCATCCAGCGCGTCGCGCGCCGCCTCAATGCGGGCCTGAAGGTCCGCGATCCGCTGAGCGAGCGCGTGCACCACAGCAAGGCGGAATTTCTCGGCATCGGCATCCTGGCGATGCTGAGTGAATTGCTGCGCCGGCTGACGCGACCCAAACCGCATCCCAAGGCGCGGACGGGTCACAAGGCACAGGACGCTTGACCATGCAGGCGGCGACCGAGAGCACGGCAGAACTCGCCGCGCGCCGCGCGTCCGGCTCCTCCTTCTATGCCGGCATGCGCATCCTGCCCAGGGAGCAGCGCGAGGCGATCTACGAAATCTATTCCTTCTGCCGCGCGGTGGACGACGTCGCCGACGAGGGCGGACCGAAGCACGAGCGGCTGGCGGAGCTGAACCGCTGGCGCGCGGATGTGGAGGCGCTCTATGCCGGCCATCCGCCGCCGCGCCTGGCGGGCCTCGCGACGCCGCTGCGGGAATTCAAGTTCGAGCGCGCGGATTTCCTCGCCGTCATCGACGGCATGGAAATGGACGTGCAGGCCGACATCCAGGCTCCGGACTTCAGGACGCTCGACCTGTATTGCGACCGCGTCGCGAGCGCGGTCGGCCGGCTCTGCGTCAAGGTGTTCGGCATGGGGCGCGAGGAGGGGATCGCGCTCGCGCACCATCTCGGCCGCGCGCTGCAGCTCACCAATATCGTGCGCGACATCGATGAGGATGCCGGGATCAACCGCCTGTATCTGCCGCGCGAGGCGCTGGCGGAGGCCGGCATCACGACCGGCGACCCGCAGGCGGCGATGGCCGACCCGCGGGTCGGCAAGGCCTGTCTGTGGGTGCTCGAACGCGCGCAGAAGCACTTTGACGAATCCGAGGCGATCATGCACCGCGCGCCGCGCCGCACGGTGCGCACGCCGCGCGCGATGGCGCAGGCCTACAAGGTCATGCTGGCGCGCATGATCGCGCGCGGATTCGCAGCCCCGCGCGGGCGCGTGCGCATCGGCAAGCCGCATCTCGTCTGGATCATGCTGCGCCACGCGCTGTTCTGATGCCGCAGCCCACGATCCACATCGCCGGCGCCGGGCTTTCCGGCCTCGCCGCCGCCGTCGCGCTCGTGCAGGCGGGCCGGCGCGTGCGCGTCACCGAGGCGGCGCGGCAGGCGGGCGGGCGCTGCCGCTCCTATTTCGACCAGACGCTCGGCATGGAGATCGACAACGGCAACCACCTGCTGCTGTCGGGCAATCGCGCGGCGATGGATTACCTGCGCGCGCTCGGTGCGGAAAACATGCTGCGCGGGCCGGAGCAGGCGGAATTTCCCTTTGTCGATCTGGAAACCGGCGAACGCTGGCTGCTGCGTCCGAATGCGGGGCGCATCGGCTGGTGGATTTTCGATTCCAGGCGCCGCGTGCCGGGCACCCGCCCGCTCGACTATCTGCGGGTGCTGGGCCTGCTGCGTGCCGCGCCGGACGACACGATCGCCGACGCGATGGCTTGCGAGGGCACGCTCTATCGCCGGCTGTGGCAGCCGCTTTTCGTCGCTGCGCTGAACACCGATGTCCCGCAATCGACCGCAAGGCTCGCGGCGCAGGTGGTGCGCGAGACGCTGATGGCGGGCGGGCGCTCCTGCCGGCCGCTGGTCGCCTATGCGGGGCTTGCGAAAGCCTTTGTCGATCCGGCGCTGAAATTTCTCTCCGAACGCGGCATGCCGGTTGAATTCGGGCAGAGGCTGCGCGCACTCACTCTCGAGGGCGGACGTGCCACGCGGCTCGATTTCGGTGACGCCATGACCGAACTCTCACCCGGCGACCAGGTGCTGCTGGCGGTGCCGCCGCCGGTCGCCGCCGACCTCGTCCCGAATCTCACCGTCCCCGACGATTTCCGCGCCATCGTGAACGCGCATTTCAAGCTCGCGCCGCCCGCCGGGGCGCCGCTGATCACCGGGGTCGTGGGCGGGATGGTGGAGTGGATATTCGCCTTCCCCGACCGCATCTCCATCACCATCAGCAACGGCGACCGCCTGCTGGAGACCCCGCGCGAGGAACTGGCGCCGCGGATCTGGGCCGATGTGGCGCGGGTCCTGGGCGTTGCCGCCGGGCTCCCCGCCTGGCAGATCGTGCGCGAGAAGCGCGCCACTTTCGCCGCATTGCCTGCGCAGGAACGCAGGCGCCCCGGCCCGCGCACCCGTTTCCCCAACGTGACGCTGGCGGGCGACTGGACCGATACCGGCCTGCCCGCGACCATCGAGGGCTCGATCCGCTCGGGGAACAGGGCGGCCGCGCTTATTCTGAATCGGACTTCGTGATGGTGGAGCGTTTGAATTTGTATTGGTCATTCCGGGGCGCCGCGCAGCGGCGAGCCGAACCCGGAATCCAGAACCGAGGATATCGCTTGCGTCTGGATTCCGGATCGCCGCTGCGCGGCGTCCGGAATGACTATTATCGCGGTCATTCCGGGACGCGCCGAAGGCGCGGGCCCGGAAGCCATAATCATGAACCGAGGTTATGGATTCCGGGCTCACGCGCTTCGCGCGTGCCCCGGAATGACAACAAAGAGATACGACGCGCACGAATTCGATGACCATGACCGACCTGTCCGCCACCGCAACGCTTGCCGCGACCCCGGCCGCCGCCGAACTGGAGCGGCATATCGCGAGCGCCACCCGCGCCATCCTCGAGCGCCAGCAGCCGGACGGCCACTGGGTGTTCGAGCTTGAGGCCGACGCCACGATTCCCGCCGAATACGTGCTGCTGGTGCATTACCTCGGCGAGCGCGCGGACGCGGAACGGGAGCGCAAGATCGGCGCCTATCTGCGCCGCATCCAGGGGGCGCATGGCGGCTGGCCGCTGTTTCATGTCGGCGCCTTCGACATGAGCGCGAGCGTGAAAGCTTACTTTGCGCTGAAGATGATCGGCGATTCGGTCAACGCGCCGCACATGCAGCGCGCGCGCGAGGCGATCCTTGCGCGCGGCGGGGCGTCGGAGAGCAACGTGTTCACGCGCGTTCTCCTTGCGCTCTACGGCATCCTGCCCTGGAGCGCCGTCCCGACCATGCCGGTCGAGATCATGCTGCTGCCGAAATGGTTTCCCTTCCACATCGACAAGATTTCCTACTGGGCGCGCACGGTGATCGTGCCGCTGCTGGTGCTCTATGCGCTGCAGCCCAAGGCGCGCAACAAGCGCGGCATCGGCATCGACGAACTGTTCCTGCAGGCGCCGTCCGCGGTCGGGCCGAAGCCGAAGGCACCGCACCAGAAATGGTTCTGGTATGCGTTCTTCCGCGGCGTCGATGCGCTGCTCAAGCTCGCCGAGCCGCGCTTCCCGAAGGGGTCGCGCCAGCGGGCGATCGACGAGGCGGTCGCCTTCACGCGCGAGCGCCTGAACGGCGAGGACGGGCTCGGCGCGATTTTCCCGGCGATGGCGAATGCGGTGATGATGTTCGACGTGCTCGGCTATCCCGAGAGCCATCCCGACCGCGCCATCGCGCGCCAATCGATCGACAAGCTGCTGGTGGTCAAGGACGACGAGGCCTATTGCCAGCCCTGCGTCTCGCCGGTCTGGGACACCGCTTTGGTCGCGCAGGCGCTCTTGGAGACCGACGATCCGAAGGCCATCGCGCAGGCCGAGCGCGGGCTCGCCTGGCTGAAGCCGCTGCAGGTGCTGGACGTGAAGGGCGACTGGATCGCGCAGCGCCCGAACGTGCGGCCGGGCGGCTGGGCCTTCCAGTACCGCAACGACCATTATCCCGATCTCGACGACACCGCCGTCGTCGTCATGGCGATGGACCGCGCGCAGAAGCGCGACGGGGCGCCCCGTTTCGACGAGGCGATCGCGCGCGGCGACGAGTGGGTGAGGGGGCTGCAGAGCCGCAACGGCGGCTGGGGCGCCTTCGACGCCGACAACAACTACGACTATCTCAACCACATCCCGTTCTCCGACCACGGCGCGCTGCTCGATCCGCCGACCGCGGATGTCTCGGCGCGCTGCCTCTCGATGCTGGCGCAGCTCGGCGAGAAGCCCGCGACCAACAAGGACATGGCGCGCGCGATCGACTATCTGCGCCGCGACCAGCGCAAGGACGGCAGCTGGTACGGCCGCTGGGGCATGAACTACATCTACGGCACCTGGTCGGCGCTGTGCGCGCTCAACGCGGCGGGTATGGACCGCAAGGAGCCGATGGTGGCCAAGGCGGCCGACTGGCTGATCGCGATCCAGAATGACGATGGCGGCTGGGGCGAGGACGGCACGAGCTACAGGCTCGACTACAAAGGCTACGAGAAGGCGCCGAGCACGGCCTCGCAGACATCCTGGGCGCTGCTGGGGCTGATGGCGGCGGGGGAGGTCGACCATCCCGCCGTGGCGCGCGGCATCGCATACCTTTCGCGCACGCAAGGCGCGGACGGCCTGTGGCCGGAGGAGCTTTACACCGCGACCGGTTTCCCGCGCGTGTTCTACCTGCGCTACCACGGCTATGCGAAATTCTTCCCGCTCTGGGCCCTGGCGCGCTTCCGCAACCTGCGCGCCAGCAACAGCCGCAGGACCGCGTTCGGGATGTGAGGGCGGGCGCCCGGTCACCTCTCCCCGCGTGCGGGGAGAGGTCGCCGAGCGCAGCGAGGCGGGTGAGGGGAGTTTTCCTCAGAGTTCGCTCTTCGGAGGGATGCCCCACACCCCGCGCGCACCAAATCAGCACGCCACCCACACCCCCCCCAAAC
>JBFWWQ010000045.1:0-16086 GCA_050246095.1 Pseudorhodoplanes sp.
CGCCAATGTCGTCGAGATCGCGCGCGGCCGCAGCGGCTCGTTCGGCGTGTCGGCGCAGGTCAACGGCGCCAATATCCCGATGATCCTCGACACCGGCGCCAGCGCCGTGGTGCTGACGCAGGAGGCCGCCAGGGCCGCGGGGCTGCCGCTCGAGGTCCTCAATTACAGCGTCACGGTGGACACCGCGAACGGACGCACGCGCGCGGCTTCCGTCACGCTCGACCGCATCGCGGTGGGCGGCGTCGTCGAGCGCCAGGTGCCCGCGCTGATCGCGCAGCCGGGACAGTTGCGCACCAGCCTGCTCGGCATGACCTTCCTCAACCGGCTGGAAAGCTGGGAGGTGCGCGGCGACAAGCTGGTGCTGCGCGGGTATCCGTAATTACGCCAGGCGCGACACGATTTTGTGCAATATCGGGCATCTCAAGCCACTCACCTTTCAACACACTTTTTTGAGGGATAGGGTGCGATGCCTAACTTATTCGTATAGCATTAGCAGCTTAGGATATTGAGCAGATTCGGATCGATCTTGTCAGCGGACGACGAATATTTGAAAGCGGTGCTCGATCCGATTCGCGTCTGCGCCAGCTATCGGCCAAAGTTCGGTCAGGGCTCAAGTGGCGGCGGGCTGACGCTCTCGCAATTTCAGACGCTTTATCAAAGCGACGTTTTCTATAGCTGGTTCGGGCTGGACAATCCGCTGATGTATGCAGCACACAAGGCTGCCGGCGGCATGACAAGCGTATATCGACAGATTGGCATAGGATGCGAGAAGCTGTTCCGCAGAATCCTCGCGGACTCCTTCGATCTACAACCTTCCGATGTAACATGGTCCTATCAAATCCCGCTTCCAAACGGCAAGACGCGTGCACTCCACCTCGACGGGCGCGTACCCCTCGACAAGATTCAGGATCAAGCGAAGCGCGCCAGATTTCAAACATGGATGAACGAAGCCGCGAAGAGCTTGGGTGTCGACCAAAAGATTTTGCGCAACCTGAATGGTACGGTTTTTGAAGTGCGACAAGGTTACAAGAGCAAAGATTCCAAGCGCCAGAATGCAGACATTGCCAATGCCGTAACGGCTTACACAAAAGCCTACTTTCCTTGCGCAGCGATCCTCTCCACACAAATCGATAGCGACATCCTGCTTCGATACCGCACAGAGAAGTGGGCGGTTTTGACTGGGATTGAGGGGGCAAATGACTCACTCATCTCAACTTACGATTTCATGCGCGACATTGTCGGCTATGATTTAGCGGCCTTCTTTAAGCGGAATAGCGTGGTGCTACGAAAGGAAATCGAGAGCGCGCTTCGAGCGCTTTTGGAGCCGGACGGGAAATGACCGCGGCCGCGAGTAGAAAACTTCAGCAGCGCGCAGACTACACGCACAAGCACAATCTCAAAACGGGTCGCCACGGTTGGCTCAGACTGACCCCCGCTTATTCCGTCAAGATCGTCGAAGAGATCATCGCGCAAAGCGACCCGACTGCGCGCGTTCTCGATCCATTTTGCGGAACCGCGACCACGGCCCTGAGCGCCGCATATCACGGCCATGAGAGCGTCACTACCGACATAAATCCGTTCCTGATATGGCTTGGCAGCGCCAAGATCGACCGGTATTCAGCAGCAGACATCGCCACCACACAGCACCTCGCGGAACGAGCGCTCGATCTGGTTCGCAAGGACAAGATAACGCCGACCGAATATCCGCCAATTCACAATATCGAACGGTGGTGGCCTGAAGCTGCACTGTCGTTTCTGACTCGACTCCAAGCCGCCATCCGCTTCCTGTCCAAACCAAGCTCGAAAGAATATGCCCTGCTCTCGGTGGCTTTCTGTCGGACATTGATTTCCATTTCAAATGCAGCGTTTAACCATCAATCGATGTCGTTCAAGGATGAAAGGCAAGTCGCAATCCCGTTCGGTATGAATTTTGAAACTGTCTTCCGCGCAGACGTTCAATTCGTCCTCGACGGAGCTAGTGACAATCCTTCCGGCAACGCAGACGTACAGCTGGCAGATGCACGCCATCTGGCCGACGCGATTCACGGACCGTTCGATCTGGTTGTTACATCTCCTCCTTATGCAAATCGCATGAGCTATATTCGTGAATTGCGACCATATATGTACTGGCTCGGATTTCTTCGCCATGCGAGAGAGGCTGGAGAGTTGGACTGGAAGGCCATTGGTGGAACGTGGGGTATTGCAACAAGTCGACTAACCAAATGGAACTCGTCGTCCAATCGATTCCGCAACCCCGATCTCGATTTCGCTCTTGGGCAAATTGCTCACAATAGAAACAAGAACGGCCTGCTACTATCAGCGTATGTCGCCAAGTACTTTGAGGACATGTGGCTGCATTTGCAAAATCTGATTTCAATATTGAATCGCCGCGCCGAAATTCACTACATTGTGGGAAATTCAACTTTCTACGGAGCGCTTCTTCCGGTTGAGAAACTCTATGCTGCAATGCTGGACAAGCTTGGCTTTGTCGATATTGAATGCCGCCCCATTCGAAAGAGAAACTCAAAAAAAGAACTTGTTGAATTTGACGTTGTTGCAAAATGGATAACATAGCTGCCTTGACGACATGACCTTCCTCAACCGGCTGGAAAGCTGGGAGGTGCGCGGCGACAAGCTGGTGCCGCGCGGGTATCCATAAGGCATGATCCCGAAAAGCGGGAACCGGTTTTCGGAAAAGATCATGCCCGAACAAAAAGATGAGCGACGAGTCTGATTCAACGCCATTGAAGCAGACTCTCGCCTCACGACCGGCGCCACGGCGTCTTCGGAACGGCGAGACGCCACGCGATTTCCAGCGCCTGCTCCAGTTCACGGACCTTCAATTCGGAAAGCACCGCGGTGGTCCAGCCCTGCCGTCCCCAGCCGCCCGGCACGGCCTGGAACGCCTCCGGCGCCACTGTGCATTTCAGTGCCTGGTCCTCGGGCAGGAATTTCAGGTTGGCGGTCCGCCGGTCGGCGGCGAGCGTCGCGTAGATGCGATTCACCCTGAAGGCGCGGCGGTCGAAATGCGGCGCCTCTTTCGTGCCTTCGAGCGCCAGCGCGATACGCCGAAAATCCCCGGCATCGGCCATTTCGGGTCCTTCACGGCAACAGCGCGAAAATGAAGCGCACGGCGATCGCCCACAGGAAAATGCCGAACGCGATTTCCAGCTTGCGGCGCGGCAGCGCATGCGCGAGCCGCGCGCCATAGGGCGCGACGAAGGCGCTGATCGGCGCCATCAGCGCGAACCCGATCAGCGAGACATAGCCGAGCGAAAGCGGCGGCATCAGGGCCTGGTGCGGCAATCCCGCCAGGATGAATCCGATCGTGCCCGCGATCGAGATGATCAGGCCGACGCCTGCAGCGATGCCGACGGCGGAATGGATCGGCTGGTTGTAGAGCGTGAGGATCGCGGTGGAGACCGATCCGCCGCCGACGCCCATCAGCGCGGAATAGAGTCCGATGACGAGGCCGTAAGCGTTCATGGCCAGGCGGCCGGGAAGCGCGTCGCCGAGGCGCCAGCTGTCGCGCCCGAACAGGAATTTCGCGCCGATCACGATCGCGATCACGACGAAAGCCGCCTCGAACACCGAAGCCGGCGCGAAGGCCGCGATCAGGCCGCCGATCGCGACCCCCAGAACCACGGGCATCGCCCAGATGCGAAGGATTTCCGTCGGCAGCTTGCCGCGCGCGCGATGCGCCGCGAACGAGCGCATCGAGGTCGGGATGATGATCGCGAGCGAGGTGCCGACGCAGAGCTGGATGCGCACCTCGTCCGGCACGCCGGCGATGCGGAAGATTTCATACAGCACCGGCACGATCACGCCGCCGCCGCCGACGCCGAACAGCCCGGCCAGGAGGCCGGTCACCGCGCCGCCCGCGACGATCAGTGCGGCAAGCATCATCAGCTCGCCCGCGGGAAGCCCGAACATGGTGAAAAACCCCGACGAATCTACGCGGCTGCGATGTGCGCCGATTCCGGGCGCGAGTCCATCACCAGCGCCATCGCCTCCTTCAGGACACCTATTCCGGCGCCGGGCTTGACAGCCTGCGTCGAGAGGTGCCGGCGGAAGGCGCGCGCGCCGGGCACGCTGCGGAACAGGCCGAGGATGTGACGGGTGATGGCGTGCAGCCGCGTGCCGCGGGCAAGTTCGGCTTCGACATAGGGCAGGAAGGCTTCGAGCGCCGCCTTCGGCGAGGCAAAGGGCGCAGGCTCCCCGAACATCAGCGGATCGACCGATAAGAGCCGCCACGGCTCCTGATAGGCGGCGCGGCCCATCATCACGCCGTCGACCTGCGCCAGATGCGCGGCCGCCGCCTCGACGGAGGCGATGCCGCCGTTGATCGACACCGGCAGATCGGCATGTGCGCGCTTGAGGCGATAGACGCGGTCGTAATCGAGTGGCGGGATATCGCGGTTCTCGCGCGGCGACAGGCCGTCGAGCCAGGCCTTGCGGGCATGCACGATCATGGCGTCGACACCGGCAGCCTTGACCGCGCCGGTCAGCACGTCGAGCGAGGCCTCCGGGTCCTGCTCGTCGATGCCGATGCGGCATTTCACCGTGACCGGGATGCGCACCACTGCCTTCATCGCCGCGACGCAATCGCCCACCAGGCCGGGCTCCGCCATCAGGCAGGCGCCGAAGCGGCCTTCCTGCACGCGGTCGGACGGACAGCCGACATTGAGGTTGATTTCCGCATAGCCGAATGCGGCGCCGATGCGCGCGCATTGCGCGAGCGCGCGCGGCTCGGAGCCGCCGAGCTGCAAGGCCACCGGATGTTCGGCGGGATCGAAGCCGAGCAGGCGCGCGCGGTCGCCGTGCAGCACCGCGCCGGTCGTCACCATCTCGGTATAGAGCCGCGCCCGGCGCGTCAGCAGGCGGTGGAAGTAGCGGCAATGCCGGTCCGTCCATTCCATCATCGGCGCGACGGAAAACCTATATGATTGATTTATAATCATTATTTTCGATATCTGCGGATCGCCAGACCCCGTCCGCGCCCTCAATCCGGCCACGTCATACGACGCTTTGTCCCGGTTTTCGACGTCTCAATGCGCAGGCGCGCGCACGCTGCGGCTACCGTTAGCAGATTCAACAGGCCGCTGAAAAACGCTCCGCATTCCCTCAGCCGCGCGGCGCCGCCGCCAGGAACCGCGCGATCGCGGCATTGACCGGTTCCGGATTGGTGATGGGCGACATATGGCCACCGCGTTCGATCTCGGCAACATCGGCATCCGACATCGCCGCGCGCAGCATGGCGACGAGGCGCGCGGAGGGCGCGCGCGTGTCGCGCGCCTGCACCAGCAGCGTGCGAAGCTTGAGCGCGCGATAATCGGCAAGCCGCGTGAAATCGTCCCAGGTTCCCCGCCATTCCTGCGCGACGCGCGGCACGGCGGCCGCGACCGCAACCTGCCGCCGTTCCGGCATCGCATCGAAGGCACCCTCGCCCATCCAGTAGCCGATGAAGTAGCGCGCCGAGGCCGCCATTTCGCCGGTCTGCGCCAGCGCCTGCTGCCGTTCGCGCACCGCCGCGATCTCGGCAAATTCCGCGGCCTTCTCCTGCCGCAGCAGATGGAAGCAGGACGGCTCGATCAGGATCAGGTTCGACAGGGACGCGCGCGCCCGCAGCGCCGCAGCAGCCGCCACCACCCCGCCATAGGAATGGCCGGCGAGCGTTGCGCCGCCGCCCGCGCGCTCGAGCAGCGCGGCGACCAGCGCGCAATCGTTCTCGAAGGATGCCTGCATGCCGTCGCCGGCATAGAGATCCAGCGCGATCACGCGGTGGCGGGCGCGCAGATTTTCGGCGAGCGTGCGCCATTGCCGCGCATTGCTGAGGCTGCCATGCACGAGGATCAGCGCGGGTCCCGCGCCCTCCTCCTCGTAGCAGCGCGTGCGGCCTTCGACTTCGATCGATTGCATGTTCGGACCCGTGGCGCGGGCGACGATAGCAGGCCCCCGGGCTTTGGCGACACGCCCGTTCATGCCGTCCCGCCAGCGCGCCGCCGCCCTGCCCTTGCCCGCCCCGCCCTTCCCCCGCTAAGACTCAGCCCCTCTTCGGCCGGGGTTCTCGATCGCATGCGTCACAGCGAAGTCATCATCGCCGGGGGCGGCATCGGCGGGCTCGCCGCCGCGCTCACCCTGCATCAGATCGGCGTGCCCTGCATCGTCTACGAGGCGGTGCGCGAGATGCGTCCGCTCGGCGTCGGCATCAACATGCAGCCCAATGCCGTGCGCGAGCTCTACGATCTCGGCTTTTCCGAAGGCGACCTCGACCGCGTCGGCCTGCCCGCGCGCGAATGGGCGCTGGTCGGGCTCAACGGCAACGACATCTATGCCGAGCCGCGCGGGCTCGGCGCCGGCTATCGCTGGCCGCAATACGCGGTGCATCGCGGCCGCTTCCATATGATGCTCTACGACGCCGTGGTGGCGCGGCTCGGGCGCGACGCGGTGCAGCTCGGCCGCCGCGTCTCGTCCTATCGCAAGGAGAAGGACGGCGTCGCTGCGCTGATCGAGCATGCCGATGGCGCGACCGGCGAAGCGTGCGGCGCGCTCCTGATCGGCGCCGACGGCATCCATTCCGCCATCCGCGCGCAGATGCATCCGACGCAGCCGCCGATCCACTGGGGCGGCGCGGTGATGTGGCGCGGCACCACGCTGGGCAGGCCGATCCGCTCCGGCGCCTCGTTCGTCGGCCTCGGCACCGACCGCCAGCGCGTCGTGTTCTACCCGATCTCGCATCCCGATCCGCGCACCGGCCTTGCGACCATCAACTGGATCGCGGAAGTCACGCTGGACAATGCCGAGGGCTGGAAGCAGAGCGGCTGGTTCCGGCAGGTGCCGGTGTCGGACTTCGCGCACCATTTCAAGGACTGGGTGTGGGACTGGTTCGACGTGCCCGATCTGATCGCGCGCGCCGACATCGTGTTCGAGAACCCGATGATCGACCGCGACCCCGTCCCCACCTGGCAGGACGGGCCGGTGCTGCTGCTGGGCGACGCGGCGCATCCGATGTATCCGACCGGCTCCAACGGCGGCAGCCAGGCGATCGTGGACGCGCGGCATCTGGGCGCCGCGATGCTCGAACATGGTGCCACGCCGGCGGCGCTCGCGGCGTTCGACGCGAAATTCTGCGCACCGATCTCGCAGCTCGTGCTGCGCAACCGCGGCGCCGGACCGTTCGGCCTGCTCGCGATGGTGGACGAGCGCTGCGGCGGGCGCTTCGACAATATCGACGACGTGATCCCGCCGCAGGAGCGCAACGCCTTCATGGCCGGCTACAAGGCCGCCGCCGGCTTCGCCATCGAAAGCCTGAACAAGGCGCCGCCGACGATTCGGCCGGGCGCGCGGGTGCGCGCGGCGGCGCCGGCATCGCTGTGAAGCAGGCTCCCGAAAGATGGGTTCCGGTTTTCGAAAAAGATCAGGACACTCCGCAGACCCGCTGGCGCGCGTAGGGCAACCTCACCCTTTCACGCCGATCAGCTCGACCTCGAAAATCAGCGTCGCGTTCGGCGGGATGTCGGGCGGCGCGCCACGCTCGCCATAGCCGAGATTCGCCGGAATGATGAGGACGCGCTTTCCCCCGACCTTCATGGTGAGCACGCCCTCGTCCCAGCCCTTGATCACGCGCCCGGCGCCGACCGGAAACTCGAACGGGCGGCCGCGGTCGACGGAGGAATCGAATTTCTTGCCCTTGGCGCCGTTCTGGTAGAGCCAGCCGGTGTAATGCACGACCGCGGTCTGGCGCGGCCGCAGCGAGGGCCCCGAGCCGACCTGCGTGTCGCTGATCTGCAGGCCCGAGGGCGTGGTCACGGTCGGCATGGCCGGCGCCGGCGCGACGCTCCCCTCGGGCGTTCCGGTGCAGCCCGCGAGCGCCGCGAGGCAGGCGACCGCAACAGCCATGCGGACCAGCGCGCGCATGGATCAGCCCTTCAGGCCGAGCAGTTCGACATCGAACATCAGCGTCGCGTTCGGCGGGATGACGCCGCCGGCGCCGCGCGCGCCATAGCCGAGCTGCGGCGGCACGATCAGCGTGCGCTTGCCGCCGACCTTCATGCCGGCCACGCCCTCGTCCCAGCCCTTGATCACGCGGCCGGCGCCGACCGGAAACTCGAACGGCTCGTTGCGGTCGACGGAGGAATCGAATTTGCGGCCCTTCACGCCGTTCTCGTAAAGCCAGCCGGTGTAATGCACCACCGCGGTCTGGTTCTGTTTCGGCTGGGCGCCGGTGCCGGGCTTGGTGTCGATATACTGAAGGCCGGACGAGGTGGTGACGGGACTGGTCGCGGATTGTGACATGGAAGGATCGCTCACGATGGTTGAACCGACGACGGCGAGCGCGAAGGCGATGGCGGTAGCCAGGCCGGGGCGGAACGCGAGCATCGGTGGGTTCTCCTGTGGGTGGATGGCGCGTGGGTACAATATCGCCTACGGAACAAATCAATTATCTAATTTTGACTTCAAAGCACTCACCAAACTCTCAACAGGGCCTTTCTTGCTTACATGCATGGCGCCAACGCCTTGCGAAGCCGCAGAAGTTGCAACTTTAATTTTAATCGCCATCACGGCGGGATCGTCATGAGGCTTACCTGCTCTTCTCAAAATATTTCGCAATCGGTCAGCCCACTTCTTTGAACTATCCGGCCCCTGCTCAACCCACGGGAGGCCAGCCTCAGCATGAATGATACTTTCATAGACGGAGCCATCATACAAATCTTCAAGTTCCGCCTCCGTCTTTCCGCTAACTGTTGAAAAGTTAACTCCGGAAGCTTCTATTATCCCATCCTGTTGCGCCAATTTATAGGCCTGCTTTCCAGCGCCATCATCGTCCAGAAAAACATGCACCTTACACATTGCTTCCGTGTGCAAACGAATTCGGTGACTCAAATTACTCGCACCACCAAGTACATCAATCGCGATCCGACCAGACTTAATTTCCTTGTTCAATTCGGAATCCATTGATGACAAGATGCTCTTTAAAGCTATTCGATCTTCTTCGCCCTCGACGATCAGAACGACTTCGGCGCTAGACAAGTTATCATCTAGGCGCACACCTAGAACCTGCCTAACATCTTTGACCGACGCGGCTGAATATGCCCGATTTTGGCTCACAATAATGTTTTGATGAATGTCCGACCGATTTGTAAAAATCGGATTGTGAGTGGTAATTACGACTTGATGGCGCGTTGATAGCTCCATTAACACTTTTCGTAGCTGTCGGATGGCCAATGGATGCAAATGGGATTCTGGTTCTTCGAGGGCAATCAATACGTCTTTGCCCTGATGCTGCATTTGCGACACATGCCGCATTAGTGCGATTGCTGCGAGACTTTGGACGCCGTCACCTTTGTAGTCCAAGGGCGTCTCTGCCCCATCGTCAACGTTCATTTCCGAAATTCCGCGAAGCGCCACATTACGGTCGTCATCCAGAATCAAAATCTTAGCTTGGGCAATGTTCGGCAAGAACTCCTTCATGGTGGCGGTGATCTTTTGCGAGAGATCATCTAAAATCGGCTCTTGCAGCGCGGCGATTTCGGCCAACGCTTGTTGGTACTTAGGATTAGCTTCAATCTTTTCAAGTTCGCGGCTTACCAAGTCATCGACGATTGTAAGAGACGACTCGGCTGTTCGAACAGCGGGGATGTATTGAATTTCAATTTTCCCCGCTATGAACGCCGCGATCTGATTGGCTTTGCTGTTGAGAACTTTCTGACCGCGCCCCTGCTTCGGTATTGTGACCGCCTCCCTATCCTTCGTGAACGAAAACGATATTGGGAGCGTTCCATTTAGTTTGCTACCGATGGAGACACGGAACTCCTCTATTTCAGTCTCAGACAAATCAAATTCAAGAGTAATCGTTGAGCCGTTGCTGGCCTTGGACTGCAGCCTAAGTGGACAGTCCGTCACCCACACGTAACGGTCCTGACGCCCTCTTCGGCGGCGGCTGGGCATTGAGATGCGTCTGGCGCGAGTCATGGCTCCGGGCCGCTTGTCGATTAGAGTATTTGTGGCGATCACAAGCGCTCTAAGGATATTTGATTTTCCTTCATTATTTGGTCCAACCAACGTCGTGAGTTGGGCAATTGGTATTCTTCGAGCCGTGCTGATGCTGCGAAAATTCTGAACGGTTACTGAGACCAGCTTCACAGAGACCTCCCGCCGTGAATCACACCGGCAGATTGTCGTGCTTGCGCGGCGGCATCTCCACCTTCTTGCCCCGCAGCATGGCGAGCGCGCGCGCGATGCGCTTGCGGGTGGAATGCGGCATGATCACGTCGTCGATATAGCCGCGCTCGGCGGCGACGAAGGGAGAGAGGAACCGCTCCTCGTAATTCTTGGTATGCTGCGCGGTCTTTTCCGCATCCGCGATGTCGGCACGGAAGATGATCTCGACCGCGCCCTTCGCCCCCATCACCGCGATCTGCGCCGTCGGCCAGGCATAGTTCAGGTCGCCGCCGACATGCTTGGAAGCCATCACGTCATAGGCGCCGCCGAAAGCCTTGCGGGTGATGACGGTGACGAGCGGCACCGTTGCCTGCGAATAGGCGAACAGGAGCTTGGCGCCGTGCTTGATCAGCCCGCCATATTCCTGCGCGGTGCCGGGCAGGAAGCCCGGCACGTCGACAAGGGTGACGATCGGGATTTCGAACGCATCGCAGAAACGCACGAAGCGCGCGGCCTTGCGGCTGGCGTCGGAATCGAGCACGCCGGCGAGCACCATCGGCTGGTTGGCGACGAAACCCACCGTGCGTCCGGCCACGCGCGCAAAGCCGGTGACGATGTTCTTGGCGAAGCTCGGGGAGATTTCGAAGAAGTCGCCCTCGTCCACGACTTTCAGGATCAGTTCCTTGATGTCATAGGGCTTGTTCGGGTTCTCCGGAATGAGCGTATCGAGGGAGTTGTCCACGCGCTCGATGTCGTCGTGGCTCGGCCATTCCGGCACGCCGGAGGCGCAGTTCGAGGGCAGGAAATCGATCAGCCGGCGCATCTGCAGCAGGCATTCCACGTCGTTCTCGAAGGCGCCGTCGGCGACGGAGGATTTCGTTGCATGCACCGAGGCGCCGCCCAGTTCTTCCGCCGTCACCACCTCGTTGGTCACCGTCTTCACCACGTCGGGCCCGGTGACGAACATGTAGCTCGTGTCCTTCACCATGAAGATGAAGTCGGTCATCGCCGGCGAATAGACGTCGCCGCCCGCGCACGGTCCCATGATGACGGAAATCTGCGGGATCACGCCCGAGGCGATGACGTTGCGCTTGAACACCTCGCCATAGCCGCCGAGCGCGGCCACGCCCTCCTGGATGCGGGCGCCGCCGGCATCGAACAGCCCGACGATCGGGGCGCGCGCCTTCATCGCCATGTCCTGCACCTTGACGATTTTCTGCGCATGCGTCTCCGATAGCGAGCCGCCGAAGACGGTGAAATCCTTGGAGAACAGGAAGACCGGCCGCCCGTTCACCGTGCCCCAGCCGGTGACCACGCCGTCGCCGGGGATTTTCTGCTTTTCCATGCCGAATTCGCTGGAGCGGTGCTCGACGAACATGTCGAATTCCTCGAACGAGCCCTTGTCCAGGAACAGTTCGATGCGCTCGCGCGCGGTCAGCTTCCCGCGCTTGTGCTGGGCCTCGATGCGCCGCTCGCCCCCGCCCAGGCGCGCTTCCGCCCGCCGCTTGTCCAGCCGCTCGACAATCGCCTTCATCGCTATCCGTCTCTCCGAAAACCGGCAAAACTGGCATAGCATGGCCGCGCGGCGGCATGGAATGCCGGGTCCGGCGGCGGGAGGCGATATGGACGAACCCCATCAACCGTTTGGCGTCAGCGGCTGGCCGCGGCTTCTGCTGCGGGCGGAAGGCGCCGCCCTGTTCATCCTGGCCTGCGTCCTGTTCGACCGGGTGGCGGAGACCTGGTGGCTGTTCGCGATCCTGTTCCTGGTGCCGGATCTGAGCTTTCTCGGCTATCTCAGCGGCCCCCGCACCGGCGCTATCGTCTACAATGCCGCCCATACCCTGCTCGGACCGATCGCGCTCGCGCTGCTCGGATTCCTGCTGCCGGCCCTGATCCTGGTGCAGATCGCGCTGGTCTGGACCGCCCATATCGGAGTCGACCGCGCGCTGGGCATGGGCCTCAAATACCAGGCCGGATTTGGCTTTACCCATCTCGGGCGGCTGGAGCGCGCCTTCAGCGGAGTCAGCTTGCGCCGGAAGCGGATGGGCGGTTGAACGCCCGCAAACCGAGCGCGATGCCGAGCATCAGGATGCCGGCAAGCAGGACCGACAGCGGGTTGGCGCCGAGTTTCGCGAACCACTGCGTATAGAAGTGGATCGCGCCGAACACGGCCGCGACATTCACCACCCAGCGGCGATTTTCCTTCACGCCCCAGATCGCGACGCCGATCAGCGCCAAGGCCCAGCCGATCGAGAACACGACGGGCGCAATGTCGGCCGTGCGCAGCGCCGCGTCCTTCAGCGCGTCGGGTCCCCCGCCCAGGATCGCGCGCGGCAGCCGCAGCCGGTCGCCCCAGAGCGAGCCGATCCAGAAGCCGAAATTGATCAGCAGCAGCGCGGTGCGCGAGGCGGTGATGGCGAGCCGCTCGTAGTCCGCCGGCAGCTTCTTCGACAAGAGGTAGGCGCCGAGCGCCAGCGCCGAGAATACCGCGATGGTGACGGTCGGCTCCTCGACGGTGAGCGAATAGGTGGCGTGCGAATAGCCGGTGGAGGCGCCGATGATCGCGGCCAGCGACAGCACCGAGAGCGCCGCGAGCAAACTCGACCGCGCGAGCATGGCAGCCGCGGCAAGGCCTGCAGTGACGGCGAGCGTCACCCGCAGCGAGCCCTTGTCGATGAAGTAAAGGCCGCCGGCCAGCATCAGCGCGCCGAGCACGATGCAGATTTGCGCCAGCAGCTCCCATTGCCGCGCACCCGACAGCGACAGCGCAAGCCCGAGCGCGAACAACCCGGCGCCCACGCCCGCCACCGGCAGCAGCGAGAATTCGAAGGCCGCGAGCAGGAATGCCACCGCCCCGGCACTGACGGCGATCACGCCGAAGCCGACCAGCAGATTGAGCGCGAGCAATCCGGTCTCCTGCGCGGCGAGCGCCTTCAGCCGCTCCGCCTCGGCAGCGGTGATCCGCCCCTCCTGCAGGAGCTTCGAGAGATCGAGCGTGATTTTCATGGGAGGCCCCGGAGAATTCGGACGCGGACGCATTTCCCCGCGAGACCCTTAGTCGCCGGAACCGGCAGTCCGGTTCACGCCGCTTGTGATCCGGCCGTCGTCGAGGCGATCCATATCCCCAGAAAGACCGCGACGATCCCGACAAGGACATTCAGCCCAAACGGCTCGCCGAGTACCAGAGCCGCCCCGGCCGAGGCGGCGAGCGGATTGACCGCCATCGTACTCGCGACCCGCGTGGGCGTCGTCAGTCGTAGGGCCAGAATCCAGAGATAGAACGCCGCGGCGCCGCCGAGGGCGCCGAGATAGGCGGCGGCAAGCCATTGCGGCATCCCGAACGCGGGCAGGACGTCGAAACCGCCGCGCGCGAAGGCAGCGAGGACAAGCGCCCCGCCGCCCGCCGCCATGCTCGCGGTGACAAAGCCGAGCGGGCTCGATCGCGCGATGAACGGCCGCGACCAGACATTGTAGAAGGCCATCGCCAGCGTGCCGCCGGCCATCAGCAGATCGCCGCGCCACGCACCGTCCGGCGCGCCGCCGAGCCCCGTCAGGAGCGCCAGCGCGACCCCGCCCATCGCGATCAGCACGCCGCAGGTCTTGCGCGCGGTCAGCGGCTCCGCACGCAGCATGGCCGCGACCAGCATGGTCAGGAGCGGCAGCGTGGACAGCGCCAGCGTCGCGCGCGCGACCGTCGTGTAGGCAAGCGCGAGGTTGTAAACAATGAAGAACAGCGCGAAGAACATCAGGCCGAGCAGCGCCGTGCCGGGCCAGTCGCGGCGCGGCGGCCAGCGGCAGCCGGCGAGGAACGCGATCGGCAGCAGGAGCAGCGCCCCGCCGCCGAAGCGGAAGGCCGCGATGGTGACGGGATCGGCGACCTCGACGATGAAGCGCGTCGCGACGGCCGCGAGCCCGCCGAGCGAGCTCGACAGGATGGCGATGGAAACGCCCGCACGCTCGTTCATGGCGGTCCGGTCCGGCGCAACGCGCAGCGCCGCGAGTATCCGAGCACGCATCGCGGCGGGTCAACGCTCGCGCGCAAGCCTCCTGCCAGCTACGGCAGCAGCGTGAAGACGCGCGCCGCCGCCTGCAATTCGGCGAAGCGTCGCGCATTGCGCTCCTGCACCAGCGGATCGGTGCCCCAGGTGGCGGCGTTCCAGTCCTCGTCCACCTGCGCCGCCGTCCAGGCCTGTGCCGGGGCGATCGCGCCGCGCTCCACCGCCAGCGCCAGCAGCGCCGAGCCCGTGATGGTCATGATCGCGTGCGTCGCACCGAGCCGCCAGGGATCCGCCGGGATCGCGGCGGCCGCCGCGCGCAAAGCCTGCGCCGGCTGGGTCACGAAGCTCACGCCCTGCGCCAGCATGAAGCGTGCGCCGAGCGCCTCGCGTGCCCAGTCCAGCACCGGATCCCATAGCTTCGTCTGCTGCGCCACCAGCCCGTCGGGTCCCTCCGCGCGGTATACGAGCAGGTCCGAGCCGAGATATTGCTCGATCTCGGCGGCGACGGCGACGCGGTTCTCCGCCACGCCGTCGATGATGGAATTGGCGAGCCGCGTCAGCGGCATGGTCATCGGATCGATGACGTCCTTCTGCGCATTCCATTCCTCCGCGATCGCCTCCGCCAGTGCGCGCGTGGGCGCGGCGAAGCTGTGCCGCGTCGGCGTCTTGACCGGGCGGCCGTCGAGCAGGATGCGGAAACCGCCCTCGCCTTCCTCGACGCTCGCCTTCTCGTAGAAGCGCTTGCGCAGCGAGCCGCGCATGGTCTTGCGCGCCGCCTCCATCGGGTCGAGCGGATTGCTCTTGAAAATGTCCTCGAAAATGTCGCGCATGGACATCACCTCTCCCCGCTTGCGGGGAGAGGTCGGCCGCGGAGCGGAGCGACCGCGGGCGGGTGAGGGGCTGTTTCGGCTGCCCGCGCCGGTGGGGAGTTCCCCTCACCCGGCTCGCTGCTTTGCCGCTCGTCACCCTCTCCCCGCACGCGGAGAGAGGGAATCGCGTCCAGCATTCGGGCAAGCTCAGCGAAACTCTCCACCACCGCCTGCGCACCCGCCGCCCGCAGCGCATCGACCGGATGATAGCCCCAATTCACGCCGATGGCGCGCACGCCTGCGGCACGCGCCATCTGCATGTCGTAGCTGGTATCTCCGATCAGCACGGTGTGCTGCGGCTGCGCGCCGGTTTCCGTCATGGCGTCCAGCACCATGCCGGGATGCGGCTTGGAGGGCGCGTCGTCGGCGGTCTTGATCACCGAAAAATGCGAAAGCAGGCCGTGATGGCCGAGCACCGCGCGCACCCCGCGCTGCGACTTGCCGGTCGCGATGCCGAGCTGTACCTGCGGTTGTGCAGCCAGGCTCTCCACCGCTTCGCGTGCGCCCGGATACAGCGCCTCCACATATTCGCCGGATTGCCGCATGCGGAAGAACGCCGCCTTGTAGCGCTCCACGATGCTGTCCACCGGGAAACCGGCGCGGCCCTCCGCCAGCCGCGCCACCGCAACCGGCAGCGAAAGCCCGACAATCGCCAGCACCTTCGGCCGCGGCGGACAGGCCAGATTGTGATCGGCAAAGGCTTGTTGCATCGCAGCACAGATCATCTGCTGGCTGTCGACCAGCGTTCCGTCGCAGTCGAAAAGGATCAAAGCGGGCGGGCTCATGTTACCTCCCGCATGCTGGCTGGGGACCGGGCCATCAATCGCTGCATCGCACCAAAGGAACTCACGAACAAATGTAAGACTTCCGTCGTAAAGCCGTCCGTGGCTTATGGAAACTCCGAAATCGACCAATTAAAATGCTCGACGGATTCGGCGGATACAAGCCGGGCCACGGGAAGAAACGTAACACGCCGCTGCACGGGTGAAGTTCTGCGTGGGGCGCGTCCGAGGAGAGAATGAAGCCCACCGATATTTCCGCGCCCGATTATTTTCACA
>JBFWWQ010000046.1:0-15514 GCA_050246095.1 Pseudorhodoplanes sp.
GTGTAATCGCCCGGCACGCCGCGCAACACGCAATTGTTGTTGTTCTTGATCGCGGGGTCGGCGGTCGGAGAGGTGCACAGACCGGTATTCAGCGCGGTGTTGGTGATCGCCTCGAACGAGGCTGAATCGCGGCTCAGGCTGGTCAGGTTGACCTTGTAGGACAATTCGCCGCCGGCGACCGGCTGGCCGACCACATAGCTGTAGTCCATCACCGGGTGGATGATGGGAATTTCCTTCTGATTGTCGAATTGCGAATAGCCGTAATAGTAAATGCCGCGGATGTCGAAGAAGCTGCGGTTGCCCTTGCCGGTCAGGTAGAGCTGCGACACGCCCTCGTACAGGCCGTTCTGGAACGGATCGAGATTGGATTGGCGGATGGAGACGTTGTAGTCCTGAAAGAAGGTCTGATCGGTCAGCAGCACGCCGTCCCAGCCCCAGACCCATTTCTGGTTCAGCGCGAACATGCCCGAGGATTCCAGGCTGCCGCGGAACGAGCGGTAGCCCGGCGTCGTGGTGCCGTTGTCGCGGATGAACACGTCCTTGTCCTGCTGGAAGATGCCGGCGCCGCGGATCATCCAGGCGCCGTTGACGGTGCGCTGGCGGAATTCCGCCTGCAGCATCGGGCCCTGCTTGGTGGTGATGGTGGGCGTGATCGTCATGTCGTAATTGGGCGCCATCACCCAGTAATACGGGACCTGCGCGGCGATGCCGTATTTGGAATTGGCGGAGAAGATCGGAATCAAGAAGCCGCTCTTCTTCTTCACCGAAGGGTCGGGCGCGGAGAAGAACGGCACATTGGCGATCGGCACGCCGAGGAATTCCAGGCTCGCATTCTCGAAATAGAGCATGCGTTCGCCTTCGTCATGCACGATGCGCGCCGCCTTGACCTGCCAGACCGGCGCCTTTTTCGGGTCTTCCTTGCACGCCTCGCAGGCGGTGTAGACGCCGTTCTGCAGCACGGTGAAATTGCCGTTCGTGCGGTCGGCGCGGGTCGCGGCGAAGCGCGTGCGGTCGGTGGAATCCAGCCGCAGCGAGTCGACGAAGCCATCGCGATAATCGTCCGACAGGTCGAGGATTTCGCCGTAGGTGATGCGGCCATTGATTTCGGTCAGCCGCACGCTGCCCTCGGCGCGCAGCCGCTTGGTCTTCTGGTTGTAGGTGATGCGGTCGGCCTCGACGGTCGAGCCGTTGTAATACATCTGCACGTTGCCGACGGCGGAGACGCGCTCGTTGGCATGGTCGTACTGGATTTCGTCCGCCTGCACGAGCATCTTGCCCTGCTCGCCCGGCTTGTTGGGCGGCGCGGTCTTGGTGCGCGGCGCGATCGGGAATTGCAGGAAATTGGTCTGCGCCTGCGCCGGCACGGCCGTAACCAGCGCGGCGAGGAGCCACGCGCCGAACACGGCCGCGGCGCCGGCCGCAAGCCCATGCGACGAAGGACGGGGGAAAGGCGCGCCGGCCATCACCCGTCCTCCTGGTACAAAAGCGCGACGAAGCCGACCAGGCCGCCGAGGATCGCCGGCGCCCAGGCCGCGGCGACCGGGTGCATCAGTTCGGCCTTGCTCAAATCCTCGGTGACCTTGGAGAGTACGTAGAGCAGGAAGCCGGCGCCGATGCCGCCGAGCACCATCTTCTGCACGCCGCCCATGCGGAAGAAGCGCAAACTGACGGCGGCGGCGAGGAACACCATCGCCACCAGGAAGAACGGACGCGCCAGCAGCTTCTGGAATTGCAGGCGGTAGCCGGCCGCTTTCAGGCCGGCATTCTCCGCATCGGCGATGTGGCCGGGCAGTTCCCAGAACGACACGGTTTCCGGATTGGCGAAAGTCTCCTGCACCTGCTGCGGCGTCAGATTGGTGCCGAGCGTGTAGGCGGCGTGGTCGGCGGGCGGCAGGCCCGGCGAATACACGCGCGCGTCGCGCAGCCGCCATTGCCCGGGCTCCAGCGTCGCCGACTTCGCCTCGATCCGGTCCTGGTAATGGCCCTCGCTGTCGAAAGTGAAAATGCTGACGCCGGAGAGCTTGATGCCCTGCTCGGTGGTCGCGCGCGCGTTGATGATCGCCTCGCCCGCCGAACTGCGCTGGCGCACCCAGAGTCCGGTGCTGGTCTGCTGCAGCGCGGAGCTGGCATTGCCGAAAATCTCCGCCTCCAGCTTGCGCGCCTGCTCCTGCAGGGAGGCGGAGACCGGGTTGTAGACGGCGGTGGCGAGGATGCCGAGGACGAGGGCGGCGGCGATTGCCGGGCCGACGAATTGCCAGGCCGACATCCCGGCGGCGCGCGCCACGACCAGTTCCAGCCGGCGCGACAGGTTGAGATAGCAGGTCATGGCGCCGATCAGCACGCAGAACGGCATCAGGCGTTCCAGCATCAGCGGCAGGCGGAAGAACGAAATCTGCGCCACCGTGACGGCCGAGACATTGGCCATGTCGTTGGTGCGCCGCGACATCTCGATGAAATCGATGATGCCGACCAGAAAATACACGCCGACGAACACGCCGACGACCGCCAGCACGAAGCGCTTGGCGAAATAGATCGACAGCGTCTGGTTCGGCAGCGCCGGGATCATGACGCGGCCCTCGGCAACAGGCGCCGCCTGATCTTCTCGTTCAGCGCATTGAGAAAATCGGCCGCCGCCGGCGGCAGCTCGATCACCACGCCCTTGGCTATCGCGAACGTGCCGAATGCGAGCGTCGCGGCGATCGCGATGTAGGGAATGACGAGCGCCCAGGGCTTGGTGATGCTGGCGACAATGCTGGCAAAACCGATCACGCGCAGCAGCGCGACCCCGAGAATGGTCGAGGCGAGCGCCGTGCCGCGGCTCTGGCGCGTGGTGCGCGGCGCGCCGAGATAGGCATAGGCGATGACCACGAAGGCGAGCGGATAGAACGGGGCGAGCAGGCGGTCGTGCATTTCGGCGCGCATGGACGCGGACGGGTTGGCGGAGGAGTGGCTTTCGGCGGTTTCAGGGCGCATCAGCTCCCACAGGAAGCGCTCGCGGTTCGACATGTTGCGCGTCGGATTGCCGGCGGCGAGCCGCGACAGGTCGAAGGCATAGCGGTCGAACACGACAAAGGCGGGATCGCGCTGGCCCTGGTCCTGGCGCTGGACGCTGCCGTTCTTGAGCACGAGGAAGGTGCCGAGATCGTTCTTGAGGATCTCGCCTTCCTCCGCGAGGAACGTGGACTGCTCCTTGGGATTGGTGCGGTCGTCCACGAAAATCCCGAGCAATTGCCCGTTCGGCAGCCGCTCGCGGATGTGGAAGGTCATGCCGCGGTCGAGGCTGATGAAACGGCCGGGCTGCACGATGTTGGTGACGAGATCGGCGCGGACCTGGGTCGCCCAGTCGCGCAGGATGCGCAGCGATTTCGGACCGAGATAGGCGGAGATCGAAAACACCATCACCGACACGACGGCGGCGACCGCCAGGAACGGCCGGAACAGCCGCCACGGCGACATGCCGGCGGCGTTCATGACGATCAGCTCGGAATCGGTGGACAGCTTGTTCAGGATATGCCCGACCGAAATCACCATCGCGATCGGCGCGATGACGAGGATCAGGAACGGGATGACCAGGCTGGTGATGCCGACGAATACGAGAATCGTCTGACCGCGATTGGTCATGAGGTCGACGTCGCGCAGCGCCTGCGTGATCCAGATGGTCGCCGTGAGGCTGACCAAAATCAGCACGAACGCACCGAGCGTCGAACGAAAAATATACTGGCCGATCGACCCCATCGTCCCCCGACTCTTGCCCCCACATCCGCCGGCGCGAGAACGCGCAAAATCCCCACCTGCACGCCCGGTCTAACCCGGCGCCTTCGGCCGACGGAATTAACCCGTTATGGATTGATTCACAAAATGGCCTAGCCGTGGCAAAGCTGTTGAAAATGCGACGGAAAATCTTAACGGCGCGGCAAGATTAACGGCCCCTGTGGCTGCCTTGCACCAATCCTCGTAACTATGGTTAACGGGCACCGCCGGGCGGTTCCGGCGGCCGGAAAATTGGGGCTTGCCGGGGACCAAAAGGGGCCCATAAGGGACCCTGGCTGCATCGCCATACCCGTCCGCCTTCCGCGCTTGCCCTTTCCGCTTTCCGGGGATTTCCACATGCCGAGAGCCTTGAAGCTCGATTTTTCCCGTTTTTCCATGCCGGATCAGGGGGTTCTGGTCGTATTCTGCGATGGCGGACTGAAATTCGGTCCGCAGACCCGCCGGCTGCTGGCGCCGGCCGCCGATCTGCTGCGCCGCGCCGCCGCCGCGGACGGATTTACCGGCAAAAGCGGAACCGCCCTCGACCTTTTGGCGCCGACGGGCCTGAACCTGCAACGGCTGGTTGTGATCGGGGCCGGCAGGGACGGCAAAACCCCTCGCGATGCCGTGAAACTCGGCGGCGCGGTGATGGGGCGTGTCCCGTCCAGGGCCGGCAAGGCGGCGATCCTCGCCGAGGGGGCGGAAGGTGCCCTGAAGCCGGAGGAGGCCGCCGATCTCGCGCTCGGGGCGACGCTGCGCGCCTATGAATTCGACCGCTACAAGACCAAGCGCAAGGAAGGCGAGGACAAGCCGGCCGACCTTGCGCTCACCATCGGCGTCGCGGATCCCGAGCGCACCAGGAAGAGCTGGCGCGTGCGCGAGGCGGTGGCGCAGGGCGTGATCGTGGCGCGCGACCTCGTCAACGAGCCCGCCAACATCCTGCATCCGGAGGAATTCGCGCGCCGCGCATCGGCGCTGAAGAAATCCGGCGTCGCGGTCGAGATTCTCGACGAGGCGGCCATGCGCAAGCTCGGCATGCGCGCGCTGCTCGGCGTCGGGCAGGGTTCGGAGCGCGAAAGCCGTGTCGTGATCATGCGCTGGAACGGCGGGCGCAAGACCGACACCCCGATCGCCTTCGTCGGCAAGGGCGTCTGCTTCGACACCGGCGGCATCTCGATCAAGCCGGCGGCGAGCATGGAGGACATGAAAGGCGACATGGCCGGCGCAGCCTGCGTGGTCGGGCTGATGCATGCGCTGGCGGCGCGCAAGGCCAAGGCGAATGTGATCGGCGCCATCGGTCTGGTCGAGAACATGCCGGACGGCAATGCGCAGCGGCCGGGCGACATCGTCACCTCGATGTCGGGGCAGACCATCGAGATCATCAATACCGACGCCGAAGGACGCCTGGTGCTGGCCGACGTGCTCTGGCACGTGGCGCAGAAGTTCAAGCCGAAATTCATGGTCGATCTCGCGACCCTCACGGGCGCCATCATCGTGGCGCTGGGCACCGAATATGCCGGGCTGTTCTCCAACGACGACCGGCTGGCGGAACGGCTGAGCAAGGCGGGGCAGGAGACCGGCGAGAAGGTGTGGCGCATGCCGCTCGGGCCGGAATACGACAAGCTGATCGATTCTAAATTCGCCGACGTGAAGAACACCGGCGGCCGCCACGGTGGCTCGATCACCGCCGCGCAATTCCTGCAACGCTTCGTCGACAAGACGCCGTGGGCGCATCTGGACATCGCCGGCACCGGCATGAGTTCGCCCTCGACCGACATCAACCGCTCCTGGGGTTCGGGCTTCGGGGTGCGGCTGCTCGACCGGCTGGTGGCCGACCACTACGAATAGCGATCGCGCGAAATCTCCGCAGTGCCATCTTCGCACCCGCCGGCCTATCGGCCGCAGGCGGTCGACCCGCCATGCCTTTCGTCCGGTGAGGGCAAGATCGATGCTTGTATAATTATCAATATATGATAAAATATATAACATATAAGATGATAATTATCATAATATGAGGAAAAAATGAGTTCTACCGCAGTCCAGGCCGGCGCCTTCCTGCACCATCTGCAATTCGAGAGCGCGGCGCCGGAGGCGCTCGCGGCCTTCTACGGCGAAGCCATGAACATGCGGGTGCAGCCGCGCGACGGGCTGTGGGCCTGCAGCGGTCCCGGCCGGCGCATGCTGATCGCGCGCGGGGCCCGCAACAAGCTGGCGCTAGCGGGCTTCGCCTGCCGCGACCGCGAGGGCCTCGACGCCCTGCGCGCGCGGGCGGAGCGCGAAGGGCTCGCACCGTCGCCGGCCGCCTCGACGCTGTTCGCAGACGGCGCCTTCGCGGTGCGCGATCCGGACGGCAACCGTATCGTGTTCGGTCTGGCGCGGCCCGACGACGGCACGCCGCAGGGCCTGCACGCGCCGCTGCAGCACCTGACGCTCGCGACCTTCGATGTCGGCGCGATCGAGAATTTCTACGCCGGCAAGCTCGGCTTCCTGGTCTCCGACCGCGTGGTCAAGGAGAGCGGCGAGGTCGCGACCTGCTTCATGCGTTCCAACCACGAGCATCACACGCTCGCCTGTTTCAAGTCCGACCGCCAGGGCGTCGACCATCATTCCTACGAGGCCGGCGAATGGATCCGCATCCGCGACTGGGCCGACCAGTTCGGCGCGATGCAGATTCCGCTGATGTGGGGGCCCGGCCGGCATGGCCCGGGCAACAACCTTTTCATCTTCATCAAGGACCCGGACGACAACTGGATCGAGGTGTCGGCCGAGCTGGAAGTGATCCACGACCGCCCGGTGAAGCACTGGCCGCATGCCGAGCGCACGCTCAATCTGTGGGGCAGGGGGATTCTGCGGAGTTGATGGTGACGCCCAACGCCGCGAACTTGAACCTCCCCCTGAAAGGGGGAGGTCGGTTTGCGCAGCAAATCGGGTGGGGGTCAGTCTTTGCTTTCCGTCCCGAAATCGACCCCCAACCCAACCCTCCCCCTTTCAGGGGGAGGGAGTCTCCTCCACCGCCATGTCTCAGAGAGACGTGATGGCCGGCACGCATTCCATCCACCAGCTCTCCGTGGTGCTCGGCCTGTTCGACGAGCGGCGCAGCATGGTGTCGGTCGGCGACATCGCCTCCGCGCTCGATGTGCCGCAGAGTTCCGCCTATCGCACGCTGCGGGCGATGACCGATGCCGGTTTGCTCGACCGTGTGTCCGCGGAGGGCTATGCGCTCGGCCCGCGAATCGTGGAACTGTACCGCCACTTGCAGCTCGGCAATCCGCTGCTGGCCGCGGCGCGTCCGGTGATGGCGGCGCTGGCCGCGGAAGTGCCGCAGGGAAGCGCCATCCTGCTGTGCCGCGGCTATCGCGACACGGTGATGTGCGTGCATCAGGAAATGGCCTTGGGACCGCAGGATCGGGTGAGCTACCAGGTCGGCCGGCCGATGCCGCTGTATCGCGGCTCCTCTTCGCTCGCGGTGCTGGCGGTGCAGGAGCGTGCGCGCCTGGTGAAGCTCTATGCGCGCGACAGGGCCGAAATCCGCCGCGCGGGCCTCGGCGCGTCGCAGGCGGCGTTCCTCGCCAGCCTGAAGGCGATCCGCGCCGACGGCCACCGCGTCAGCCGCGGCGAAGTGGACAGGGGCCGCGTCGGCATTTCGGCGCCCTTCCTCGACCGCGATGCCGGCATTGCCGGCTGCATCAGCATCGTGTTGTCGGACGCGCAGGTGGACGAAACGCAGGTCAGCCGCGCGGTGCTGCAGGCCACCACCGCCGCGCGCACGATCGAACAGCGCATGGCGGCGCCGCAAGCGGCGAGGCCGCCGCGCCGCCCGGCGGCACGCCGATGACCCGCGAGCGCTGCGACGTCTGCATCGTCGGCGCCGGTCCGACCGGGCTGACGCTGGCGCATCTGCTCGCGCTGCACGGCCTGACGGTGATCGTGCTGGAACAGAACGCAAGCACCGTGGCGGAGCCGCGCGCGGTGTCGATCGACGACGAATCGCTGCGCACCATGCAGGCGATCGGGCTGGTCGAGCCGATCCTGAAGGATTGCGCTTCCGGCTACGGCTCGCGCTATTACGGCCCGGACCGCAAGCCCTTCCTCACGGTCTCGCCCTCGCGCAGCGAATATGGCTGGCCCAAGCGCTCCGCCTTCCGCCAGCCGCTGCTGGAAGCGACGCTCGCTTTCGCGCTGCGCGGCAAGCCGAACGTGTCGTTGCGCTTCGAGACGCGCTGGACGGAGTTCCGCGATCTCGGCGACCGCGTCGTGGTGACGGCGGAGCAGGGCGGCGCCGTGTGCGAACTGGAATGCAGCTATCTGATCGGCTGCGACGGCGGACGCAGCGGTTTGCGCAAGGCGATCGGCGCGGTGCTCGCGGGATCGAGCTTCGAGGAGCGCTGGCTGATCGTCGATCTGCTCGGCACCCAGGACAACTTCCGCGAGACGCGGGTGTTCTGCGATCCGCGCCGCGCCGCCATCAGTCTGCCCGGTCCGGAGCGGCGTCGGCGCTTCGAATTCAAGCTGCATGCGCACGAGAAATCCGAGGAGATGGAAAGCGAGCCGCGCGTGCGCGCCTTGCTCGCGCAATTCGGTCCCGACGGCGGCGCCGCGCTCGACCGCGTCAAGGTCTATACCTTCCAAGCGCGGGTGGTGAATCGCTGGCGCAAGGGCCGCGTGTTCCTGGCCGGCGATGCCGCGCATCTGACGCCGCCCTTTGCCGGGCAGGGGATGAATGCCGGCCTGCGCGATGCCGCCAATCTCGCCTGGAAGCTCGCCGCCGTGCTCTCCGGCTATCTCGGCCCGAAGCTGCTCGACAGTTACGAGAGCGAGCGGCGCGACCATGCCTGGGCGATGATCCGCCTCGCCATGAGCATGGGCTTCGTCATGGGACCGCCGTCGCGGCTGGCGGGTGCGCTGACGCGGCTCGCCTTCCGCGCCGCCGCCTGGTTTCCGGAACTGCACGACTATCTCGCGCAGATGCGCTTCAAGCCGAAGCCGCGCTTCACGCAGGGCTTCTTCGTCGCGCATGACGAGTTCGCGCGCAGGCTTGCCGGCACCATGTTCGCGCAGCCGAAAGTCGAATTCGGTCGCGACCAGGTGCCGCTCGACCAGGTGCTGGGGCCGGCTTTCGCCTGTCTCTGCTACGGCGAGGATCCGGCCGCGCTCGCCGCCGGGCTCGGCGCCGTTCCCTCCTGGCTCGGCGCGCGCGTGGTCGGCTGCCTGCCGCGCACCGTCGCCTTCGCGCATACGCCGATGGACATCCTGGTGCGCGACGCGAACGGCGAAATCGCCAAAGCGCTGGGCGACCGGCAGGAGGCCGTGGTCGTGCTGCGTCCGGACCGTTATGTCGCCGCCGTGATAGCCGGCGACAGCGCGACGCAGACGATCGATTCGCTGAAGAAGGCGATTACCGCGACGTTTGACAATGCGCATGCCCGCCCGGATGCTGTGACGACCGAGGCGGCGTGAACGATGACCGAAGTGCTGTTCTATCACCTGCAGAACCAGCCGCTGGAGCGGGTGCTGCCCGGCCTGCTCGAGCGATCGCTGGAACGCGGCTGGCGCGTGGTGGTGCAGACCGCCACCGACGAGCGCGCGGAGGCGCTGGATTCGCATCTGTGGACCTATCGCGACGACAGCTTCCTGCCGCACGGCACGCAGCGCCAGGCGGATGCGGCCGCGCAGCCGATCCTGCTCACGGCCGGCGACGACAACCCGAACGCCGCAAAGGTGCGCTTCCTGATCGACGGCACGGGATTGCCGGACGATGCGGAAACCTACGAGCGCATCGTGCTTTTGTTCGACGGCAACGACGATGAGGCCGTGGCCGCGGCGCGCTCGCAATGGTCGCAGGTGAAGGAGCGGGGTTTCGATGCGACCTATTGGCAGCCTGACGAGAACGGGCGCTGGGTCAAGAAAGCCTGAGGCCGCTGACGCCGCGCCCGCGGCGCCTGCGCGGGGTTATTGATCTTGCCACGATGGTGACTAAAAATCGTGCTCTGTCGCCGGTCGCCGGGGGCCGGAACAGGGGAATCGCTGCTGTGGAGTGTTGTCGGGTCATTGCCGCACGTGCCGGCGCCTTCGGCGCTGTCCTGCTCTGTGCGGGACTGGTTGCGTGCGCGTCCACCGACAATGCCGCCACTCCAACCCCTTCCGGCTCGCGTCTTTCGGATATGTTCGCCACGCCCGACTGGGCGAAATTCACCGGCGCCGAGCGCAAGACGGCCGTGCGTGCGGTTACGCCGGAAGACCTGGTCAGCGCCGAAGGCGCCTGCGCGGGCGGCGGCACGCAGACCACGGCGCTGGCGAATTCCGACGGCAATGCCGATGCGCCGGCCGCACCGGCACAGCCCGCGATCGCCGGCGGCATCGCGCTACAGATGACCGAATGCGAGGTGGTGCAGCGCGCCGGATTCCCGCAGCGGGTCGAGATCGGAGCCAATCCCGGCGGCGAGCGCACGGTCAAGATCACCTACAATACCGGACCGTGGCCCGGCCTCTACACCTTCAATGCCGGCCGGCTGGTGTCGATCGATCGCGTCGAGGTGGTGGAGCCGCCGAAGACCAAGAAGGTCGCCAAGCCGAAAAAGCCGCCGCTGCGCGTCAATGTCGGGCAGTAGCGGGCGGGCCTCTTCAAGCGCCTGGGTCCCCGCTGGCGCGGGGAAGAACGGAGAGGCACTTCAAGCGCCCACGGCCCGCTCATAGGCGGCGCTGGCGGCGAGCCATTCCTCTTCCGCATCGGCGAGCTTGGCGGCGAAATCCGCGCGCGTGCGGGCATATTCCGCGGCCTTCACCGGATTGGAGCGAAACAGATCGCCGCCGAGCTGCGCGTCGATCTGGCCGATCGCGGCATTGAGCTTGGCGGTCAGGTTCTCCGCCGCCGCAATGCGCTTGCGCAGGGTTGCAAGCTCGGGGCCGCTCAGGCGCACGACCAGCGCCGGTGCGGCGCTCTTGCCCGCGCCATTGCCTTCCTTGCCCTCCTTGCGCCTGGGCCCCGGTCCGTTGCGGCCGCGGTCGGAGAGAACGCGCCGCCGGTAATCGTCGAGATCGCCGTCGAAGGGCTCGATGGTGCCGTCCTCCACCCACCACAGACGTTCGGCGCAGACCTCCAGCAGATGCCGGTCGTGCGAGACCAGCATCACCGCGCCGGGATAGTCGTTGATCGCCTCGATCAGCGCGGCGCGGCTGTCGATGTCGAGATGGTTGGTCGGCTCGTCCAGGATGACGAGATGCGGCGCATGAAAGGTGGCAAGCCCGAGCGCGAGCCGCGCCTTCTCGCCGCCGGAGAGCTTGGCGGCGACCGTGTCGGCCATCGGACCGGAAAACCCGATCGCGCCCGCCCGCGCGCGCACCTTCGATTCCGGTGCGTCCGGCATGAGGCGGCGCAGATGCGCGTAGGCGCTTTCGTCGGCATGCAGCTCGTCGAGCTGGTGCTGCGCGAAATAGGCGATGCGCAGCTTGTCGGCGCGCGTGATCCCGCCCTGCATCGGCTCCAGCCGCCGCGCCAGCAGCTTCACGAAGGTGGACTTGCCGTTGCCGTTGGAACCGAGCAGCGCGATGCGGTCGTCGTCGTCGATGCGCAGCGAGAGATTGCGCAGGACCGGCTTGCCCGGCTCGTAGCCGACCGCGACGCGGTCGAGTGCGATGATCGGCGGCGATAGCAGCTTGTCGGGAGCGGGAATGTCGATCGGCCGTACGTCCTCGTTGACCATCGCCGCGATCGGTTCGAGCTTCGCCAGCAGCTTCAGGCGCGACTGCGCCTGGCGCGCTTTCGTCGCCTTGGCGCGGAAGCGGTCGACGAAGGCCTGCAGGTGCTTGCGCTGCGCCTCCTGCTTCTTGACCAGTTTCTGGTCGAGCAGGATGCGCTCGTTGCGCAGCTTCTCGAAGGCCGAATAGCCGCCGCGATAGAAGGTGAGCTTGGCGCCTTCCAGATGCAGGATGCAATCGACCGCGTTGTCGAGCAGGTCGCGGTCGTGGCTGATGATGATGACGGTGCGCGGATAGCGCGCGAGATGGTCTTCCAGCCACAGCGTGCCTTCGAGGTCGAGATAGTTGGTCGGCTCGTCCAGCAGCAGCAAATCCGGTTCGGAGAACAGCACCGCGGCGAGCGCCACCCGCATGCGCCACCCGCCGGAGAATTCCGAACAGGCGCGTGCCTGGTCCTGCGCCGAAAAGCCGAGCCCGGACAGGATCGAAGCGGCGCGCGCCGGCGCCGAATGCGCGTCGATGTCGACGAGGCGGGTATGGATTTCGGCGATGCGGTCGGGATCGGTCGCGGTCTCGGCCTCTTCCAGCAGGCTGGCGCGCTCGGTGTCGGCGGCGAGGACGACGTCGATCAGGCTTTCCGGTCCACCCGGGGCTTCCTGCGCGATGCGTCCGATGCGCATGCGCGAGGAGATCGAGACATCGCCGTGCTCGGAATGCAGCTCGCCGGTGATGACGTTGAACAGCGTCGTCTTGCCGGTGCCGTTGCGGCCGACCAGGCCGACGCGCGCGCCGTCCGGGATGAAGGCCGTCGCCTCGTCAAGCAGCAGCCGTCCGGCGACCCGGACCGACAGGTTTTCGATCGTGAGCATGGGCGGCTTTATAGCGTTTTCGAGCGAAGTGGATACCGGTTCGCGTAAAGAAAACGCGCCTCCAGGCGGCAGGACCGGTTTGACGCAACCGGCAATTCGGCATCGAATACGCGCTTTGGTGCGGCATATCGGAGGAAGGCCCCATGTGCGTTCCCGGATGCGAGGAAGCGGTGAAACGGGCGCTGTCGCGCCGCGGATTTTTCAAGGGCGCGGCGGCAGCAGGGTTCGCGGCGACCGCCCTGGCGGCAGAGCCGGCGACGGCATTTGCGCCGCGGCGGGTGAAAGCGGCAGTCGATCTCACCCATGTCATGTCGCCCGAATTCCCGACCTTTTTCGGCGTCGCCGGGATCGAGATGGAGAAGAAATTCGATTTCAAGAAGGACGGCCTCAATCTCTACTGGTGGCGCATTGTCGAGCATGCCGGCACGCATATGGACGCGCCGATCCATTTCTCCGAGAACGGCGCGACGGTCGAGCAAATCCCGGTCGAGCAGCTCGCGGTGCCGCTTGCGGTTGTCGATGTCTCGGCGAAGGCCGCGCAGAACGCGGACTATCTGCTGTCCAGGGCCGATCTCGCGGCCTGGGAGAAGAAGCACGGACGTCTGCCCGAGAATTGCTGCGTGGCGATGCATTCCGGCTGGGACAAGCATGTCGGGGATGCGGCGAAATTCACCGGCAAGGATTCGGCCGGCACGTTCCACTTTCCGGGCTTCTCCGTGGAAGCGGCCGAATTCCTGTCGAAGGAACGCAAGGTGGTCGGCATCGCCTCGGACACGCTGTCGCTCGATCACGGGCCGTCGAAGGATTTCAAGGTGCATACCCTGTGGCTGCCGACGGGACGCTGGGGGCTGGAGAATGTCGCCAATCTCGACAAGGTCCCGGCTGCGGGCGCGATGCTGATCGTCGGCATCCCGAAGGTAAAGGGCGCAACCGGCGGACCGGCGCGATTGATGGCGCTGGTGTGAGGGTTTTGCTATCACTATGCAGCAAATCACGAGTTCTTACTGAAGAAGCAATAGCTACCCTTGTTTCGCCAGCGCTGGGCGCAGTTCAAGACAGCCGACTCGCGGACGATTTTGAGATGTCTTAGCTCTTTGCGAGCTAGGCTGTCTCCGGATTGTGCTTCATATCGTAGGAGCTAAGTCGCTTTCCTCATTCACAACCAACAATATCCGGCAACGCGTTGTCTGATGCTGCGCGCAATTGCGCATAAAGCCCTTTTGCCCGATCCAAGCGGTTATCAGCAGCTTTGTCCGGCTTACGTCGAGCAGTTTCAGCCCACGGTTGTCGCTTGCCTTCTTGAAATAAATAAGCCGCGGTTGCCGCTAATTCCAGCAAAATAGCATCCGATTTAGCGGCCTCTCGGGCCAGCCGGACTCGGCTAGGGTGTGCAGATGGTTCGTCTGCCGGAGCCGAGTAAATCGAATAAGTCCCGCCCCATGAAGCTTCCTGCTGTCGTTCGGAAATCAACTCAAACGCCGTAGCAAGATCGGCTGCGTCGGCCAAATCTTCGCTGAAAGGTCCATAATGCTTATAGCCGAAGCGAAACCGATTTTCGAAGCCAGCGAGCGTCAACAGATAAGCTGTCTTCTGCAACTTTGTGCGGCCGACGACTTCTCCCCCAGCATCCATGATGACCTGGACGACAGGGCTCAATCGATCTCGCAAGCTCGCATGTATTCCGGACATGGCTATCCTCCCTTAATCGTGCAGGACGCGGTCTCGGAGACAAAGCTTCGAGCTTCGTCGTCTTCTTTCGCGACGTAGGCGCGAAATGCACGAAAGACGCCAGTTGCTGCCACAGCGGGAGAACGGTCCCGGATGTCGACGAGTTTGCCTCCATCGCGTATCCAAATTTGATTCATTGGCCCCTCTTCCTCGATTGGCTTGTACGGCTTGCGGATAGCCGAATCGAGAAGAATACGTCCCCGCCGATCAGGTTGTAACAGCCACTCTTCGATCCGCTCGGTCATTTTCTCCTGCATTCGCAGAAAAGCGCGCTCATCGTGGCGACCGGATTGATCCACAGTCGCTTCAATGATGGATGGACCGAGGTCCATCGCCTTGAACAGCCTACGGGTCTGGAGTCGGGCCGCAAAGTTCTTCACAAGGGAATCGTCCGATTGGCGAAGCAGTGGCAAAGCGCCGAGAACGACCGAATCATCAAGATCAGAAAGCACTGTAAGGTTCTCAGGCTCTTTGAAAAGCTTGGTCAACGGATGGTTCTCCGGCAGTCCGGAGGCAGTCACATGACCGTCGGCAACGAGTTCCGCCACTCTCTGCAACATCGCCTGGGCGAGTTTCTCAGCACCGCGCGTCGTTTTGTGGAGATATACCGTCGGGTACATCTGGAAGACGCCGGTGACGAAGCTTTCCGCAGCGTAGATGGCTTTCGGGCCGAGGACAAAGGTTTGTCGACGAACGCCAGTGCTGTCCGGCTGTAGTTCGCCGATTTCAAGATTCGCAATCAGCCACTCGAAATCGACGCCAGCAAGCTGCGTGCCTGACATCAGTCGGTCCCGGCGAACATAGTCGAGACGGTCGGCATCAAATTGGCTCGATACGACCGACCGATAAACAGTGGCAGGGCCGCCTCGGACGATATCCGCGACCATGCCGGCGAATCCTTCATGGCCGTACCCGTTCAGAATTGCTCCGATGGCGCCAGATTCGGTTGACCGGATCAATGCCTCGCTGTGGTTCTCGTGTTCTCCAACCAACTTCCAGCCAAGATGCTTTCCCAACGGCTCGAAGGCGTGACTGAAGGGACCGTGACCGACGTCATGCACCAGTGCTGCCGCGAGTGCGGCTTCCGCATTGATATGCTCTCCCGGTTGGTCCGGCACATGCCGTCGCACGATGCGCATGAGTTGGCGTGCGGTATGGAAGACGCCAAGCGAATGGATGAAGCGCGAGTGCGTTGCGCCCGGATAGACGAAATCGCTGAACCCGAGTTGCCGAATACGGCGAAGCCTCTGAAACGGCGCTGTCTTGACCACCCGCCACAGCATCCGCTCGAACGGGTCGCCTTCGTCAAATTCGATCAAGTTATGAAGCGGATCGCGGACCCGCTGGCGCTTCAGGTCAAACATGTGTTTGTTCTACTTTTGTTCTAGATGAACGGCAACTAAAATTGCTGAAAGTTGGGTAAAATGGTGATGTCCGGATGAGCTCTGGGCAATCGATGCCATCGTCTCCGA
>JBFWWQ010000047.1:0-15438 GCA_050246095.1 Pseudorhodoplanes sp.
GATTCGCTGTCGGTGGACATCGCCCGCATGTTCGACCACGACGCCGCGGTCGTGCTTTGGGACCGCTACAAGCGCGGGGAACGCAACGTTTTCACCCGCCGGCTCTACACGATCCAGGGCCGCAAGACCTTCGAGGACATCCGCAACCGCTACCGTTCCGACCGGGAATTCAAGCAGACCGTCGACCGCTATATCGACGAGTTCGAGCGGCTGCTCGAGGAGGTAGCCCAGGACGGGCGCGGGCCGATGGTGGCCCATACCTACCTGACCTCGGAGACCGGCAAGGTCTACACCATGCTGGCGCACGCGGCGGGGCGCTTCGACTAGCCCGCAGCCGGCCCCGCCTCCGGGGGCGGGTATTGCAGCGCACCCTAAGGCAAGCACCCTGGGGCAAAGTGTGCTCTGCGCGCCTCGCGGTTAACGATGATTAAACACTCTCGGGAATCCGGTTTTCAGCGCTGGACCGGACGGTTAGGATGATTCCGCGGCGGTCTGGGGTTGGGGCATGCGCGGCGGTGCGCCGCGTGGGGGATATATCGGGCGCAGGAACCTGCGCTTGATTTGACCCGTGGCCCCTCGTCTCCGAGCCCGCGCGAGTAGAGTGAGAATGCGAGGCTGGAATGGCCAATGATCCGAACAGCAAGGGCGCCAAGGCGGCCCGGCGCAGCGACTCCGCCCAGACCGGCGACGACGCGGCGATGGAGCAGGCGCTGTTCGAAGCCATGACCCGCAATTCCAAATCCGCGTCCAGGGAAGGCACCGTGCCGGATTCGGCGAGAGACCATACGATGAGCGAACCGCTTGCAAGCCACGAGGTGCCGGAGACGCCGGCCGCCCCGGCCAACGACGACCGTCCTTCGGTCGGGCGCGTCCTGCGCGAGGTGCAGGGCCGCCTGCCCCGCACCTCCTACGTCGTCGCCACCGTCTTCGCCTTCGGCTGGGCCGCCTGCGGCATCATCCTCGCGCGTCTCTACTTCTCCGACCTGCAGGCTTTGGCCGGAATCGGCCCCGCCGCGACGCCGGCGCTGATCGGGCTCGCCGCCGTCCTGTTCGTGCCGATCCTGTTCTTCTATTTCCTCGCCCATATGATGTGGCGCGCGCAGGAATTGCGCGTCATCGCGCAGTCGATGGCCACCATGGCGATGCGCTTCTCGGAGCCGGAAACCACCGCGCGCGACGCCCTCACCACCATCGGCCAGGCCATCCGCCGCGACGTGTCGGTGATGAGCGACAGCGTCGAGCGCGCGCTCTCCCGCGCCGCGGAACTGCAGACGCTGCTGGACAAGGAAGTCGCCGCGCTGGAGCGCGCCAGCAATACCAGCGAGTCGCGCATCCGCGTCCTGCTCGACGACCTCACCCATCACCGCGAAAATCTCGTCGGCCAGACCGAATTGCTGCGCGAAGTGGTCAATTCCGGCGTCTCCAGCTCCGACAAGGCGGTCGACGCGATGCGCAACACCGTCGAGCTGTTCGACAGCCGCGTCAACGCCAAGACCGACGAAGTCACCTCCTCGCTCGACCAGCGCCTGGAGCGCTTCCGCGAAGCGCTCGACAAGGGCACGCAGAGCCTGGAGACCACGCTGAACGCGCGCGTGCTGGAAATCGCCCGCACGCTCTCCGACAGCGGCAAGGATGTGGTCGCCTCGCTCGAGCGCCGCGCCGAGGATGCGCGCGGCATGATCGCCAGCCAGGGCGGGGATTTCATCGAGACGCTCGGCGCCAAGCTGGTGGAGATCGAGAACAAGATCGGCGAGCGCGCGCAGGGTCTGGTTGCCGACCTCGACGGGCGCGTCGGCAATTTCGAGCAGATCGCCATCGAACGCTCCAAGGCGGCGGCGGAGGCGATCGCCTCGCACAGCATGGGCGCGGTCGACGCGCTGAACGCGCATCTCGAACATCTGTCGCAGTCGCTGAAGACCAATACCGGCGAGGCGCGCGAGGCGATCGACCAGAACACGCGCAGCACCGCCGAATTGCTGTCCACGCGGATGGAGGAATTGTCGCAGTCGATCCGCGCCGCCGCCGGCGAGGCCACCGAAGGCGTCGCCGCGCATGCCAATGCCGCCGCCGGCACCCTGCAGGCGCGCGCCGACGAGTTGGCGCGCCTCTTGCAGACGACTTCCGCGGAGGCGACCGAGAAGCTCGTCTCCGACACGCATGCCGCAACCGAGAAGCTCGTCTCCGACACCAATGCCGCGACGGAGAAACTGGTCTCGCACACCAATGCCGCGACCGAGTCGCTCGGCGCCCGCGTCGAGAACCTGACCCAGGCGATCGACCGCCAGACCACGGATGCGGAACAGACGCTGGCGCGCTTCTCCGGCGAGGTGGAGCAGAAGCTGACCAAGCTTTCCACCGGCATCGCCACCGTGCTCAAGCAGAATGCCGGCGAGATCGAGACCACGATGCTCGGGGTCAGCGCCGAAGTCGTGCGCAACTTCGTCGGCAAGGCCGACGAAATGTCGGCGGCCCTGAGCGAGCGCGCCGAGCAGATGGCGGAGATTCTCGACGAGAAGAGCGGCCGGCTGATCGCCACCCTCGGCGACAAGGGAAACACCCTCAGCGGCGACGTCGAGCGCATCACCGGCGAGGCGGTGAAGGCGATCGAGGATCAGGGCATCGCCTTCCTGCAGAACGTGAAGGAGAGTTCCGACAATATCGCCCGCCTGATCAACGAGACCAGCGGCATCGCGGCGGAAGCCCTGAGCACGTCGATCGAGGATTTGCAGGAGCGCGCGGCATCGGCGATCGAGGCCTCGCGCAAGTCGGCCACCGCCAGCCTGACGGAAATCCGGGAATCGCACGACATGCTGCGCGCGGATTCCACCAACGTGTTCGAGCGGCTGCGCGAAGCCAATGTGCTGCTGCAGGAGGTGCTGTCGGGGGCGCATGACAGCATGGGCACGCTGGAGACCACGCTCTCCACCCGCCTGTCGGAATTCGTCGGCGCCATGACCGAGGTCACCGAACGCTCGGGCGCGGCCACCGACCGCATGACCGGGCATATCGCCGCCTTCCAGGGCGCGACCTCCAAGGTGCTCGGCGACCTGACCAACCTCGCCGACCAGGTCGAGTCGCACGGCAACGTGCTGGTGCAGGCCGTGGACCTGATCGACAAGATCAACCAGCGCACCGTGGACGCGGTCAACGAGCGGCGCGCCGCCCTCGACCAGCTGATCGGTTCGCTCGACCAGAAGACCGACGACCTCGAACAGCGGCTGCGCCGCTTCGCCGGCCTGCTCGATTCCTCGCTCGAGGGCGCCAACAACCGCGCCCGCGAGATCGGCCGCATGATCGCGGAGACGAGCGCGGAAGGCGCGCGCACGATCAGCGAGCAGTTCGAGGTGGTGCGCGACACGACCGAGAAGGAGCGCCGCCTCACCATCGAGACCATGCAGGGCGTCTACGAACAGGCGATGGGCGACACCCACACCCTGTTCCGCCAGACCACCGAGCGCTTCTCCGACCTGTTGCGCGGCGTCAAGGACATGTCGGCGGAGATGCAGCGCGAACTCGACGCCACGCGCACCGAGTTGCGGCGCGGCGTCCTGGAATTGCCGCAGGAGACCGCCGAAAGCGCCGCGCAGATGCGCCGCGTGATCGTCGACCAGATCGAGGCGCTGGCCGAGCTCAACCGCTTCGTCGCCCGCCATGCCCGCGGCCAGCAGCAGGAAGCCCGCGCGGCGGAGCCCGCGCTCAGCGTCGTCGGCGGCGGCCGCGAGCCGGCCCCGCGCCCCGCGCCCCCCGCCCGCGTAACCGAACGCGCCGAGGCCGTCGGTCCGCAGCGCCCGCCGCGCCCCGCTCCCGCCGCGCCGCCGCCCGGCCAGGGCGCCAACCGCAGCGGCTGGCTGTCCGACCTGCTGCAGCGGACCTCCCGCCCGGCCGAGCATGGCGAGGATCGCGGCGGTGCGCCGGAAGGCCGCGCGGCGCATTCCATCGACTCGCTGGACGCGCTGTCGGCGGACATTTCGCGCATGGTCGACCACGAGGCGGTCGCCGAATTGTGGGACCGCTATAATCGCGGCGAACGCAACGTGTTCTCGCGCCGGCTCTACACGCCGCACGGACTGGCGACGTTCGACGAGATCCGCAAGCGCTACCGCGTCGAAGGCCAGTTCCGGCAGACCATCGACCATTACATCGCGGAGTTCGAACGGCTGCTCAACGAGGTGTCGCGCGGCGACCGCGGCCAGATCGTGGTGCGCACCTACCTGACCTCGGAGACCGGCAAGGTCTATACCCTGCTCGCGCATGCGGCGGGGCGGTTCGACTAGAGCATTTTCGAGCGAAGTGGGTACCGGTTCGCGTCAAGAAAATGCGATCAAACAAAGGAATCTAAAGCACGTTCCGATTCCATGTAAAACGAACGTGCTTTAGGACTTCGCAAGCCCGACCGGTCGGAAACGCAAAGGGCGCACCACGGTGCGCCCTTTGAATTTCGCGCTCTGATTTCCACGCCTCAGTTTCGCGCGTTCTCCACGACGCTCATGCCGAGTTCACCGAGGCCCTGCTTGGCGCGCGCCGTCGCCTGCCCGGCAATGCGCAGCTGCGGCCGCGCGAAACCGCCCTGCCGGATCGCGCCGGCGGCATTGCGCATGGCGCCGGACGTGCCCTCGGTCCACGACACCGCGTCGACCGGCCATATCCCGACCAGGCCGCCGGTGCGCGTCTGGTTGAACGGGAATTCGCCGAGCGAGACGAAGCTCACCACCGATCCGGTGCGCGCGTGATAATCCGCGATCAGCAGCGCATAGCGGCGGTTGAAGAAGGCGGCGTCGCGTTTCTTCACGGCGGCGGCGCGGCGCAGGAAATCCGTCCGCCCCTGCACCGGAACGGTTTCCAGCGACGTGGCGATCGCCGTCACGTCGAGCGGCGTATAGGCGTGGTTGGTCAGCAAGGCGTCGGCGGTCGGCCGGTCGAGCCCCATCGCCAGGAACTTGATCCGGTTCATGTCCATGAGCTGGGCGGCGGAATAGTCGCGCACGGCATCGACCACCTTGCTGCCGGTCGCGACATTCGAAATCACCATGCCGGCCGCGCCGGGAATGACCATGAGCGCCGCGGAGACCACGAGCCCGCCGGCCGCGGCCGCTTCCGAAAGCTTGGCCAGGCGCACCGCCAGCGGCTCGAAATCGGTATAGGGGTCGACCATCAGCTTGGCCGCGAGTTCGCGCCGCTTCTGGTCGGCACCGAGGCCGCCGAGCGGCGTGTCGCGGCTCTTGGCGTTGTAGAGGCCGGAGCCGACCTGGCTCAGCGTGTTGCCGATCCCGCCCAGCGTGTCGCCGAGCGTCTGGAACGGATTCTGGATCATCTTGCCGGCATAGTTCACCGGCGCCAGCCCGGCCTGGGTCAGCGCGTTGTTGAACGCCTGCGATTGCGTGAGCTTGTCGAGTTCCAGCACCGCCGCGAGCTCGCGGATGCGGATCTGCGCCATCGCGTCGCTGGAGACGGTGAAATCGCCATAGGGCGTCTTGAAGCCGTAGACGCGCAGGAAGCCGTCGCTGCGCACCGGGTTGACGATGCTGTAATTCGCGCCGGTCGGCTTGATGCCGGGAATCTTGCCGGGATTGAAGCTCGGCGGGCGCTCGGTCTCGGCGGCGCGCGCGCCATCCGGCAGAACCCAGGCCGCGGCCGCTCCGCCCGCACCGCGCAGCAGGTCACGTTTCGACAGCATCGATTTCCCCCTCCCGCCGCGCATTTGACCGCCACGGCGGCCGGGAGGCAAGCGGCGGTCAGGCCGGGCGCTAGACTATGATCCGATTAGGTTGAATCGGATCATGGCCTGGTTTTTTTGGTTTATCGCGCAATCTTGCCGCGAACCGGTGCCCACTTTTCGGGATCATGCCCTATTGCTGCGTCGTGCGTACCGCCGGACGGCGCGACGCGGCCGGCGCCGACGAGGAGGCCGTGGTTTCCCCGGCCGGATTCGCCGCCCGCCCGCCGAACAGGAGCCGCGAGGGATTGGCGTCGAGATTCTTGAAGGTCTGGCTGACGGTTGACAGCATCGAACGGCCGTCGCGGATCAACAGGTCGAGCCGCTTGTCGAGATTGTCCGACGTGACCTTGATCGACTTCACCATTTCCGGGATTTCGCCCTTGCCGTCCGGCCCGCCGAGCAGGTTGTCGGCGCCGGCCAGGATGCGGTCGATCTTGTCGGAATTCTTCGCCAGCGCCTGGGTGAACACCTCGATATTCTTCAGCGAGGATTTCAGCGCCGCCTCGTTGTCGGTAATGATCTTGTCGACATGCGCGAGCGCCTCGCGCGCGGCCTGCATCAGGTCCTGCGAGGCATTCGAGCGCGCCACCAGCGTGGGCAGTTCGCCCTCCTTGATCGAGATCAGCTTGGCTTCCGGCGAACCGCCGCGCAGCGACAGCGAGGCGATGCCGGTGAGGCCCTGGAACTCCAGCGACACCTGCGTGTCGGAGCGCATCGGGGTGCGCCCGTCCACCGAGATGGTCGCCAGCGACTGCTTGGGATCGTTCGGGTCGAGGAACAGGTCGGTCACCTCGCCGACGCGGATGCCGTTGAAGGAAACCGGCGCGCCGATGCGCAGGCCGCCGATCGCGCCCTCGAACACCACGCGGTAATAGTTGCGCACGCCGATCCCGCCGACATGGTGGAACCAGTAGACGAAGCCGAACGCGCCGAAGATCACGGCCAGTGTGAACACGCCGATCAGGACGTAATTGGCTCGCGTTTCCATGACGCTACTCTCCCTGCGCCCGATGCATGCCGCGCGCGCGTTTGCCCCGGAAATATTCCTTCAGCCACGGATGCTCCGAGGCGAGCATGGTGGACATCGGACCCGCGGTGATCACCTTGCCGTCGGCGAGGACCGCGATGCGGTCGCAGACGCTGTGCAAGGAATCCAGGTCGTGGGTTACCATGAAAACGGTCAGCCCCAAAGTGCGCTGTAAGGTGCGGATCAGGCTGTCGAAATCGCCGGCGCTGATGGGATCGAGGCCGGATGTCGGCTCGTCCAGGAACACGAGGTCGGGATCCAGCGCCAGCGCGCGCGCCAGCGCCACGCGCTTGATCATGCCGCCGGAAAGTTCCGAGGGCATCTTGCGCGCGGCATCGGCGGGCAGGCCGACCATGCGCAGCTTGGCGATCGCGACCTCGTCCATCAGCCGCTGCGACAAATCGAGATATTCGCGCATCGGGAACTGCACGTTCTGCATCACGTTCAGCGAGGAGAACAGCGCCCCCTGCTGGAACAGCACGCCCCAGCGCCGCTCGGTGACCTGCCGTTCGTCGTCGCTCGCCCCCACGAGTTCCCGCCCGAACACCTCGATGGAACCCGACAGCGGCGGGATCAGCCCGATGATCGTGCGCATCAGCACCGACTTGCCGGCGCCCGACGCGCCCACGAACCCGATGATCTCGCCGCGATAGACGTCGAGATTGACGCCCTTGAGCACGTGCTGGCGCTTGAACTTGACCTGCAGCTCGCGCACCGCAAGCGCAACATCCCGGGTGGCTGGTTTGGTCGTGTCGAGCATGGTCAGATGTTGATGGCGGAGAAGAAGATCGCGAAGACGCCGTCGAGCACGATCACCAGGAAGATCGATTTCACCACCGACGAAGTGGTCTTCATGCCGAGCGACTCGGCGGAGCCCTGCACCTGCAACCCCTCGACGCAGGCGACGATGCCGATGATCAGCGCCATGAACGGCGCCTTGATGAGCCCGACCACGAAATGATCCATCGAGATCGCCTCGCGCAGGCGCTGCACGAACACTTCCGGCGGGATGCCGCCGTAGAAATAGGCGACGAGCCCGCCGCCATAGATCGCCGCCATCGAGCCGAGGAAGGTGAGCATCGGCACCGCGATGATCAGCGCGACGATGCGCGGCAGGATCAGGATCGAGATCGGGTCGAGCCCCATCGTCTTCAGCGCGTCGACCTCCTCGCGCATCTTCATGGAGCCGAGCTCGGCGGTGTAGGCGCTGCCCGAGCGTCCCGCCACCATCACGCAGACGATCAGCACGCCGACCTCGCGCAGCACCAGGATGCCGACCATGTCGACGACGAAAATGTCGGCGCCGAAGCGGCGGAAATGGAAGATGCCCTGCTGCGAGAGGATGGCGCCGATCAGGAAGGTGATCAGCAGGATGATCGGCACCGCGCGCCAGCCGACGAAGTCGACCTGGTTGACCATCGAGGTCCAGCGGAACGTGGTCGGATGCATGACCGCGCGCGCGAACGAGGCGGCGACGGCGCCGAGCATCTGCGCGATCTGCGACAGCGAAATGCCGACCTCGACCATGTTGCGGCCGATGGTTTCGAGCGCGAAATGCCAGAGCCGGCGGCGCGCCGGCGGCTCGGGCTGGTCGGAGGCGTTGTTGTGGACGGTCTTGACGATGACGCCGAAGCGCTCCGGCAGGCCGATCACGCGCGCCTGCGCGCCGTTGTCGGTCGCGCCCTGCACCAGGCGCTCGAGCAGCCAGGCGCCGTAGGTGTCGAGCCGGCGGATGTTGCGCATGTCGATATCGACCGAGCGCACCTGGGCTTCCGCCGGCGCGGTCGCATCGACGATCTGCTCCAAAGCCGCCGCATTGTCGGCGGTCCAGTCACCCGACGCGGCAAGCTGAAGCCGCTCGCCGTGTGCGTGGCCGGTGAGCAAAGCCTGCTCCGTCACACTCCCCTCCGCCCCAAACGCCTGACATTGCGGGCTCGGACCTCGCCCAACCGGGCGCGTCTTGAGGAAAACCGCATTCGGCCGGCATACTTAACCACCCCGCATTACCTGTCGAGCGCTCGTTAACTCTCTCTTCATCATGGTTAATCCCCCCACCCTCAGGCTCGCGGCCAGGATCGAGCGGTTCCCGATCCGCGGCCGCTTCACGATCAGCCGCGGCGCCAAGACCGAGGCCCTTGTGGTGGTCGCGGAACTCAGCGACGGAACGCACCGGGGGCGCGGCGAAGGCGTGCCCTATCCCCGCTATGGCGAGTCCCCCGAAGGCACGCTCGCCGCCATCGCCGGCATGCAGGCGGCCATCGCCCAGGGGCTCGACCGGGCGGGCCTGCAGGCGGCGATGCCGCCCGGCGCCGCCCGCAACGCGCTGGACTGCGCCTTCTGGGATTTCGAGGCCAAGCGGAGCGCCCGCCCCGCTTATGCGCTCGCCGGGCTGCCGCCGCCGCGGCCGCTGACCACCGCCTATACGATCTCGCTCGGCCCCCCGCAGGCGATGGCGGAGGCGGCGCACGAGGCGCGCGGGCGCCCGCTGCTCAAGATCAAGCTCGGGGCGGCGGGCGATCCGCAACGCATCGCCGCGGTGCGCGCGGCGGTTCCGGGAACCGTGCTGATCGTAGACGCAAACGAAGGCTGGTCGGCGGACAATCTCGCGGAAAATCTCGCCGCCTGCGCGCAGGCCGGGGTGGCGCTGGTGGAACAGCCGCTGCCGGACGGCGGCGATGAATGGTTGCGCGGTATCCCGCGACCCATTCCCGTCTGTGCCGACGAGAGCGTGCACGACCGCGCCTCGCTGCCCGCGCTCGCGGGCAAGTATGACGCAGTGAATATCAAGCTCGACAAGACCGGCGGCCTGACCGAGGCGCTGGCCACGGCCGAGGAGGCCGCCCGATGCGGGCTGATCGTGATGGTGGGATGCATGGTCGCGACATCGCTGTCGATGGCGCCGGCCGTCCTGGCGGCGCAGTCGGCGCAATTCGCCGATCTCGACGGGCCGCTTCTGCTCGCCCGGGATCGCGAGGACGGCCTGCATTACGCGGGCAGTGTGGTATCCCCGCCGGAACCCGTGCTCTGGGGGTGACAGGCCGCCGCAAGTTCGATTTTCGATCTTGGCATTTCGATCGCTTTGACTTTACGCTGCGATCGGAATGTCGGCCCGGTAGGGGATGAGGTCGGGAGCGGGGAGATGCGGGTCCGAGAACTGGTTCTGGCTTGCTTGCTGGTTGTCGGTAGTTTCGCACCTTCGTTCGCGGCGTTCCGCATTTCCAACGACCCCGGCGGGCAGATCGGTCCCTATCTCGACCGCTTCGCGAATCTGCGCAATTCCGGCGAGCATGTCGTGATCGACGGCCCCTGCCTGTCCGCCTGCACCATGCTGCTCGGCATGATTCCGAAGGAGCGGATCTGCGTGACCACCCGCGCGCGCCTCGGCTTCCACGCCGCCTGGCTGCCGGATGCGAACGGACGTCCGGTGCCGAGCCATGCCGGAACGCAGGCCTTGTGGGAAATCTACCCGCGGCAGGTGCGGCGCTGGCTGAACCGCAATGGCGGCCTGAAGCCGAAAATGATCTACCTGCACGGACGCGAGCTCGCGTCGATGTATTCAGTCTGCGACTGACGCGCGGGCACGCACCGCCAGCACAATGATGCCGCCGAGCGCGGCCGGTATCGCCATCGCCGCATAGGCGCCGGCCGCATGGGGCTCGTAGAGCCAGCCCGACAGCAGCATGAAGGCGGCGAGCGAAATGCCGCCGATCGTGCCGTACACGCCCTGCGCGGTGGCGGCCAATCCGGGCGGCGCCGCGCGCGCGACATAGGTGACGGTGCCCAGATAGGTCGCGCCGAACGACAATCCGTGCAGCGCCTGCAGCGGGTACAGAATCCAGCCCGCGGGATCGAAGGCCATCGCCACCCAACGCAGCGTGGCGCCGGCGGCGCCCGCGAGCATCAGCGGCAGCGGACCGAAGGCCGGCGGCAGCCGCGCGGACATTACGAACAGCGCGATCTCGGCCAGCACGCCGGTGGCCCAGAGCAGGCCGATGGAAACGCCGCTAAATCCCGCCGCCCGCCACTGGATCGCGGAGAACGCATAATAGAGCGCGTGGCTGCCCTGGATCAGCGCCGCCGCGCAGACGATGGCGAGAAAGGCCGGCTGCCGCAGCAAGGCGCCGACGCGGGCGGGAACGTGCGCGGCCGTCTCCGCCGGGCGCGCGAGCGGGGCGAGCTGCGTCGACGCCAGCGCGATCGCGATCGCGGCGCCTGCGACCAGCCAGACGATATTCGTCGCGGCGAGCGGTTCGATCAGCAATCCGGCGCCGATATTGCCGACCACGAACGCGACCGATCCCCACACGCGCACGGCGCCATAGGCGCGCGGCGCGAGCCCCTGCAGCGCATAGGCGTCGGCCACCGACAAGGTCGGTGTCCCGAACAGGGACACCAGGATCATGCCGAGCAGGATCGCGGTGAAATGCTCCGCCAGCCCCAGAGCGAAATAGGCCAGAGCCGCCGCGAAGGACAGCACGACCAGCGCGCGCCGCAGGTCGCCATGCCGATCCGACAGGCGCGAAACCAGCGGAACCGCCGCGATCCGGGTGAGCGTGGGGATCGCCAGCAGCAGCCCGATTTCGCGCGCATCGACGCCCCTCGCGCCGAGCCACAGCGGCAAGTAGGGGAGCTGGATGCCGGACAGGATGAAATAGGCGGCATAGAAGGCGGCCAGCCGGGCCGCGAAATTGCGCTTGGTCGCGGCAGGCGGATGGGTCATATCTGTCGGTATCCCGTGACGCCGCTCCGGCGGCGCCGCATCGCGACCGGTCGATCAAGTAGCTTGTGATGTCCGACGAACCCGGTGCATTGAGCTTGCGCGCTTCGCCTCCGACGGAGGCGGATTACGACAAGATTTATAATGCGGTGATGGAGACCGAGCGCGGGCGCTGGTTTCTGGTCGAATACGCCAAGCGCAACCGCCACGCCGACACCTCGCTGCTGCTGGCGGCGATCGAGCGCATCGAGGCGACGCTGCGGTTCCAGAAGGCGGCGACGCTGACCGCGGCGCAGCCGCTGAGCGCGCTGCAGCCCGAACTCGAAGACCTCAAGGCCGCCATCGTGCGGGCGCGCGACAACCTTTCCGCGATCGGGCCGGACGGCGCGCTCGACGACAAGGCCGCGAATTTCTCCGACATCGCCGAATCGCTGCGGCAGGCGAGCCTGCAGGTGCGCGCGGCCGCCGGGCGGATTCTCGAAGAGGGGTTGTCGGCGGACGGCCTGCAGCCCGGCGACGTGCAGGCGCATACCACCGACATCGCCGATGCCTGCCTGGCGATCGAGCATCTGGCGGCGCAGTCGCAGCAACTCGCAACCCTCCTGCACACGATCGAGGACCGCATCGACCTGGTCCTCTCCTATTCCGATTCGGCTCAGGCGCCGCAGCGCCACGAGACCGCGCGGCCGGCGGAAGCGGCACGCCCCGAGCGCAGCGAAGCGCCCGCGCCGGGACCGGCCGCACCGCCGGCGGAAGCGGCGGACGAACGCGCCATCGCCGCCGGACCGGAATGGACCCCGCCGATCATCCAGACCAACGGCGCCACGCCCGCCTTGCTCGATCCGGCCCTTTCGCCCGCGGCGCCGATCAAGGGGCCGAGCGGATGGATTTCCAAACTGGCGCCGGTGGTCAGCTATACCGCGCGCTTCTCGCGCGAAACCGAGGGCGGAGCCGCGACACGCGCCGACGACGCCGCGGCGACGACCGCGCCGCTGGTCGATCGCACCGCGATCCGCGACAAGATCGCCGCGCGCACGGCCTCTATTTTCGACGCCTATTTTCCCGCAAGCGACAGCTTCAAGTTCGACGCGGATGCGATTCCGCCGGTTGAGCCGGAAGCGGCAAGGAAAGATTTGGCCGACGAGTCCGCCGCCACGGCGGCAGCCGATCCCCTCCCCGAGCCCGCGGCAGCGAAGAACGAGGAGCCGGAACCGGACGAGCGCGATTTCGATCTGCAAGACGAGACTGAAACGGACGAGGCTGAAACGGACGAGGCTGAGGCGGACAAGTCCGTGGGCGTCGCGACCGCTTCGGTGGAGGAGAGCGTTCCCGAAACGGCGGCGCCAATTGCCGAAGACGCCGTACCGGATGCGACGGACGACGACGCGGCGCCCGACGAGACGGCGAAAACCGAATCCGCGTTCTCGCTGTCCCTGATGGAAGCGCTGGAACGCGAGATCGCTGCGCCCTGGCCGGATGTGGCGCCGACACCCGTGCTAAACTTGGAACCGCTGAAAGAAGAAGACGCGGCAAAGACGGACGAAAGCGTCGGCGAGGCGGCGGTGCGCGAGGCGGCGGCGCCCGCGCCCGCCGAAGATTCCGGGACCGCGACCGGAGACGGCGCCGCAGAGGATCGGTCGGCCGAACCGATCCCGCAGCTCGCGGCGCTGGAAGCCGCGCATGAATCATTCACCACCAGCGTGTTCGAGAACCGCTACACCAAGCAACCGGCCATGCCGCCGGTGGCGCCGCCACCGGATTCGTCCGTGCTGGAAACGTTTTCCGCCCCGCTGGCGGACGCGCCACCCGAGCCCGGCATCGCGGTGGTACCGGGTCTGCCCGAAACCCCGGAGCCGCCCGCCGCTCCGGCGCGCTTCGCCGGCGGATCGCCGACGCGCGCGGCGCGCCGTCCGCAGCCCCTGCCCGAACCCGCGGCGCCCACAGGTCTCGAATCCGCGCTCGACATCGCACCGCAGCGCTGGGACGACGACGATTTGTTCGAGCCGCTGCCGAAATCTTCCTCCACGGCGACGGCGCCCGATCCGGTCACGCCCGCCGTGCCGTCCGGCGGATCGGACACGGTATCCGGTGCGCCGCCGATGACCGCGATGGCGCAGTCGGACAGCCCGGTCGCCAGCTTCGAAGCGGCCGACGCGATGCCGGGGCCTGCGCCCACGATCGCGGATGCGGCGACCGGCGCGCTCGCCCAGGGCGGCCGCGCCGGCTTCTCCCGCGGCGCGGCGCAACCGGCCGCCGCCCAGAATGCGGCCGTCGCGGTTGCCCTCCAGGGCGGCGCGGCGGCTGCGATCCGCCGGCCCGCGCCGGCGCTCGCGCCGGGCTATGGCAGCCGCGGCTTCCGCGCCGATCGCCCCGGCGGCAACGGCCGCACCGGTGCGGGGCGGCTCGCAACGCCGTCGCCGTCGGACGACCCGGCGGCGCCCGCGGCACCGCAGGCCGACGACCCGCTCGCGCCGGTCAGGGCCCTGTCGGAAGAAGAGAAGATCGCGCTGTTCAGCTGAGCGCGGTCAGGCGGCGATCAGGCGGGAAAACAATTCCGGATCGACATTGCCGCCGGACAGGATCGCGACCGCCACCTTGCCTTTGACATCGACCTTGCCGGCCAGCATCGCCGCAAGCCCGATCGCCCCGCCCGGCTCCACCACCAGCTTCAATTCGCGGAAGGCGAAGCTGACGGCGCGCGCGACCTCCTCGTCGCTCGCGGACACGCCCTTGCCGATCAGCCGCGCATTGATCGCGAAGGTGAGCTCTCCCGGCGTGTTGCTCATCAGCGCGTCGCAGATCGTGCCGCTCATGCGCGGATTGGCCTCGCGGCGTCCGCTGCGGAAGGAGCGCGCGGTGTCGTCGAAGCCGTCCGGCTCGGCGGTGAAGATTTCGGTCGCGGGCGCCGCGTCCTTGATCGCCAGCGCGGTGCCCGCGGCGAGCCCGCCGCCCGAGGCGCCGATCACCACGATGTCGGGCTTCAGGTTCAGGCGCGCGAGATCCTCGACGATCTCGCGTCCCAGCGTGCCCTGCCCGGCGATGATCAAGGGATCGTCGTAGGGCGGCACCAGAACCGCCTCGCGTTCGCCGGCGATGCGGCGCGCGATCGCCTCGCGGTCCTCGCGGTCACGATCGTAGAGCACGACTTCGGCGCCCAAAGCCGCGGTGCGTTCGCGCTTGGGGCGCGGCGCATCCGCCGGCATCACGATCACCGCCGGCATGCCGAGCAGCCGCGCCGCGGCGGCGACGCCCTGCGCATGGTTGCCGGAGGAGAACGCCACGACGCCCCCGGCGCGGCGGCCGGCGGGAATGGCGGACAATTTGTTGTAGGCGCCGCGGAACTTGAAGGCGCCCATGCGCTGCATGGTTTCCGCCTTCAGGAAGACGCGCGCGCCGAGTCTCTCGTCGAGCACCGGCGAGGCGATCAGCGGCGTGCGCACCGCGATACCGGCGAGCGTGCGCGCCGCGGCGGCGACATCGGCGGCGGTGGGCAGAATCCTACTGTCCGTGTTCATGCGCGAACGGTAGCGCCGCGCGCCCCGCCCCGGCAAGGCCGCCGCGCCGAAGCGGGATGACTTTTCTGCGAATGCCATCCCGCTTTGGCTTATGGTTTGAGCATGATCCTTTCCGAAAACCGGAACCCGCTTTTCGGGATCATGCTTTACTTCTCCTGCCCTTCCCAGATCGCCTCGATGCGGCGCTGGAAGGCCTTCGGCGGCTCGGCGAACAGCCGTGCGGCAATGCGCGCGGCGGCTTTCGCGTGCTCGGCCTGGCGCGCGGCGACGATCGGCAGCAGGCGCGAGCGCCAGGGCGCCAGCGGCTGACGCGGCGCGGTCAGCGCGCGCAGCATTTCCAGATCCTGATAGCTGCCGAGCCGCGTGCGCAGCCTTTGCGCCTCCTCCACCCACATCCGCCCGAAGCGCGGCCAGGCCGGCTCCACCAGCTCCATCAGGTAGCGATGCTCGATCACGCGGCGGC
>JBFWWQ010000048.1:0-15436 GCA_050246095.1 Pseudorhodoplanes sp.
CGAGATCATCAAGAAGGAATTGCCGGTCGACATTCTCGAATTCTTCTACCTGACGCCGCTGCCCGGTTCCGAGGACCACAAGGTCCTGCATATGAAGGGCATACCGGTCGATCCCGATCTCAACAAATACGATCTCGAACATGCCTGCACCGCGCATGCCGTGATGTCGAAGCAGACCTGGGAAGAGGTCTATCGCAGCGCCTGGACGCGCTATTACAGCGACGCGCATGTCGAGACGATCATGCGCCGCGCCGCCGCCACCGGCCTGAACCGCACCAAGGTGATCGACGCGATCACGCTGTTCTCCGGCGCGTCGCGGATCGAAGGCGTGCACCCCCTGCAGTTCGGCTTCGTGCGGCGCAAGATCCGGACCCAGCGCCGCAGCGGCATGCCGATCGTGAACCCGCTCCTGTTCTATCCCTGGCGCGCCTACGACTTCACCAAGGTGGCCTGGCGATGGATCAGCCTGGTGCGGCGCTACCGCAAAATCCTGGCGCGGGTCTATGCCGATCCCGCCAAGGACCGCTACACCGACCACGCGCTGGAGCCGCCGGCCGGGCACAATGCGCCGATGTCCGACTTCGTGCGCACCTATGCCGACAAAATCCCGAACACGCACGGCGCGCCGGTGCGCGAGGAAGTCGCCTGATCGCGCGCCGATGCCGGCGCGGACCGATCGGCATGACGGCCGACGCCGTCATCGATGCGCATCGGCATGGCCGGGCGCCGGCGCAGGATCACGATCCCTGCCCCCGCAATGCTCCGTCTCCGACAAATTGAGCGGATGCCGCAGCAGCGGCAGGAAACCGGCCAGCCAGATTGCGAAGGCCGCGGACCAGAGCCCGGCACCGAGCGCGTAATGCGCACCCATCAGTGAGGCGCCGATCCCGATTTCCGGCAGCACCCGCACAAGGCCGGCGCCGGCCATCAGCAGCACCGCCGTATGCGCCTGCCACGGCAGGTCGAGCGGACGTCCCGTGTGCCGCAATCCGGCAATCACAAAGACGCTCAGCACTGCGAGGCCGAGGCTCGCGACCGACAGCATGTGCAGACCCGATGTCACCGACAGCGGCGCACCGAGACCGGCGAGCCCGATCAGCATGAAGCCGATCCCTGCGAACAGGTTGGAGCCGGCAAGCGCCATCACCTGCGTGCGAAACAGCGCGGTGCCGATAAACCACTCCGCCAGACGATCGAAGAAGGCGGCTCCCGCCGCAAGCGCGAGATAGGCCGGCACCACCGATTGCGGCGCGAGAAGCGCCGCCATCGCGTACAGCGCGACCAGCCCCGCCGTCAGATTCTGCCGGCCGGGATGCGGACGATAGGGCGTCGTCTGCCCGCTCGGATCGAGCGCGAGATTGATGACCACGACATTGATGCGCGCGACCGCCAGGGAAAAGAAAACCAGGAAGACCATCAGCGCCGCCTGCAGCAGCCGGCCGGCAAGATCGGGCCTGTCGGCCAGCCATGCGGCGCGGATGCCGAGCTCCAAAAGCCAGAACAGGCCGACCCAGACCGCAAAGGATGCGTGCCGCGTGCTGCCCCGCTCGATCAGCGCCGTCAGGACGTACCAGAACAGAAGGCCGATGAAGGCCAGATCGCCGGCCGCCGCGACGACGATCAGCGCATCCCAGCCGACAAGCCCGATCAGGCGGCCCGGCAGCCAGAGGAACAGCAGAAGGAGAAGCGCGCGCCCGTGCCGCGGGCGCGTGTCGGTCCATTCCGGCACCGCCGAGGTGAGGAAGCCGGCCAGCGCCGCCCCGTAGGTTCCGAAAATCATCTCGTGCGCATGCCATTGGCCCGCCGGCACCTGGTGCGCGAAAGGCAGCGCGAATCCGAGCAGCACGACCCATGCCAGCGGCAGCATCACGGCATGGCACGCCGCAACCGGGAAGAACAGACGCAGGCCCTCGATCAGCCAGGGATTTGCGGCGGCGCGCGGTGCATCGGTGCGGCCGGTCACGACGCATATTCCCGCGTGCCGTCGAACAATTCGCGGAATTCCGGATTGTGCGACCAGGATTCGACAATGGCGAACACCTCGCGGTCGCTGCGCGCGCCCGGCCTGCCCGCGATCGGCCGTTCCGCGACCAGGCCGCGGCCTTCGCCGGCGAGCACCACAAGACGGTCCGCGACCCGCACGGCCTCCGACAGATCGTGCGTCACGAACAACGCGGAGAAGCGGTCGCGCGCGGCGGCGGCGATGACGAGATCCTGCAGCACGCGCTTGAGCCCGACATCGACGGCGGTGAAGGGCTCATCGAAGAACACCACGTCCGGATCGACGGCCAGCGCACGCGCCACCGCCGCGCGCTGGCGCATGCCGCCGGACAGCTCCGTGGGATACTTGTCGAGGTCGATCGTCTGCAATCCGACCTCGGCCGCGCGCCGTTCGGCGGCCGCGATGCGCGCCTCGCGGCCCGTTCCGGAGGCCTGCAGCCCGTAGGCGATATTGTCGCGGGCCCGCATCCAGGGCAGCAGCCGCGGCTCCTGGAACACCACGGCATGCCGGCGATAATCGCGCCGCACGCGCCCGCGCAGCGGCTCGATCAGACCGGCCGCGATCTGCAGCACCGTGGTCTTGCCGCAGCCCGAGGGGCCGATCAGCGCCACCACCTCGCCCGCAGCCAGCGACAGATCGATATTCTCGAATACCGGACGGCCGAGAAAAGCATGACCGATTCCCTGCAGGCGCAGCTTCATCGTTTCACACCCCAAGGCAGGCCGGCCTCCCGCCAGCGCTCCAGCCGGTCGCGCAGCGGATGCAGCAGCACATATTCGGTGATCAGCGCGAAGGCGACCACGACCACGATCAGGGCCATCACGCGGGGGATGTCGAACAGGGCGCGCGCGGTCGCAAGCTCGCCGCCGATGCCGCCCGAATTGGACAGAAGCTCGGCCATCACCGTGACCTTCCACGCGGTGCCCGCGGTCGTGGTCCAGGCCGGGAAGAGGTAGGAAACCAGATGCGGCAACGTGACGGTGCGGAAGCGCAGCCAGGGGCCGGCGCCGAACGAGCGCGCCATGATGTCGAGCGCGCGGTCGCGCGTTGCCACCCCTTCGAGGCCGCCGGCAAAGGAAATCGGCAGCGCCGCGACAACTACGGTCATGACCGCGGAGCCGCCCGTCGAGCCGAACCAGATCAGCGCCAGCACGATCCAGGCAATGGGCGGAACACCGAGGATGACGGTGACGACCGGACGCATCAGCCGCATGGCGGCGAAGGAATAGCCGGCAACCGCGCCGGCGATCGTGCCGATTCCCACGGCGAGCAGGAAGCCCGCGAGCGAGCGCTCCGCGGTCTCCATCGCGGCCTTGGCGAAGGACGGCTCCTGCGCGATGACGGCCACGCTCTGCAGCGTCTCCAAGGGCGACGGCAGGATGAAGGAGCCGTAGAATTCATGGCCGGCCTGCCACGCCGCCGCCAGGCAGAACAGGCCCGTGGCGCCGGCCCAGGCCGACCACAGGTAGCGGCCGAACCAGCCGAGCATGGTCGCGCCCTGGGACATCGCCGTCACAATGCGTAGAAGGTATCGTCCGGCAGCTTGCCGCCGATGATGCGGGGATCGTCCTGCGCCAGGATCGAAAAGAACGCCTCCAGTTGCGGGCGGACCGACGAGGCCGAGAGCGCGACCAGGTTGCTGTGGGGTATCGCCTCCGCAACGACCGCGCTCATCAGGCCAAACTCCGCGGCCGAGGCCACGGACGCACGAACCGGATGCGCGACGACATAGTCCACCGCCGCCTGCAGGGCATTCTGCAAGGCCTTCAGTCCGCCGGGGCCGATCCTGTCGATCAACGGCCCGGTGACGGCAAGACCGGCCTGGGGAATGAACCCGTCTCCGCCGATGGTCTTCGCCCATTCCTTCTGGCAATCAATGGCGCGCACGATGCTGGTCAACTTGAGTTTCGCGCGCAGGATCGCCGTGGTCGCGGCCGGCTCCGACAGCAGCGCCGCGGCGACGCGGCCGGCGAGCAGCATCTGCATCGCCTCGGTCGGCGATCCGGCATAGTCGAATTTGACGTCGGTGCCCGGTTTCAAGCCGATCCGGCCCAACAGGCGGCGCAGGATCAGATCGGGCATGTCGTTGCGGAACGGAACGGCGATGCTCTTGCCGGCAAGCTGCTCGATCCGGCTCAGCTCCTCGTCGGCCACCAGATAGAGCAGGCCGCGCGTCAGGATATTGAGCAGCCGCACGTCGAGACCCCGGTTGTACAGGTTTGCCGCCACGTTGCTCGGCACGATGACGGCCTGCATCGATCCCGAACTCAGTCCCGCCCGCATCTCGTCCGGCGTCCGCCAGATCCTGAACACGGCGGAGGCATCGATGTCCGCCAGCGCGCCGCCGGCAACCGCCTGCGCCAGCGCGATGGACGGCGCGGCCGGCGGCCCCCACAGCGTCAAGGGCGTCTTGGGCGTCTTGGGCGTCTTGGACGCCTGCGGCTCGGCGGCCAAGGCCACGCCCGCCGGACACAGGGCTGCTGCGCCGGCGGACTGGAGGAATGTGCGGCGGTTCAGCATCATCGGCCGCCTAGAAACTCGCCTTGATGCCGCCGAAGAAGCCGCGGCCGTCACCCGGAAGGAACGCGGCCTGGTCCGGACGCGCCTGATCGACGATCAATGTAGACGAGGCATAGGTCTTGTTGAACAGGTTGGTGATCTCGCCGAACAGCCGGTAGGTCTTGTCGATCCGGTACTCGGTGCGCAGGTCGACGACCGTATAGGGGTCGGCAAAGAGCGTGTTCATGTTGTCGACCGCCACGCTGCTCGGGCTCCAGCGCACGGCGCCCTGCAGCATCCATGCGTCGGTCACCTGGTATTGAAGCTGCGCATAGACGAAGTTCGGCGGCGCGCCGGCGAGGCGGTTGTTGCCGCGCACCGGATCGTTGTCGAAGCGGAAATCCTGGTAGGTATAGGCGAGACGGCCGGACAGCCGCTCGGTCAGCTGCGCACCGACGCCGAGCTCGACGCCGAAATGCGTGGTCTTGTCGGCGTTGACCGCGCCGAGCGAGGCGCCCGTCGAATCGCGCAGGCTGAGCAGCTCGTTGTCGACCCAGGAATAATAGACCACCGCATCCCAGGAGAAGCGATCCGTCCGCCCTCTCCAGCCGCCCTCGACCGTGGTCGCCGTCTGCGCCTTCAGGTCGGGCGTCGTGAAGGCCGGGAACGGCGCCATAGGCTGCGGCGGCAACAGCCGCCCCGGGCTCGAATTCGGCGTGCCGTTGACGGTGGCCAGCAGGTCATCATGCGTCGGCGGCTCGAAGCTGCGGCTGACCGCGGCGAACAGCGTGTGGACGCTGTCGGGCCGGTAGGACAAAGCGAGGCTCGGGCTCCAGCCGTCGTAGTTGCGGGCATAGGTCGTGCTCTGCGTCGGCACCGAGCCGTTCGGCAGCAGCACCGTGGGATTGACCGGGTTGTAGGCGAAGGTCGGCCGCCGCGGGAGCCCGAAGGTGTCGTCGTTGTCGCGCGACGCATGGGCATAGGACAGGGCCGGCGACAGGGTGAAGTTCTGCCAGAACGGGATGTTGAAGCCGGCAAAGAGGGCCAGCGTCGTGGCGCTGAGCTCGCTTTGACCGAACTTCGCACCGGTCGCTCCGGACTGGTTGATGAAGTTCTCGCGATCCGCCGAACCCGTGGTGACCTGTGCCGTGGTCTCGAACAAAGGCAGGATCGCCCCCGCCGGATTGTAGGCGTAGCGGGCGAGCCCCGTGAGATCGCCGCCTGCGGTCGTCCTCACACCCGAGGAGATCGGGAAGCGGAACGTGTCGTCGGTATAAGTATAGCCGACCGCGACGTCGACCAGGTGAGCCTCGAACGTGGCCGTGGTCCGCGACCCGACCAGAAACTGGCTTGCGTCGCGCCGCGGCCGGTCGCGCGGCACATTCGGGCCGGGATTGACGGCGGTACCGGGCGGGATCGGCGGCAGCACCGTCGGCCCGCCATGCACCTGGCGCGGGTTGGCATACATCGCCGTCTTGGTCAGGGGCCCCGCCACGTCGAAGCCGAGATCGGTGTAGCCGGCAAAGAACCGCGTGCTCACATTCTCGGAAAGCTTCACGCCGACATTGCCCCCGATGCTGACGCGCTCGGAGCTGTTATAGTCGCGAAACCCGTCGCGGTCGCTCACATCGAACTGAATCAGCCCGTCGACATTGTCCTTCTTGAACCCGACCTGTCCCGCGCCGCCGATCTGGCCGAAACTGCCGCCGCTCATCTCCGCCCGCACCCCCGGCTGCGCGGAGCCGGTCGGAGACACGAAGTTGAGTGCGCCGCCCAGAACGGTCGCGCCGAGCCGGTTGGCCATATAGCCGCGATAGACTTCGATGGATTCCGCCATGCGCGGATTGGCGAAGCCGACAATGTAGGAGCCGTCCGCGCGGTTGAGCGGCAGTCCGTCCTGCAACATCAGCACCCCGCGCTCGACCGGATTCTGCTGCAGCCCGGAGCCGCGGATCTGGATGCGCGGCTGGTCGTTGCCGCCGAAAAAGTTCTGCACGATGACGCCGGGAACGCCGCTCAGGGCCCTGGAAACCGTCAGATTCGCGGTGTCGGGAAAATCGCCTTGCGGAACCAGCGCGACGCCGCCCGGCAACGCATTGAAGCGCTCGGCGACGCTCGCCGGCGCCGGCTGCGGCGCCGCCGGTGCGGTGGCTCCGCCCGAGGCGGGCGCGGCCCGCTGCTGCGGGCTTTGCACGACGATCGGATCGAGGGTGATGGTCGAGCCGGGCGTCGCCGATTGCGCGAAGCAGGCGTGGCTGACGGTCGAAAGCAGCAGCGCCAGCGTCCCCCGCAACGACGTTTTGCGGCTGCCGCGGATGACCCGTGAAACCGCCAAGGCCCGGCTTTCAACGTTCGCGTTCATGTTCCCCCCTCGCCATTCCTTAGAACCGTTATAAAGAAATATCTGCGATGCATGTTTAAGGTCGGACTTCTCCGCCCGGCGCATGCATCGCGCCATTTCATTATAGCGAATGGGCGGACGGGTGAAATTTGACTTTGCGCAAATCGCCGAACGGCGAAAATTAGAATTGGTGGAGACTGGGAGCGCTTTCTGGAACGTCTCCAGGCTGCGAACGCGATTGCGCGGCCGCACGTTCGCCGCGGCGCGCAATCCTACGGCGAACCGGTATCCGCTTCGCCGGATTGCGCTCTCCGATTCAACGGCGTTGAATCAGGCTCGTCGTTCATCTTTTTGCTTGGGCATGATCTTTTCCGAAAACCGGTTCCCGCTTTTCGGGATCATGCCCTAAGCGGCCGTGCCCGTGACCGGCGGACAACTGCAGAAGATGTTGCGGTCGCCGTAGGCGTTGTCGATCCGGTTGGCCGGGCTCCAGTATTTGTCTTTTGCGCTCTGGCCCGCCGGGAAGCAGCCTTCCTTGCGCGGATATTTCCGCTCCCAGACGTCGTCGGCGATGTCGAGGACCGTGTGCGGCGCATGCGCCAGCGGGCTTTGCGCGCGCGTGAAGCGGCCCTTCTCGATGTCGGCTATCTCGCTGCGGATCGCGATCATCGCATCGATGAAGCGGTCGATCTCGGCCTTCGATTCCGATTCCGTCGGTTCGATCATCAGCGTGCCGGCGACCGGAAAGCTCATGGTCGGGGCATGGAAGCCGTAATCGATCAGCCGCTTGGCGATGTCGTCGACGGTGACGCCGAACTCGTCCTTGAAGCGGCGCGGATCGACAATGCATTCGTGCGCGACGCGCCCCTTCGCATTCTTGTAGAGAACCGGGAAATGCGGCTCCAGCCGCGTTGCGACGTAGTTCGCGCTGAGAATGGCCACCTGCGTCGCCTTGCGCAGCTCTTCGCCGCCCATCATCAGGATATAGGCGAACGAGATGGGAAGGATGGAGGCCGAGCCGAACGGCGCCGCCGCCACCGGCCCGACCTTCGACGGCCCGCCGTCGCGCCCGGGATGGCCCGGCAGGAACGGTGCGAGATGCGCCTTGACCGCGACCGGGCCGACGCCCGGGCCGCCGCCGCCATGCGGGATGCAGAAGGTCTTGTGCAGGTTGAGATGCGAGACGTCGGCGCCGTATTCGCCGGGCCTGGACAGGCCCACCTGCGCATTGAGGTTGGCGCCGTCGAGATAGACCTGCCCGCCATGCCGGTGGATCACCTCGCAAAGCGCGCCGATCTCCTCCTCGAACACGCCGTGCGTCGAGGGATAGGTCACCATCACCGCGGCCAGCGTCCGCGCATGCTGCTCCGCCTTGCGCCGCAGGTCCGCCATATCGACATTGCCCTGCGCATCGCAGGCGACCACGACCACCTGCATGTTCGCCAGATGCGCGGAGGCCGGGTTGGTCCCGTGCGCGGAGGCGGGGATCAGGCAGATGTCGCGGTGTCCCTCCCCGCGCGAGGCATGATAGGCGCGGATCGCGAGCAGGCCGGCATATTCGCCCTGCGCGCCCGAATTGGGCTGCAGCGAAATCGCATCGTAACCGGTGATCTCGCAAAGCCACCGGCTCAACGTCTCGATCAGTTCCGCATAGCCCTCCGCCTGCTCGGCCGGCGCGAAGGGATGCAGCTGTCCGAATTGCGGCCAGGTCACCGGGATCATCTCGGCCGTGGCATTCAGCTTCATCGTGCACGAGCCGAGCGGGATCATCGCCCGATCCAGCGCTAGATCGCGGTCGGCGAGCCTGCGCATGTAGCGCAGAAGCTCGGTTTCGGAACGGTACCGGTGAAAGACCGGATGATCGAGGAACGAGCCGACGCGCGTCAGTTCCTTGGGCAGGCCTTCGCGACGCTCGGCGGTCACCTCTTCATAGGCGCTGCGGGCGCCGAACACGGACCAGATCGCCGCGATCGTCGCCTTGCTGGTCGTCTCGTCGAGCGATATGCCGATCGCTGTTTCGCCGACCCGGCGGAAATTGATCCGCGCCTGCCGCGCGCGTTCGATGATTTCCGCGCGGCGCGCGCCGGCATCGACGGTGATCGTGTCGAAGAAGGTCGTGTTGAGAAGCTTGAATCCCTGCGCGCGCAGACCGGCGGCGAGGATCGCGGTCTTGCGGTGGATCTCGGTCGCGATGTGCCTGAGCCCTTCCGGCCCGTGATAGACCGCATACATCGAGGCGATGACGGCGAGCAGGACCTGCGCCGTGCAGATATTCGACGTCGCTTTTTCCCGGCGGATATGCTGTTCGCGCGTCTGCAGCGCGAGGCGGTAGGCGCTGTTGCCGCGGCTGTCGATGGAGACGCCGACCAGCCGCCCGGGCAGGGAGCGCTTCAACTCGTCCCGGCAGGCAATATAGGCCGCATGCGGCCCGCCGAATCCCATCGGCACGCCGAAGCGTTGCGCCGACCCGATCGCGATATCGGCGCCGAGCGCGCCGGGAGGCGCGAGCAGCGTGAGCGCCAGCAGGTCGGCCGCGACAATCGCGAGCCCGCCCGCGGCCTTGACCGCCGCAATCGCCGGCCGCGGATCGGCGATGGCGCCGAACGTGCCGGGATACTGGAAGATCGCGCCGAACACCGCGCCGGCATCGAGCTGCGTGGCCGGGTCTCCGACGACCAGCCGCCAGCCGAGCGGCTCGGCCCGCGTCTGCAGCACGGCCAGGGTCTGCGGATGCACGTTGGCATCGACGAAGAAAGCCGCCCGGTCCTCCTTGCAATGCCGCGCCGCCATGCCCATCGCCTCGGCCGCGGCGCTGGCTTCATCCAGCAGCGAAGCGTTTGCGATGTCGAGGCCGGTGAGGTCCGCGATCATGGTCTGGAAATTGAGCAAAGCCTCCAGACGGCCCTGGCTGATTTCGGGCTGATACGGGGTATAGGCCGTGTACCAGGCCGGATTTTCCAGGATGTTGCGCAGGATCACGGCGGGCGTGACGGTGCCGTAATAGCCCTGCCCGATCAGCGAGGTGAATACCTGGTTCTTGGCGGCGATCTGTCCGATCCGCGCGAGCGCTTCGGTTTCGCTCAGGCCCTCGCCGATCGACAGCGGCCGGCTCTGGCGGATCGAGGCAGGCACGGTCTCCTCGACCAATGCGGCGAGCGAACCCGCACCCACCACCTTCAGCATCGCCTCGATCTCCCTCGGCGAGGGACCGATATGGCGCCGGGCAAAGGTTGCGGCGGGCGGTTCGGCGACGGGACGGACAACGCTCATGACACTTCCTCACCCAATCAGCTTCAGATAGGCCGCCTCGTCCATGAGACCGCCAAGCTCGCCGGCATCGGAGACGCGCAGCTTGAACAGCCAGGCGCCGCCCTCCGCCTCCGCGTTGATCCGCGCCGGATCCGACACGAGCGGCTCGTTCACCTCGACCACCGCCCCGCTCAGCGGCGAATAGACATCGGAAGCCGCTTTCACGCTCTCGACGATCGCCGCGCTGTCGCCCTTGCTCAGCGTGCGCCCGACATCGGGCAGTTCGAGAAAGACGATGTCGCCGAGCTGCGTCTGCGCATGGTTGGTGATGCCGACGGTGGCGATCTCCCCGTCGCGTTCGATCCATTCATGGTCCGGTGTGAAATACTTCGCCAAGGCGTTTCCTCCTGCTCAGCGTTTGAATCGGTTGGGAACGAACGGCAGATCGTGAACCAGGACCGGCAGCCGGCGGTCGCGGACCGCGGCGAACAGCCGCGTGCCGGTGCGCGAAAGCCGGCCCGGCACATAGCCCATAGCGACCGGCCCGCCGAAGGAAGGCCCGAAGCCGCCCGAGGTGACGGTTCCGATCGTGTCCGCGGCAGTCTCGGTCGCGTAGAGCGCGGCACCGGCACGCACCGGTGCGCGGCCTTCCGGTTTCAGGCCGACGCGAAGCCTTTCGGTGCCGCGCTCGAGCTCCTGCAGCACGCGCGCCGCACCGAGGAATTTCCCCTCGGCGCGGCGGCGCTTCTGGATCGACCATGTAAGGTTCGCTTCGACCGGGGACGTGGTCCGGTCGATGTCGTTGCCGTACAGGCACATGCCGGCTTCCAGGCGCAGCGAATCGCGCGCGCCGAGGCCGATCGGCAGCACGCGGGCGTCGTCGGCGAGCCGCGACCACAATTCAAGCGCCCGGTCGCCGGCAACCGAAATCTCGAAACCGTCCTCGCCGGTATAGCCGGAGCGCGAGACGTGCACGTCGATGCCGAAACAGGACGTCGCCAGTGTCTGCATGAAGCGCAGCGCGCGCACATCCGGCGCGCCGGCCGCGAGAACGTCTTCCGCCTGCGGCCCCTGCAGCGCGAACAGGCCGTAATCGTGCCGGCGCACGAGATCGATACCCGGCGGCAGATGCGCCTGCAGGTGCGCGTAATCGGCTTCCTTGCAGGCGGCGTTGACCACGAGTCCGAGCGAGCCGGCCGCCTCGCGCGGCCGCCAGACCATCAGGTCGTCGAGAATGCCGCCTTCGGCATCGAGCAGCTGGGTGTAGCGCTGCTGCCCGGCGGCGAGCCCCGCGATATCCGCCGGCACCAGCGCTTCCAGCGCCGAGGCAACGGTCTCGAAGCTACCGTCGCGGCTTGCCAGAGCGGCGATCCCCATATGGCTGACATCGAACAAACCGGCCGACGCGCGCACATGCAGGTGCTCTTTCAGGATGCCGGGCGCGTACTGGATCGGCAGCGCGTAGCCGGCGAAACCCACCATCTGCCCGCCATGCTTGACGTGCCAGTCGTGAATGGGCGTTTTTTTCAGGGCGGAGTCGAGCATCGGCCCCTCCCTCAATTCCGGGAGCCGGCCGGCCGGCCGTCACGCGATCGCGCGCGAGGCCGAATCATCCAGGCTTGCAATGCTCCGACGGCATGCGGAGGGGGACCGGCAACGGTCATGGCGATTCCTTTCGGTTCTTGCGAACCCAGTAAATCGCCCCATCTGTCCGTTTGCCTGAGAGCGTTATCCCGTCGGCGGACGCAGCGCGTGCGTCACTTTCCAGATGCAGTTTGTCGCGGTCCTTTTGCCTGAGAGTTTCCGGGGCGGTTGCTCCTTCGGCGCCGCTGCAAGCAGCGGTCTCTCCCGACGACGGGTGCAGACTAGGCTGGAAGAAAGAGTCTGTAAAGGCATTGCGGCGTTGCGCTAGCGCGACCGGCCGCGCAGGGAAGACGGCCGACGCAACGGAGATGACTGGCGGCTCAAGGACGTGCGCTATTCGGTCCCGCTCAAAGATACGCGGTATAGGAGCCGACCCAGACGAGTATCTTCGCCAGCAATCCGATGACGCCGGCATTCGGCGAGAAAGCCGTCACGCTGCCGGACATGCCGAGTTTCAGGATGGAAGGATCGAGCCCCTCGGGAATCGTTATCTCCGCGGGATAGGTCGTGGCGCCGCCGATCGCGGTCGTGCGGGCCAGCACACCCGAGGTGGCGATCTGCCCCTGCCCGACCCCCTCCGGGATCGCGCGTATCGTCGCCATATGGATACGGCCCGGATCGTTATCGAAGACAAGCCGGACCGGGATGCCGGGCTTGATGGTTCGGAAACCGTTCTGCGAGAACATGCCGACCAGGGCGATTTCCGAAGTCACGATGAAGGACATTGCCGGACGCGCCTGCAGCGCGCGGTCGCCGACCGTCAGGGCGATGATCGTCGCATAGCCGTCCGAGGGCGCGTGCACCACGGTCTGGTCCAGCTCCCATAGCGCATTGTCGAGCTGCGCGCGCGTCTGCAGCACCGTCGTGTTGACGCCGTCGATCTGGGAATCGAGCGCGGCCTTGGCGCTGACTTCCGCCGATTGCGCGGATTGCAGCTGGAACGCCGCGATCTCGAGCTGCTCGCGCGTATCCTGCTCGCGAAACGGCGTGGTCGCGCCCTGCCGCGTGAGCCTGCCGATGTCGTCGAGCCGCTTCTGATGGAAGGCCACCTGGGCTTTCAGCCCGGCCACATTGGCGCCGGCCTGCGCGTAATTCGCTTTCAGGATTTCGGCCTGCTGCTGCGCGTTGACCAGAGCGGCGCGAAGCTGGTCCACCTTGTACTGGAACGGACGCGGATCGATGCGGAACAGCACCGAGCCGGCCTTGACCGGCTGGTTCGGCTTCGCCGGGATCTCGATCACCTGCCCGGAGACATTCGGTACCACCTCGACGACGCGCGAGATGACGGTAAGGCGGCCCGACGGGGTCAGATAATTGAACAGCGCGAGAAAGACCGCGAGTATGAACGCGCCGAGCAGAACCGTCACGGTTCCGGAAATCCAGCCCCACGACACGAGCTTCAGGCGGCTGAAGATCAGCCACACGCCCACCAGATAAAGTGCAAGGATGATCAGCATTGCCGTATATTCGCGCGATTGGAAATCGCTTCTCGTTATTGCGTGCGGCCGTTCGGCGTCCGCACGCTCGTGGTAATGCCCCCGCCCCCGCTACGGCCGACGCAGCGGGAGCGAAAGCCAGGCTTGCCGTCCGTCAATAGCAGGGCGGATAGGGATAATAACCGCAAGCCGGGCGATACGGGTAAGGAGGATACGCATAGGGGTGATAATACGCGCCGGCGGCAGCGGCTCCCGCAACGGCGGCCCCCGCCGCGGCGGCGCCGTACCATGCGCCGCGATAGGCGGTGCGGCGCGCCATGCCGGCAAACGACAGCGGCGTGCGGGGCAGGCCGATAATGTCGATGAAGATCGAGGCAGGACCGTCGGCTCCGGTGAGATTCCCTTCCAGGACGTCGACATCGAAGGTGAGCGTATCGCCTTCAAGCTTCGGCGTCTTGAGAACGACCACGGCATCCCTGATCGTCGCGCCGTCCTTGCTGAAGCCCGACACGGTCGCGTTCGGCGGGTTTTTGGCAAAGCTGTCGTCGCCGGTCGCCGGACTCCATTCTTCCAGCAGATGGGTGGTCATGGCGTGGCCGGCCGAGCGAACCGGACGATCGGCGAACACGATGGAGTTCGGCGAGACGCCCGTGAGAACGAGCTTGCCGCCCTGCAGCCGCGCACCGCGCGAATTCAGAACGATCAGCGAGGGCACGATATCGGGCTTCGACTGACCGATCGTCTTCTGCAGTGGAACGTGCGGCTGTGCGGAGGGGGTTGACTGCGCCGAGGCTGCGGCGGGCATCCACAAAATCGCAGATACCGTCAACGCAAGCAGACCTTTGATGTTCTTCATATCGGTATAAGCCTTTCCATAAAAAGCTGAAATTTCGACACGGGCCCCCTGCAATCCACCGTGGCGCGAGACGCAGGCTATCGCATGGATTGCATTGAAAACCAAACCCCCCGAAGGGGGCCGGCACGATCTGCCGACGAATCCGCGTTCGGGCTACCATCTGCATTGCACGATGCCGCCGATGCCGCCCGAATTGGAAAGCAGCTCGGCCATGACCGTGACTTTCCACAAAGTCCAAGAAACAGGAATCGACGACAGGCGCGGCCAGTCCCTCGACGGGCATGAACGACACTTCTAACGACAAGCCTGCCAACCCGCCGCCAGCGAAATAACGGCTCGCGCAGGGCGGAGCCTGCTCCGGCATTATCGACGCGCCGCATCCCGGTGTGGCGGGTGCTGCATGCAGGCGCAGATTTGGAAGGGTACCGCCGACCTGCGGCCGGGCGTCCGCCTGTCGGCGAGGACTTGCCAATTTCCGCGCCATTTGCAAACTGCGGAATTCCTGCGCAGACGTGCACAACTCCATGCGCCTGTTCACCACCAGCGAGGCGGCCGAATATCTGCGGATCAAGGAGCGCAAGCTCTACGAACTTGTCTCCGAAGGTGCGATTCCGTGCACCAAGGCCACCGGCAAATGGCTGTTTCCCAAGGACGAGCTCGACCGCTGGCTATGCGGGAGCCTCACCCGGCCGGACGGGATGAATGCCGCCGAGCCGATGCCGATCATCGGCGGCAGCCACGATCCGTTGATGGAGTGGGCGCTGCGGGAAAGCCGCTGCGGCCTCGCCACCCTGCCGGAAGGAAGTTCGACCGGGCTGCAGCGCTTCATGGCCGGCAAGCTGGTCGCCGCCGCAATTCATCTGCATGCGCAGAACGGCGACCGCGACGCCAATATCGAGACCATGCGATATGAGCCCAACCTGCATCAGGCCGTATTGATCGGCTTCGCCCGCAGGGAACAAGGGATCGTCGTCGCGGCCGGCAACCCGCTGGGACTGTCGCGCGTGCACGACCTGGCGAGCCGGCACCTGCGGCTCGCCGTCCGCCCCGCGGGCGCGGGCGCACAATTGCTGCTGGAAGCATTGCTGCATCGGGAAAGGATCGATCCGGCCTCGCTCAACGTGACGTCGCCCCCCTGTCCGACCGGATCGGATATCGCGCAGGCGATCCGCACCGGCCGCGCCGATGCGGGGATCGCCACGCGCAGCGTGGCGAATGCCGCGGGCCTCGATTTTGTTTCGCTCACCTGGGAGCGCTTCGACCTCGTTGTCAGTCAGCGCGAATATTTCCGTCCGCCGATGCAGATATTCCTGTCCTTCCTGCGAACCGAGACCATGCAGAGATATGCCGGCGACGCGGGCGGCTACGACATTTCGACGGCGGGCGAGGTTCGCTACGCCCCCTGATTT
>JBFWWQ010000049.1:0-15069 GCA_050246095.1 Pseudorhodoplanes sp.
TATTCGCCGTTCGGGCTGTCGCTGCAGGCGATCAAGAACAATCCGCTGCGCTCTTCCGCCATCGGCATCAACGTCAACCTGCGCCTGGTCGCGATCTACTCCTTCGCGGCCGGCTATGCCGGGGTCGCCGGCGCGCTGCTGGCGCAGACCTCGTCCTTCGCCTCGCTCGCGGTGTTCGATTTCGACCGCTCCGCCGACCTGCTGCTGGTGCTGATCATCGGCGGCGCCGGCTATCTCTATGGCGGGCTGCTCGGCGCGGTCATCTTCAAGACTTTGCAGGACTGGCTGTCGCATCTGACGCCGCAATACTGGCCGTTCTGGATCGGGCTCCTGCTCGTCGTCATCGTGCTGGTCGGGCGCGAGCGCATCGCCTCGTGGACCGCGCCGATCCGGCGCGCCGCCAACAAGCTCGACTGGCGCGCCGTCCGCTCCTTCGGGAGCCGCAAGCCATGACCGTCGTGCTCGAAACCGTTAATCTGGAGCGGCGGTTCGGCGGCATCCTCGCGACCAACAATGTCTCGCTCAGCGTCGCCAAGGGCGCGCGCCACGCCCTGATCGGCCCGAACGGCGCCGGCAAGACCACGATCATCAATCTGCTTACCGGCGTGCTGCGTCCGACTTCCGGCAGCATCCTGCTCGACGGCCGCGACATCACGCATGTGAAGCCGCATGCGCGCGTCGGGCTGGGCATCGCGCGCACCTTCCAGATCAACCAGCTCTTCGCCGACCTCACGCCGCTGGAGGCGCTCGGTCTTGCGGTCTCGGAGCGGCACGGCCACGGCTCCGACTGGTGGCGGCTTGCCGGCAGCCGGCGCGGCGTCATGGACGAGGTGGTGGAGCTGCTCGAACGCTTCAAGCTGATCGAGGCGATGGAGGAGCGCACCGCGATCCTGCCCTATGGCAAGCAGCGCCTCCTGGAAATCGCGCTCGCCATCGCCTGCAAGCCGCGCGTGCTGCTGCTCGACGAGCCGGCGGCGGGCGTGCCGGAGGACGAGCGCCACGACATTCTCGCCGCCGTCGGCGAATTGCCCAAGGACGTCACCGTGCTCCTGATCGAGCACGACATGGACCTCGTGTTCAGCTTTGCCGACCGGATTTCCGTGCTGGTCAACGGCGCGCTGTTCGTGGAAGGCGCACCGGAGGAAATCGCGCGCGACCCGCGCGTGAAAGCCGTCTATCTCGGGGAGGAGGTCCATGTCTGATCTGCTCACCGTGGAGCGGCTGTCCGCCGGCTATGGCGAGGCGGTGGTGCTGTCGCAGGTCTCGCTCGCGATCCCGCAGGGCCAGTCGCTGGCGCTGCTCGGCCGCAACGGCATGGGCAAGACCACGCTGATCAACTCCATCGTCGGCGTCACCCGCTATCGCGGCGGCACGATCGGCCTCGACGGCCGCGACATCACCCGCCTGCGGCCGGACCAGCGCGCGCATGCCGGCATCGGCTGGGTGCCGCAGGAGCGCAACATCTTCAAGTCGCTGACGGTGGAGGAGAACCTCACCGCTATTGCCCAGCCGGGTCCGTGGAATGTGGACAAGATCTGGGCCCTGTTCCCGCGCCTGCAGGAGCGGCGGCGCAATCTCGGCAACCAGCTTTCCGGCGGCGAGCAGCAGATGCTGGCGATCGGACGCGCGCTGATCCTCAATCCGCGCCTGATGCTGCTGGACGAGCCGCTGGAAGGCCTGGCGCCGATCCTGATCGAGGAATTGCTGGCCGCATTGCGCCGCATCATCCGCGAGGAAGGCATGTCGGCGCTGCTGGTCGAGCAGAACGCCCAGAAAATCCTCGGCGTCACCGACCGCGCCGCCATCATCGAGCGCGGATCGATCGTCTATCAGGGCGACAGCGCGGCCTTGCGCGCCGACCGCGGCATTCTGGAAACCTATCTCGGCGTGACCGATAGCGGTCCGCGCCGCGGACAGCAGGCTGCGCATTGATCGGGCCGGCGCAAATGGGACCGGTCCCATCGGCGCGGCCCACGCCGGCGGTTGCAACTTTGTGGTTGACGAAGGTCGTGCCGCCCGGTTCGTTCCCCGATAAAGAAGTCTCTGGAGGACTCCCATGAAAAGAACCAAACCGCCTTACCGCGCCGATCAGGTCGGCAGCTTCCTGCGCACCCAGCCGCTGAAGGATGCGCGCGCCAAGCGGGAAAAGGGCGAGATCACCGCGGAGCAGCTCAGGGCGGTCGAGGATGCCGAGATCAGGAAGCTGATCGCCAAGCAGGAAGAGGTCGGGATGCAGCTCGTCACCGACGGCGAATTCCGCCGCTCCTGGTGGCATTTCGACTTCCTCGGCCTGCTCGACGGCGTGAAGCTCGTGGAGAGCGATCACGGCATCCAGTTCAAGGGCGTGGAGACCAAGGCGCAGACGCTGAAGGTCGACGCCAAGGTCGACTTCCCCGCCACCCACCCGTTCGTCGAGCACTTCAAGTTCCTGAAGGCGAACGCCAAGGCGACGCCGAAGATGACGATTCCGTCGCCGACCGTGCTGCATTTCCGCGGCGGCCGCAAATCCATCAGCAGCTCGGTCTATCCGGACATGGACTCGTTCTTCGCCGACACCGGCAAGGCCTATGCCAAGGCGGTCAAGGTGTTCTACGACGCCGGCTGCCGCTATCTGCAGTTCGACGATACGGTCTGGGCCTATCTGTGCTCGCCCGCCGAACTGCAGAAGGCCAAGGAGCGCGGCGACGATCCGGCCGGGCTGCAGGAGAAATACGTCGCCATGCTGAACACCGCGCTGGCGGCGAAGCCTGCCGACATGGTGATCACCACGCATGTCTGCCGCGGCAATTTCCGCTCCACCTGGATTTCCGAGGGCGGCTACGAGCCGGTCGCCGAGAACCTGCTCGGCAAGGTCAATTACGACGGCTATTTCCTCGAATACGACACCGACCGCGCCGGCGGCTTCGAGCCGCTGCGCTTCCTGCCCAAGGGCAACAAGCAGGTTGTGCTCGGGCTGATCACCTCCAAGAGTGGCACGCTGGAGAAGAAGGACGACGTCAAGAAGCGCATCGACGAGGCGGCCAGGTTCGCGCCGCTGGAGCAGTTCTGCCTCTCCCCGCAATGCGGCTTCGCCTCCACCGAGGAAGGCAACGTCCTGACCGAGGACCAGCAATGGGCCAAAATGCGGGAAATCGTCGAGCTCGCGGAGGAAGTTTGGGGCAAGTGAAGGGTTTAGCCAACGACCGTCATTCCGGGGCGCCGCGCCGCGGCGAGCCCGGAACGGCCAAGAAACCTCAGCGTCCGGTTAGCGCTTGAATGCCGGAAGGGGATCGTCAAGAATCCCCTCCAGAATAACCAAGACAAACAGAAGTCCATCAGGGAGGACACGATGCCAGGACTGTGGAAGCTGCGGCCGCTCGGCCGCATCGCTGCGGCTTTTGCCGCGGCGGCTGCGTTCGTTTTCACCGCGCCCGTCGGCGCCAAGGCGCAGTCGGGCGAGCCGATCAAGATCGGCCTCGGCATTGCCATGACCGGCGGTCTCGCCGGACCGGGCAAGCAGGCGCTGCTCGGCGTGCAGATCTGGGAAGAGCAGATCAACAAGAAGGGCGGATTGCTCGGCCGCCCGGTCAAGCTGATCGTCTATGACGACCAGACCCAGGCCGCCACCGTGCCGGGCATCTACACCAAGCTGATCGACGTCGACAAGGTCGACCTGATCCTCGGGCCGTACGCGACCAACATGATCGCGCCGGCCATGCCCGTCGCGATCCAGAAGGGCAAGACGATGATCGGCCTGTTCGGTCTCGCGGTGAACACCGAGTTCAGCTATCCGAAATACTTCGCGATGATTCCGACCGGTCAGAACACGAAGCCGTCCTTCACCGAGGGCTTCTTCGATGTCGCGGCCAAGAACAAGATTCAAAGCGTGGCGCTGATCGCCGCCGACGCGGAATTCGCGAACAATGCCTGCGAGGGGGCGCGCGAGAACGCGAAGAAGCACAACATCAAGATCGTCTACGACCGCAAATATCCGCCGGCCACGACCGACTTCACCCCGATCGTGCGCGCGATCCAGGCGGCGAATCCGGAAGCGGTGGTCATCTGCTCGTATCCGCCGGACTCGGTCGGCATGGTGCGCGCGGTCAACGAAGTCGGCTTCAAGCCGAAGATGATCGGCGGCTCGATGGTCGGCCTGCAGATCAGCGCGATCAAGACCCAGCTCGGACCGCTGCTGAACGGCTGGATCAACTATGAGACCTGGGTGCCGACCAAGCAGGCGCTGAACCCGGATATCGAGGCCTTCCTGAAAGAATACCAGTCTCGCGCCAAGGCCGCCGGCGTCGATCCGCTCGGCTACTATCTCGGCACCTGGGGCTATGCCTATGCCGAACTGCTCGGCAAGGCGGTCGAAGGCGCCAAGAGCCTGAACGACGACAAGATCGCCGAATATCTGCGCTCGAACACGATCCCGACCATCATGGGCCCGATCAAGTTCGGCAAGAACGGCGAGTGGGTCGAATCCGGCATGATGCAGGTTCAGTACAAGGGCATCAAAGGCAACGACCTCGAGCAGTTCCGCGGCATGAACACGCAGACGCTGGTCGCGCCCGCGAAGCTCGCAACCGGCGAAGCGGTGCTTCCGTTCGAGAAGGCGCAGCAGCAGTAACGGCCGCGCCTGTCCGACATCTACGGCGCCGCGCGACAGACGTGCGGCGCCGTCTTCATTGGTGAGGATGCCTCATGCTGCTGCCCACGAGCCTTGTCGGGTCCTATCCGCAGCCGGAATGGCTGATCGACCGGCCGAAGCTGTCCAAGCAGGTGCCGCGCGTGCGCATGAGCGACCTGTGGCTGGTCGCGCCGGAGCATCAGGAAGCCGCGCAGGACGACGCCACGCTGCTGGCGATCCGCGACCAGGAGCGCGCCGGCCTCGACATCGTCTGCGACGGCGAGCAGCGCCGCGAAAGCTATTCCAACCGCTTCGCGACCGCTCTGGACGGCGTCGACATCGACAATCCCGGCACCACGATCAACCGCTCGGGCAAGCCGATCCCGGTGCCGCGCATCACCGGCAGGGTGCGGCGCCGGCAGCCGGTCGAGCTGCGCGACGTGCAATTTCTGCGCGCCAATACCGGGCGCCAGGCGAAGGCGACGGTGCCCGGGCCTTTCACTATGGCGAAGCAGGCGCAGGACGACTTCTACAAGGACGAGGAGGCGCTGGCGCTCGATTATGCGGCGGCGGTGAACGCCGAGATCAAGGACCTGTTCGCCGCCGGCGCCGACATCGTGCAGATCGACGAGCCGTGGATGCAGCAGCATCCGGAAAAGGCGCGCGCCTACGGCCTGAAGGCGCTGAACCGCGCGCTCGACGGCGTCGCCGGCACGGTCGCGGTGCATCTGTGCTTCGGCTATGCCGCCGTGGTGCACGACAAGCCGACCGGCTATTCGTTCCTGGCCGAGCTGGAAGGCGCGAAGGCGCATCAGGTCTCGATCGAGGCCGCGCAGCCCAGGCTCGATCTCGCGGTTCTGCGCGATCTGCCCTCGAAGACGATCATCCTCGGCGTGATCGATCTCTCCGACATCGCGGTCGAGACCCCGGACACGGTGGCCGCGCGCATCCGCGCCGCGTTCCAATACGTGCCGCCGGAGCGGATCGTGGTCGCGCCCGATTGCGGGATGAAATACCTGCCGCGCGCCGTCGCCTTCGGCAAGATGCAGGCGATGGTCGAGGGCGCGAAAATCGTGCGCCGGGAATTGACCGGCTGAAAAGGCATTTTCAAGGGCGGCGCTCTGTGGCAAATCCTCCGCATCCGCCCGCCATCGCTCGGCGCGGCGGACGATCTCTTCCCGCGCGCGGGCAGAGGCCGTCACGGCGAAAGACACGCAATGCCCATCGACCCGAAGAAACTGCTCGCGCTGCAAATCCCCGACATCGACCACCGCTTTACCGAGAAGGACACGATCCTCTACGCGCTCGGCATCGGGCTGGGGCAGGACCCGATGGACGTCCGCCAGCTCGCCTTCGTCTACGAGAAGGAATTGAAGGCGTTCCCGACCTTCGCCAACAGCCTCGGCTATTCGCCGTTCTGGCTGCGCAATCTCGACACCGGCATCGATTTCAACAAGGTCGTGCATGGCGAGCACAGTCTGACGCTGCATCGGCCGGTCCCGGTGCGCGGGCACGTGATCGGCAAGGGCCGCATCCTCGACGTGATCGACAAGGGGCCGGGGCGCGGCGCGCTGGTGCTGTCGGAGCGCCGGATCGTGGAGGCGCAGAGCGGCGCCGAGATCGCGACCGTGCTGCAGACCACGTTCTGCCGCGGCGACGGCGGCTTCGGCGGCGCGAAGCGCGAGCAGGATGCCCCGCACCCGATCCCCGCGCGGGAGCCGGACGCGGCCTGCGTGCTGGCGACGCGGCCGGAAACCGCGCTGATCCACCGCCTGTCCGGCGACCTCAATCCGCTGCACGCCGAACCCGCCTATGCGCGGGCCGCCGGCTTCGAGCGTCCGATCCTGCACGGCCTGGCGAGCTTCGGGATCGCCGCGCATGCCATCCTCAAAACAATGTGCGACTATGATCCGGCGCGGCTGCGCTCGATTGCGGGACGGTTCTCGGCGCCGGTCGTTCCGGGCGAGAGCATCCGCGTGGAGATGTGGCGCGACGGCCGCGTGGTCTCCTTCCGCGCCAGCAGCGTGGAGAGCGGCGCGCTCGCCATGAGTAACGGCCGCGCGGAACTGAGGGAGTGACGCTGCCGTGAACGAGCCTGCCACGCCATCCACGCCCGATTCCGACATCGTCCCGATCCGCGAGGCCGTGCGCGCGCTGTGCGCGGATTTCCCCGGCGAATACTGGCGCGCGCTCGACCGCGAACGCGCCTATCCCGGCGATTTCGTCGCGGCGCTGACGCAGGCCGGGTTTCTGGCCGCGCTGATCCCCGAGCGGTACGGCGGCAGCGGGTTGTCGATGCGCGCGGCCGCCGCGATCATGGAGGAGATCCACGCGGCGGGCTGCAACGGCGCCGCCTGCCACGCGCAGATGTACACGATGGGCACGGTGCTGCGGCACGGCAGCGACGCGCAGAAGCAGAAATACCTGCCCGCCATCGCCAAGGGCGAGTTGCGCCTGCAGGCCTTCGGCGTCACCGAGCCGACCTCGGGCACCGACACGCTCAGTCTGCGCACCACGGCCATGCGCGACGGCAACGACGCCTATGTGGTCAACGGCCAGAAAATCTGGACCTCGCGCGCCGAGCATTCCGACCTGATGCTGCTGCTCGCGCGCACCACGCCGCGCGACCAGGTCAAGCGGCGCACCGAGGGGCTGTCGGTGTTCCTGGTCGACATGCGCGCGGTCAAGGGCAAGGGTCTGGCCATCCGCCCGATCCGCACCATGATGAACCATGCCACCACCGAGGTGTTCTTCGACAACATGCGCATCCCGGCCGACAATCTGGTCGGCGAGGAGGGCAAGGGCTTCCGCTACATCCTCTCCGGCATGAATGCGGAACGCATCCTGATCGCGGCGGAATGCATCGGCGACGCCAAGTGGTTCATCGAGAAGGCGGGGGCTTACGCGAAGGAGCGCGTCCTGTTCAACCGCCCGATCGGCCAGAACCAGGGCGTGCAGTTTCCGATCGCGCGCGCCTACGCGCAGATGCGCGCCGCCGAGCTGATGGTGCACGAGGCCGCGCGCAAATACGAGGCGGGCGAGGATTGCGGCGCCGAGGCGAACATGGCCAAGCTGCTCGCCGCCGACGCCTCATGGGCGGCCGCCGACATGTGCGTGCAGACTTTCGGCGGCTTCGGCTTCGCCGAGGAATACGACGTCGAGCGCAAGTTCCGCGAGACGCGGCTCTACCAGGTCGCGCCGATCTCGACCAACTTGATCCTGTCCTATCTCGCCGAGCATGTGCTGGGATTGCCGAGGTCGTATTGACGGTTGATTCTCGCCGCAAACTCCGCTGTCATCGCCGGGCTTGACCCGGCGATCCCGCTTAAGGGATGGACAGTCGTGCGACGCTATTACGTCTATATCCTCGCAAGTCGACCGGGCGGTGCGATCTATGTCGGCGTTACCAACGATCTCATCAGGCGTGTTTTCGAGCACAAGAGCGGAGTGGCCGACAGTTTTACGAAGCGCTATGGAATCACGCGACTCGTCTACTTTGAAGTCCACGATTCCATGTACCGGGCGATCCAGCGTGAAAAGAACATCAAGCACTGGTCCCGTTCGTGGAAAACCAAGCTCATCGTTCAGTCCAATCCCACATGGCGTGACCTTTACAGCGAGATCGCTTGCCCCTAAGCGGGATCGCCGGGTCAAGCCCGGCGATGACACCGTTATTATTTCGTCGTCAAAGCAGGCCTCATGACCCTCCCACTCTCCGGCCTTCTCGTCGTCTCGCTCGAACAGGCGGTTGCGGCGCCGACCTGCACCTGCCGCATGGCCGATGCCGGCGCCCGCGTCATCAAGGTGGAGCGGCCGGAGGGCGATTTCGCGCGCGGCTATGACAGCCTGGTGCATGGCGAGAGCGCGTATTTCGTCTGGCTCAACCGCGGCAAGGAATCGGTCGTCCTCGATCTCGAAAGGAACGAGGACAAGGCGCTGCTCGCCGCCATGCTCGAAAAAGCCGACGTGTTCGTGCAGAACCTGAAGCCCGGCGCCGTCGCCAGGCTCGGCTTCGGCATCGCCGAATTGCGCCAGCGGCATCCGCGCCTGATCTGCTGTTCGATCTCCGGCTACGGCGAAACCGGCCCCTATGCCCGGCGCAAGGCCTACGACCTGCTGGTGCAGGCGGATTCCGGCCTCGCCTCGGTCACCGGCGGACCGGAAAGCCCCGCCCGCGTCGGCGTCTCCGTCACCGATGTCGCGACCGGCATGAACGCCTATGAGGCGATCCTGGAAGCGCTGATCGCGCGCGGCAGGACCGGCGAAGGCGCGGACATCTCGGTCTCGCTGTTCGACGCCATGGCCGACTGGATGACGGTGCCGCTGCTGCAGACCGAAGGCGGGCAGCCGCCGCAGCTGCTCGGCCTCGCGCATCCCTCGATCTCGCCCTACGGGGTGTTCAAGACGGCCGACGGCGTCGACATCCTCATTTCCATCCAGAACGACCGCGAGTGGCGCGCGCTCGCCGCCAAGGTGATGGACGACGATGCGCTCGCCGCCGATGCGGATTTCGCCACCAATGTCGAGCGGGTGAAGCGGCGCGAGCGGACCGACGGCCGCGTCGCGGCCGCGTTCGCAGCCCTCCCGGCGACGGCGCTGATCGAGAAGCTGCTCGCCGCCGACATCGCCTTCGCCCCGGTCAACGATCCGGCCGGGCTCGCGCGGCATCCGCATCTGCGCCGCATCAGCGTGGACACGCCGAGCGGGCCCGCGCGCTATCCGGCGCCGGCGCCGCTGCGCGCCGGCCCGCCGCGCCGCTACGGCGGCGTGCCCGCGCTCGGCCAGCATACGCAATCCGTGCGGGCGGAATTCAAGGGAGGCTAGAACATTTTCGAGCGAAGTGGGTACCGGTTCGCGTCAAGAAAATGCGATAAACAAAGGAATCTAAAGCACGTTCCGATTCCATGTGCAACGAACGTGCTTCAGTTCGTAGCCGCGGGCGTCCGAAGCAAAAGCGCAAGGAGGAGAATCTGATGGACAAGGCGATGTATGAGCGCGGGCTCGCAATCCGCACCGCCGTGCTCGGCAAGGACTACGTCGATGCCGCGATCAAGGGCGCCGACGACTTCAACAAGCCGATGCAGGACCTGGTCACGGAATATTGCTGGGGCGCGGTCTGGGGGCGCGAGGGCCTGCCGCGCAAGACCCGCTCCATGCTCAATCTGGCGATGATCTCCATCCTCAACCGGCCGCACGAATTGCGCGCGCATATCCGCGGCGCGCTCACCAACGGGGTGACCAAGGCGGAGATCGCCGAAGTCTTCCTGCAGGTCGCGATCTATGCCGGCGTGCCGGCGGCGATCGATTCGTTCCGCCTCGCGCGCGAGGTGTTCAAGGAGATGGACGCCAAGGGCTGAGCCGGCGCGGCGTCCGCCTCTCCCGATCGGGGACGGCGCAAGCCGTGATACAAGCCGGTGATGGAAGCCGCGCATCGCGGTGCCGGGAGGATTGCTCGCATGCAACTGGGATTCGTCGGCCTCGGGAAGATGGGCCGTCCGATGGCGCGCCGGCTGATCGAGGCCGGGCATCGGCTCACTGTGTTCGATACCGACCGCGCCGCGGTCGATGCGCTGGCGGCGCAGGGCGCGGTCGCCGCGGCTTCGCCGGCTGCCGTGGCGGACGCGGTGGAGACGGTGTTCGCGAGCCTGCCGACCCCCGCCGTCGTGCAGGCGGTCGCGACCGGCGCGCAGGGCGTGATCGCGGGCAAGGCGGTGCGCCGCTTTGTCGATCTCTCCACCACCGGATCGGTGATGGCGCAGCGCATCGCCGCCGAACTCGGCGGCCGCGGGATCGTGCAGATCGATGCGCCGGTCTCGGGCGGCGTGGCGGGGGCGGAGAAGGGAACGCTGGCGGTGATGGTTTCCGGACCGCGCGCCGCGATCGAGCCGCTGCTTGCGGTCTTCTCGGTGCTGGGCAAGCCGTTCGTGATCGGCGAGCAGGCGGGCGCCGGCCAGGTCATGAAGCTGCTCAACAACCTGCTTTCCGCGACCGCTCTGGCGGCGACCTCGGAAGCGATCGGCATGGGCCTGAAGGCCGGCCTCGATCCGGCGGTGATGATCGAGGTGATCAATTCCGGGACCGGCCGCAACAGCGCGAGCCTCGACAAGTTTCCCAGGAATATCCTTCCCGGCCGCTACGACGCCGGTTTCGCCACCGGGCTGATGGTGAAGGATCTGCGCCTGTGCTTCGAGGAGGCGAAGGCGTTGTCCTATGCTTTCGAGGTCGGCGAGGCGGTGCGGCGGCTGTGGGAGGAATCGCTGGAGCGGAGCGGGCCGGAGGCGGATTTCACGACCATCATGCAGACGGTGGAGCGCAAGGCCGGCGTGACGCTGCACGGCAAATAGGATTTCGCCTCGGGCCGGAGGCTGTTGCAGGAAAGGCCGGATGAAGCCGGCCGCAGCATCGGGGGGACGACGTGGGCGCGGACGATCTGCACGAGGTGTTTGCCATCGCCTATGGCAAGCATGACCGGCCCAGCGCGGCGAATTTCATCGGCGCCGACCCGCATGACACCGCCAACAGTCCGCTCACCTATTTCGTCTGGCTGATTGCCGGTACGCACGGGCATTTCGTTGTCGATACCGGCTTCGACGAGGACATGGCAAAGAAGCGGGAGCGGCATGTGTCGCGGCCGATCGGCGAAGGGCTGAAGGCGCTCGGGGTCGATCCTGCGAAGGTGCGGAACGTCATCTGCACGCACCTGCATTACGACCATGCCGGGAATTACAATCTGTTTCCGGCCGCGCGCTATCACCTGCAGGACAGCGAGATGGCCTACGCCACCGGCCGCTGCATGTGCCACGCGCACCAGCGTTTTCCGTTCGAGGCCGACGACGTCACGGCCTTGGTGCGCAAGGTGTTCGACGGGCGCGTCGAATTCCACGACGGCGACGACGAGATCGCGCCCGGCATCAGCGTGCATCATCTCGGCGGTCATTCGAAGGGACTGCAGGGCGTGCGCGTGAAGACGCGGCGCGGCCATGTGATGCTCGCCTCCGACGCCAGCCATCTCTACGCGCATGTCGAGCAGGGGCGGGTGTTCCCGATCACCTACAATGTCGCGGACGTGCTGGAAGGCTATCGCACCTTGCGGCGGCTCGCCTCGACGCCGGCGCATATCGTGCCCGGCCACGATCCGCTGGTGCTGTCGCGTTACCCGGCCGCGCGCGCGGGACTGGAAGACTGGATCGTGCGGCTCGACGTGGAGCCGGGAATATAGGGTGCGGCGCCGCTGCTTCTGCGGGCAGGCAGGGGATTATCCGATCCCCATCTCGGTGAAGGCATCGAGATGGTGCCGCGCGGAAGGCTCGCCGAAGCAGCAGAACACGATCCGGGTCAGGCCGCGCGGCGCCGCGGAGATTTCCGAGACCACGGTGCCGACCGCGATGCGCGCCGCGCGATCGGCGGGAAAAGCGTAGACGCCGGTCGAAATGGCCGGGAACGCGATGCTCGCCAGCGCATGATCGTGCGCCAGTGCGAGAGAATGGCGGTAGCAGGAGGCGAGCAGGAAATCCTCGTTCTCCCCGCCGCCGCCCCAGACCGGGCCGACCGTGTGGATCACGTGCCGCGCCTTCAGGCGGTAGCCGGCGGTGATCCTGGCCTCGCCGGTCGCGCAGCCGCCGAGCGTGCGGCATTCGGCCAGCAATTGCGGGCCGGCGGCGCGGTGGATGGCGCCGTCGACCCCGCCGCCGCCGAGCAGCGAGCGGTTGGCGGCATTCACGATCGCGTCGGTATCGAGCGCGGCGATGTCGCCCGTGACCACGTCGAGGCGTGTGGGGCCGATCTCGGCGGAGACGAGGGGGGTCATGAAGCCCGTCTTAAACGATCCGATGGAGATCGGAAATGCGTGTCCCGGGCGCGGCGCAGCGCGCAACGGTGCGCCGCCGAACCGGGACCGTTCCGCAGACGCTATCGAGCGAAACGGCCCCGGATCGGCCGCGCATCATTTCGCTTCGCTCATGCTGCGCCGCATCCGGGGCACGTCGCGCATCACGCGCTCGCCGCCACCTCGGTCAGGTCCATGGTGCTGCGGCGGCCGATATCGCGGTAATGCTGTTCGAGGAATCGCCGCGCCGCCCGCTTGCCGGCGCGGTGCAGCAGCGCGAAGAAATCGTAATCGGTGTTGAGGCGGCTGCCGGCGCCGAGCTTCCGGCCGACGCCTTCCATCACGATGCGGTGCACCTTGATGCGCGGCGCCGCCCCGCCATGCGCCTTGCCGCGGCCGCGCGCACTGCGCCCGATGAATTCCAGCGCGCGCAATTCGGAATCGAGCGAGGCATTGAAGGTGATCTCGTTCATCCGGTGCAGGATGTCGCGCACCGAGGTCGGCGTCGATTCGCGCGCCAGCGGCGAAATCTGCACCACCAGCACGTCGTCGACGTCGTTCGCCTCGATCAGCGGGATGATCGCCGGGTTGCCGGTGAAGCCGCCGTCCCAATACGGCTCGCCCTCGATCTCGACGGCGCGGAACAGCAGCGGCAAGGCGGCCGAGGCCATCACCACGTCGCCGGTGATCTCGCCGCGCGTGAACACGCGCAGGCGCCCGCTATGCACGTTGGTCGCGCAGATGAAAAGGTCGGGGCCGGCGGCGTTGCGGATCGTCTCGAAATCGGCGAAGCGCTCGATCAGGCCTTTCAGCGGATTGATGTTGAGCGGGTTGACGTCGTAGGGCGACAGATAGCGCGCCATCGCGTCGACCACCATCTGCATCGGCGAGGCGTTGAACGGAAACAGCGACAGCAGCCGGTCCACCACCGCGCGCTGCGCGCCGGGCAGATGCCCGCCGAGGCTCGCCGCGCGCCAGAACGCGGCCAGCCGCTCGCGCGCAACCTGCTTCCCGCCGCGCGCCAGGCCGTCCGCCAGCATGACCGCGTTCACCGCGCCGGCCGAGGTCCCGGAAATGCCGGCAATCTCGATCCGCCCGTCGTCGAGCAGGTGGTCGAGCACCCCCCAGGTGAAGGCGCCATGCGCGCCGCCGCCCTGCAGCGCCAGATTGACCCGTTTGCGGCGCCGGCCGGCCAGGAGCCGGGTGACGCCCGAAGTGACATCTTTCAGCATGCCTGCGACGGCCTCCCGGTCACGGTCTCCCAGCCAACGCCCCTTAAGCTAGGTCTGTAATGCTGCAATGCAACAACTTATTGTTGCATTGCACTAGCCATTGGTCTTAGAGCGTTTTCGAGCGAAGCGGTACCGGTTCGCGTCGACAAAACGCCTCAGTGCGCGGGTTCCCGCGGGCGGGGCCCGGGTTTGCGCTTTTGCCGCAGCGGGCTGATATGGAGGGGATGCCGGACGCCGTCTTCCCCGCCCCCGATCACGACCATGACCGCTGCTCCGCCGATGCGCTGGCGCATGCGGAGAGCCTGTGCCGCGCGCGCGCGCAGCGCCTGACGCCGATCCGGCGCGGGGTGCTGGAGGCGCTGCTCTCCAGCCACAAGCCGCTCGGGGCCTACGACATCATCGAGCGCACCGCGCCGCGCGGCACGCGGCCGGCGCCGATCACCGTCTATCGCGCGCTCGACTTCCTGATGGAGAACGGCCTCGTGCACCGCATCGAGAGCCGCAACGCCTTCGTCGCCTGCGTCGGCGCGCATGGCGACGGCGACATTGTCGTGTTCCTGATCTGCGAGCGCTGTGGCGAGGTCGGGGAGGCGCCGTCGAAAGCGGTCGGCGAGACCATCCGCGGCGCCGCGCGGGCTGCCGGCTTCGCGCCGAAATCGCCGGTGATCGAGATCTCCGGCATCTGCGCGCATTGCCGCGGCCGCGCCTAGCGCATGACGGCGACGACGCATTCCGCCGCCGCCTCCGCGCGCCCCATCGATGCGGGCGCGGCCCTGCTGATCGTGCTGATCTGCCTGAGCTGGGGCTTCAACCAGGTCTCGGTGAAGCTCGCGCTGCCCGACATCCCGCCGCTGATCCAGTCCACCCTGCGCTCGGTCGGCGCCACGGTCCTGATCTGGCTGTGGATGCGCTGGCGCAACCTGCCGCTCTGGGAGCGCGACGGCACGCTGGCTGCGGGCCTGATCGCGGGGCTCTTGTTCGGCGTGGAGTTCCTGCTGGTGTTCCGCGGCCTGCTCTACACCACCGCCGGACGCGCCGCGGTATTCCTGTATCTCGCGCCGTTCTTCGTCGTGATCGGTTCGCGCTGGCTGTTTCCGGCGGACAAGTTCCGCCTCTCGCAGTGGATCGGGCTTGCGCTGTCCTTCGCCGGCATCGCGGTCGCATTCGGCGTGCCGACCGGCCTGCATCCGAAGGAAGCGATCGGCGATGCCATGATCGTGGCCGCCGCTGCCGCCTGGGCCGCGACCACCTTGGTCATCAAGGGCTCGCCGCTCGCGCGCGTCCCCGCGGAGAAGACGCTGATCTACCAGCTTGCCGTCTCGATCCCGGTCTGCGGCCTGGGCGCGCTCGCCTTCGGCGAGAGCATGGGCCGGATGCCGGGATTGCTGGCGATCGGGTCGCTCGCC
>JBFWWQ010000050.1:0-14860 GCA_050246095.1 Pseudorhodoplanes sp.
TGGATGTTCGGCTGAGCTTTTTCGCGGCGCACATTGACGCGATTGCGCGGCGCGCCGAACGCTCGGGCATGGATTTCGCACTGACCGAGGACCAGCGCGCCTTCCAGGCGACCGCGCGGCAATTCGCGCGCGACGCGATGATGCCGCATGCGCGCGCATGGGACGAGAACGAGATTTTCCCGGTCGAGACCCTGCGCATGGCCGCCGCGCTCGGCTTCGGCGGCATCTATGTCAACGACGACGTCGGCGGCTCGGCGCTGTCGCGCCTCGACGCCACGCTCATCTTCGAGGAACTGGCGCAAGGCTGCACCTCCACGGCTGCCTACATTTCCATCCACAACATGGCGGCCTGGATGATCGACGCCTTCGGCGGCGAGGTTCAGCGGCGGAAATTCCTGCCCAAACTGTGCAGCATGCAGCATTTCGCGAGCTATTGCCTGACCGAGCCGGGCGCAGGCTCCGACGCCGCGAGTTTGTCGACCAAGGCGCGGCGCGACGGCGATCATTACGTCCTCGACGGCACCAAGGCGTTCATCTCCGGCGGCGGCGTCTCCGACATCTATGTCTGCATGGTGCGCACCGGCGGGCCGGGTCCGAAGGGTATTTCCTGCATCGCGGTGGAGAAGGGCACGCCCGGCCTGTCGTTCGGCGCGCAGGAGAAGAAACTCGGCTGGAAGTCGCAGCCGACCGCGATGGTGATGTTCGAGAATTGCCGCGTACCGGCGGAGAACCTGATCGGGCGGGAAGGCGAGGGCTTCGCCATCGCGATGAAAGGGCTCGACGGCGGGCGCCTCAACATCGCGGCCTGCTCCATCGGCGGCGCGCAATTCTGCCTCGACCGCACGATCGAATACATGCGCGAGCGCAAGCAGTTCGGCACCCGCCTCTCGGATTTCCAGGCGTTGCGCTTCCGCCTGGCCGATTATGCGACCGAGCTGGAAGCGGCGCGGCTGATGGTGCGGCGCGCCGCGCATGCGGTGAGCGAGGGCGAACCGGGCGGCACGCGGCTCGCCGCGATGGCCAAGCGCCTGGCCACCGATATCGGCTTCGAGGCGGTCAATGGCTGCCTGCAACTGCATGGCGGCTACGGCTATCTGCGCGATCATCCGATCGAGCGGGTGCTGCGCGACGTGCGCGTGCACCAGATTCTCGAAGGCACCAACGAGGTGATGCGGCTGATCGTCAGCCGGGATTTGCTGGGGAACTGAGCGGTGGCGTCAGACGACATCCTGTTCGAGCGGCGCGGGGCGGCCGGGCTCGTCACCCTCAACCGCCCCAAGGCGCTGAACGCGCTGACCCGCGACATGGTCCGCGCGCTGACCGCGCAGCTTCGCGCCTGGGCCGCGGACGGCGCGGTGGCGCGCGTGGTGGTGACGGCCGAGGGCGAGCGTGCGTTCTGCGCCGGCGGCGACATCCGCTTTCTGTACGAACTGGGCCGCGCCGGGCGGCAGGACGAGGCGCGCGAATTCTTCCGCGACGAATACACGCTCAACGCCACCGTGAAGCGCTTTCCCAAGCCCTATGTGGCGCTGATCGACGGCATCGTCATGGGCGGGGGCGTCGGCATCTCGATCCACGGCTCGCACCGCGTGGCCGGCGACCGCTACAGCTTCGCCATGCCGGAAGTCGGGATCGGGTTTTTTCCCGATGTCGGGGCGACCTACGCGCTGCCGCTCCTGCCCGACGAGATCGGGACCTATTGCGCGGTGACGGGTGAGCGGCTGAAGACAGCCGACGCGGTCGCGACCGGAGCGGCGACGCATCACGTCCGCTCCGAGCGCCTCGCCGAATTGCGCGACGCGCTGTGCGGCACGACCCCGGTCGATACCGTGCTCAACGCCTTCGCGGAGCCGCGCGGGGAGGGACCGATGCTGGCGCGCCGCGAAGCGGTCGCCCGCCTGTTCGGCGCGGCCAGCGTCGAGGCCATCCTGACCGCGCTCGACCGGGAAGCCGGATCGGGCTCGGCGGAGGCCGGCTGGGCGGGGGCCACCGCCGCCGTGATGCGCACGCGCTCCCCGACCAGCCTCAAGCTCGCGCTCGCGCAGATGCGAAAGGGCCGCACGCTGTCGTTCGAGGATTGCATGCGGCTCGAATTCCGCATTGTCTCGCGCGTGCTTTACGGTCACGATTTGTACGAAGGCGTGCGGGCGGTGATCGTGGACAAGGACAACGCGCCGAAATGGCGGCCCGCGCGCCTCGACGAGGTCACGGACGCGGCGATCGCGCAGCATTTCGAACCGCCTGCAGGCGGCGATCTGGAGCTTGCATGAACGAAACCCTGCCCGCCGATCCAGACCGCTCGCTCGATCCGGTCAATGTCGCGCGCCCGCGCGAAGGCATCTGGACCACGCGGCTGGTCTGGTTTCTGCGCGCCATGGCCGGCCTGTCGATGCTCAAGGGCCTGTATCACTGGAGCGTGGTGCTCGGCATCGGAGACGGGCCCGAAAACAATTTCATGCTGCATTCGCTGCCCTGGCAGACGGCCACCGTCTATTTCGCGATCATCGATCTGGTCGCGGCGGTCGGGCTGTGGCTTGCGGCGGTCTGGGGAGCGGTGGTGTGGCTGACCGCCTCGGTGTCGATGGCGGCGGTGGAGGTGTTCTTCCCGCAGATTTACGGCGGACGCATCGTGGTCGTGGTGATCGAGATCGTGCTGCTGGTGTCGTATCTGTGGCTGGCGCTGCAATCGGCACGCGAGCATCCGCACTGAACGGACAACCCGGCGCGAAAAAGGCGCCGACAAGAACGCAAAGCAGCAGGGGAGGAGCGCATGGCAAAGGTCGGTTTCATCGGGCTCGGCAATATGGGCCTGCCGATGGCGCAGAACCTGATCAAGGCCGGGCATCAGGTCACCGGCGCGGACATGAGCGCGGCCGCCATCGACAAGCTCAAGGGCGCGGGCGGCGCGGCCGCAGCCGATGCCGGCGCCGCGGCGGACGGCGCCGACGTGATCGTCACCATGCTGCCGTCGGGCAAGGAAGTGCGCGAGGTCTATCTCGGCGCCGGCGGGCTGATCGCGCGCGCCAAGGCGGGTGCGCTGCTGATCGATTCCTCGACCATCGATGTGGAGACCGCGCGCGCGGTGGCAAAGGCGGCGCAGGACAAGGGGCTTGCGATGCTCGATGCGCCGGTCTCCGGCGGCGTCGGCGGCGCGCAAGGCGCGACGCTCACCTTCATGGTCGGCGGCAGCGACGAGGCGTTCGCGCGCGCCAAGCCGTATCTCGAGGCGATGGGCAAGACCATCGTGCATGCCGGCGGGCCGGGCAACGGACAGGCCGCGAAAATCTGCAACAACATGATCCTCGGCATTTCGATGATCGCGGTATCGGAAGCCTTCGTGCTGGCCGAGAAGCTCGGGCTCGACGCGCAGAAGCTGTTCGACATTTCATCCAAATCGTCGGGACAATGCTGGTCGATGACGACCTATTGTCCGGTGCCGGGCCCGGTGCCGACCTCGCCCGCCAATCGCGATTACCAGGCCGGATTCACCGCCGCCATGATGCTGAAGGACCTGAAGCTCGCGCAGGATGCAGCGCTTACGGCCAAGGCGCAGACGCCGCTCGGTGCGGACGCCGCGGCGATCTACGAGCGTTTCGTGCAGAGCGGGGCGGCCGGCGTCGATTTTTCCGGGGTCATCCGGTATCTGCGTGCCGGAAAAGCCTGACTGCGGCATCACGGTAAACCAATCGTCAGTGCAGCCGTTCCAATTCGGAACGAACACGCCCCGTGACTGCATCGAATAAACCTAATTTTTAGCCTGAGTTTTAAACCGATCTTCAGCCGCGTCTTCTAGGGTGACCCACGGTGCGGGGAAACAGGGCCTCGCAACCGACGAAAAAAACAGGAAGGCGTCACAATGAGAGCCGTTGCGAAAACGGTTGAACCGGCTGCGCCGCAGGGCCAGCGCTTCGACCAGATCCGCCCGCTTTATCTCGAAGCACTCACGTTGGTCGAGCGTCTGCACCGTCGCTTGCTCGACGTGATCAAGGACGAGTTCGATCGTCGCGGCCGTGCCGACATCAATTCGGTTCAGGCCTTGCTGCTGTACAATATCGGCGACAAGGAGCTGACCGCGGGCGAGCTGCGTACGCGCGGCTATTATCTCGGCTCGAACGTCTCGTACAATCTGAAGAAGCTGGTCGAGATGGGTTTCCTCGATCACCAGCGCTCGCGCGTCGACCGCCGTTCCGTCCGCATCAAGCTGACGGACAAGGGGCGGGAAGTGCGCGACATCGTCGAGATGCTCTACCAGAAGCATGTGCGCACGGTCGAACAGGTCGGCGGCATCAATTGCGACGAGTTCGCGACCCTCAACAAGTCGCTGCATCGTCTCGAGCGCTTCTGGACCGACCAGATTCTCTATCGTCTCTGAACGGCCCGAACATCGCCTTCCGCGGAGGCCCCGGCGAAAGCCGGGGCTTTCGTCGTGCGGGAATCGCTTATGCTGGCGCCCCCGAGCCGGACGAATCGATGAGCGCGGCGACGCCATCCGGGCGCGAAATCCTGTTTGAATTCACTCCCGTCGGCGCCTCGCTGCGGGCGGTGGCGATCGACGCGCAGACCGGCATCGAGGTCAGCATCGTGGCGCCGGCGGGCGCCGCGCGGGCCGATCTTCAGCGGCTTCTATTGCGCAAGTTGAAACGGCGTATTGACTCGGATCCCCGCTAGATATTGGGATTTGCGCCGGGTTCGATCCCACAAGTTGGCGGTGGCCGGCCGATATGCTATCGGCGGCGTCACGCCCCGATGCCAAGCCATGCCGCATGGCAGGACCATCCGCGCCGCCGGGCGCGGGTGCCAGGAGAGATTTTCGATGCCGCCTTCCCAGCCCGCTTCGCTCGAGACCGACGATTTTTTCACGGCCTCGCTCGCGCAATCCGATCCGGAAATCGCCGACGCGGTCGGCCGCGAACTCGGCCGCCAGCGCGACGAGATCGAACTGATCGCCTCCGAGAACATCGTCAGCCGCGCGGTGCTGGAAGCGCAGGGCTCGGTGCTGACCAATAAATACGCGGAAGGCTATCCCGGCCGGCGCTATTACGGCGGCTGCCAGTTCGTCGATATCGCCGAGCAGCTCGCGATCGACCGCGTCACCAAGCTTTTCAACTGCCAGTTCGCCAATGTGCAGCCGCATTCCGGCGCCTCGGCGAATGCCGCGGTGTTCATGGCGCTGATGAATCCCGGCGACACCTTCCTCGGCCTCAATCTCGCCGCCGGCGGTCACCTGACCCACGGCATGAAGATCAACATGTCGGGCAAATGGTTCAATGCGGTCGCCTATAACGTGCGACGCGACGACCACCGCATCGATCTCGCCGAGGTGCGAAAGCTCGCGCTGGAGCACAAGCCGAAGCTCATCATCGCGGGCGGTTCGGCCTATCCGCGCACGATCGACTTCAAGGCCTTCCGCGAGATCGCCGACGAGGCGGGCGCCGCCCTGTTCGTCGACATGGCGCATTTCGCGGGGCTCGTGGCGGGCGGGGCGCATCCTTCGCCGTTCCCGCATGCGCATGTGGTCACCACCACGACGCACAAGACGCTGCGCGGCCCGCGCGGCGGCGTGGTGCTGACCAACGACGAGGAACTGGCCAGGAAGATCAACGCGGCGGTGTTTCCCGGTCTGCAGGGCGGGCCGCTGATGCATGTGATCGCGGCCAAGGCGGTCGCGTTCGGGGAGGCCTTGCGGCCCTCGTTCAAGCTCTATGCCCGCAACGTCGTGGAGAACGCCAGGGCGCTGTCGGAGACGCTGAAGTCGCGCGGTTTCGACATCGTGTCGGGCGGCACCGACACGCATCTGATGCTGGTCGACCTGCGGCCGAAGCGCCTCACCGGCAAGGTCTCGGAAGCGGCGCTCGGGCGCGCCCACATCACCTGCAACAAGAACGGCATCCCGTTCGATCCGGAAAAGCCCACGGTGACTTCCGGCATCCGCGTCGGCACGCCGGCCGGCACCACGCGCGGCTTCGGGATCGCGGAATTCCGCCAGGTCGGCGACATGATCGCGGAAGTGCTCGACGTGCTGTCGCAGAAGCAGGCGGAAGAAGACAGTTTGGTGGAAGCGGCGGTGCGCGACAAGGTGAAGGCGCTGCTGGCGCGCTTTCCGATCTATCAGTGAGCGCTGCCCGTCTTGATCGCGCGGTTAAGCGCGACAGGGCGACGAGCGGGGGGAGAGGGACGTCATGCGCTGCCCGAATTGCCGCAGCCTCGACACGCAGGTGAAGGATTCGCGTCCGACGGAGGATTCCGACGCGATCCGCCGCCGCCGCGTCTGCCTTTCCTGCCATTTCCGCTTCACCACCTTCGAGCGGGTGCAATTGCGCGAGCTTGCCGTCATCAAGCGCAACGGCCGGCGCGTGCCGTTCGACCGCGACAAGCTGATGCGCTCGATCCAGGTCGCGCTGCGCAAGCGCAATATCGATCCGGAGCGGGTCGAGCAGGTGGTGTCGAAAATCGTGCGCGAACTGGAAAGCCTGGGCGAGAATGAGGTGACCTCCGAGACCATCGGCGAGACCGTGATGGAGCATCTGCGCGGGCTCGACGACGTGGCCTATGTGCGCTTCGCCTCGGTCTATCGCAATTTCCGCGAGCCGAAGGATTTCGAGGACGCGCTCGCGGAATTGTCCGGCGACGACGAAGGCAAGGCCGCGTCCGCGCGCAAGTGAGCGCGTTCAGCCGTTGTCCTCGAATCCCGGATACAAGGTCATGCCGCCGTCCACGAACAAGCTGGTGCCGGTGACATAGTCGCTGTCGTCGGAGGCGAGCCACACGGCGGCCTTGCCGATATCCTCCGGCTCACCGATGCGGCGGTAGGGAATCAGCGGCAGCAGGCGTTCGAGGGCCTCCGGCGTTTCCCAGGCGGGCCGGTTGATCGGCGTGCGGATCGCGCCCGGCGCGATGCCGTTGACGCGGATGCGCTGCGGCGCGACCTCCTGCGCCAGGCTCTTCATCAACAGCATCACGCCGCCCTTGGAGGCGGCGTAGTTCACATGTCCCGCCCAGGGGATGACCTCGTGCACCGAGGACATGCAGATGATCTTGCCGCGCGCGCGCGAGAGGGCGGGTTTTTCCGGCTGCGCCAGGAATTGCCGCACCGCGGCGCGGCAGCACAGGAACTGGCCGGTCAGGTTGACGTCGATCACGCGCTGCCAGTCGGCGAGCGTCATGTCCTTGAACGCCGCGTCGCGCTGCAATCCGGCATTGGCGACCAGGATGTCGAGCCGTCCGAACTGCCGCACGGTTTCGGCGACCATCGTCTCGACCGCGGCTTCCTGCGCCACATCCGCCTGCACCGCAAAGGCGCGACCGCCCGATTCCGCGATCTCCCGTGCGAGCCGTTCGGCGGGGGCGCGCTGGCCGGCATAGTTGACGGCGACCGCGGCGCCGGCCTGTGCCAGCGCGCGCGCGACCGCAAGGCCGATCCCGGAACTGGCGCCGGTGACCAAGGCGGCTTGACCCTCAAGCGGACGATGCTCCGGCACGCGCTTCTCCCGTTGTCAGATTCGGCCGCCCGGTTGCGTCCGTCAAACGTCAGGACAGAACCGGGCCGCCGCCATTCCGTTCCTGCCTTCCCCTCATCGAGGCATTCTTTATATGAGGAGCCATGAACGCTTCGCCGCAAGACGATCGCCGCTTCATGCTGCTGGCGCTGGCGCTCGGGCGGCGGGGCCTGGGCAATTGCTGGCCGAATCCGGCCGTCGGCGCGGTCGTTGTCAAGGACGGCACGGTGGTCGGGCGCGGCTGGACCATGCCGGGCGGGCGGCCGCATGCGGAGGCCGAGGCGCTGCGCCGCGCCGGGCCGCTGGCCCGTGGTGCCACGCTTTACACGACGCTCGAACCCTGCTCGCATCACGGAAAGACCCCGCCCTGCGCCGACGCCATCGTCGCGGCGGGTCTGGCGCGTGTCGTCTCCGCGATCGAGGACCCCAATCCCGAAGTCGCCGGCAAGGGGCATGCGCGCCTGCGCGAGCACGGTATCGCGGTCGATCTCGGATTGTGCGCGGCGGAAGCGCGGCGCGCGCATGCCGGCCATATCCTGCGCATCCGCGAGAAGCGGCCGCAGGTGACGCTGAAGCTCGCGGTCTCCGCCGACGGCAAGGTCGGCATTGCGGGCCGCAAGCCGGTCGCGATCACCGGGGGGCCGGCGCGCAACTATGTGCATCTGCTGCGCGCCATGCACGACGCGATCCTGATCGGCATCGGCACGGCGCTCGCCGACGATCCGGAACTGACCTGCCGGCTGCCGGGTCTGGGGGAGCGCTCGCCGGTGCGCGTGGTGCTCGACAAATCGCTGCGCCTGCCGCCATCGGGCAGACTGGCGCAATCCGCCCGCATCGTCGCGGTGCGCGCGGTCGCCGGCGACGCGGCGGGGGGAGAGGAAGCGGCGCTGCGTGCGCTGGGAGTGGAGATTTTGCGCGTTCCGGAATCGGACGGAAAGCTCGACCTGCACGCGACCTTGCGCGCGCTCACCGCGCAGGGCATCACGCGGCTGCTGGTCGAAGGCGGGCCGCATGTGGCGGCGTCGTTCCTGCGTGCCGGACTGGTGGACGAATTCGTGCTGCTGCGCGCGCCGCAGGAAATCGGCACGGACGGGATCGCGGCGCTCGCGGGAGAATCGCTCGAGGCGATCCTCGCCTCCGGCCGCTTCCGCAGCCTTGGCACCGACACGCTGGGCGTCGATAGTGTGGAAACCTTCGAGCGGGCGTGATCATGTTCACCGGAATTGTCACCGATATCGGCGAGGTGCAGGCGGTGCGCGCGCGCGCCGACAACCTGCACCGCCTGAAGATAGCCTGCCGCTATCCGCGCGCCACGATCGCCGACGGCGCCTCCATTGCCTGCAGCGGCGTCTGCCTGACGGTCGTGGGTGCGGGGGAGGAGGACGGCCGCACCTGGTTTGCGGTCGATGCCGGCGAGGAGACCTTGCGGCTGACCGGCGCCGGGAACTGGAAGCACGGCAGCAGGCTCAATCTCGAGCGCTCGCTGAAAATCGGCGACGAGCTCGGCGGGCATCTGGTCAGCGGCCATGTCGACGGGCTGGCGGAAATCCTCTCGCGCGAGGACCTGACCGACATGGCGCGCTTCGTGCTGCGGGCGCCGGCAGCTTTGTCGCGTTTCATCGCGCAGAAGGGCTCGGTCGCGCTCGATGGCGTGTCGCTCACGGTCAACGCGGTCGCCGGAGACACCTTCTCGGTTCTCATCATTCCGCATACCCTGAGCGTGACCACGCTCGGCGCCTGGCAGGCCGGCGAGCGCGTCAATCTCGAAGTCGACCAGATGGCGCGTTACGCCGCGCGCCTGCTGGAATCGGGCCGCTGAGCCTGCCTGCTATTGCCGCCCCCCTGCGGCGTTGCTACTGACGCCGTCGCAACGGAGACCAGCGATGGCCGAATCCCGGCGCGGAGCCAGCAACGACAACAGCGCGCTCAACGGGGCGCATATGCTGGTGGTCGAGGCGCGCTTCTACGACGACATCGCCGATGCGCTGCTCGCGGGCGCGACGCGCGCGCTGGAGGAGGCGGGCGCGAGCTTCGAGCGCCTGGTGGTTCCGGGCGCGCTGGAAATCCCCGCCGCCGTCGTGATCGCGCTCGACGCCGCGGCGCGGCGCGGGCGGCCGTTCGACGGCGTGGTGGCGCTCGGCTGCGTCATCCGCGGCGACACCATCCATTTCGAGATCGTCTCCGAGCAGTCGGCGCGCGGGCTGATGGACATCGCCGTCGCGCGCGCTTTGCCGCTCGGCAACGGCATTCTCACCGTCGATACCGACGCGCAGGCCTGGGCGCGCGCGCGCCTGGAGGAGGGCGACAAGGGGGGCGATGCCGCGCGCGCGGCGCTCGCCATGCTGCGGCTCAAGCGCAAGCTCGCGGAGCCCGGATCGTGAGCGGCGCGCCGAAGGAGGACCGCAAGGCCAACCGGCGCGGCGCCGCCCGCCTCGCCGCCGTGCAGGCGCTCTACCAGATGGACATTGCCGGCAAGGGCCTGAACGAGATCCTCGCCGAGTTCGAGCGCCACTGGCTCGGCGGCGAGGTCGAGGGCTCGCAATACCTGCCTGCCGAAGCCGCGTTTTTCCGCGACATTGTCGGCGGCACGCTGCGCGAACAGCGCAAGCTCGACCCGCTGATCGACAAGGCTTTGGCCGATGGCTGGCCGCTCAAGCGCATCGAGGCGCTGCTGCGCGCGGTGCTGCGCGCCGGCACCTATGAACTCGACCAGAAGCGCGACATCCCCGCGCGCGTCATCGTCTCCGAATATGTCGACGTGGCGCATGCCTTTGTCGACCGCGAGGAGACCGGCATGGTCAACGGGGTGCTGGACGGCCTCGCCCGCAAGCTGCGCGAGACCGAGTTCGCGCGCTGACACCGGCGCGGCGGCAGGCACGGTTCCGGGATGCCGGTCGCCCCGCGGCGCGGCGGATGATGTAGAGTAGCGGCGTGAGCATCGAGCCCTCGCCCGAAGACCTTCTGATCGCGCGCTTCTTCAAGCCGCTGGCGTCGCATCGAGGCGCGCTCGGCCTGAGCGACGACGCGGCCTTCTTCACGCCGCCGGCCGGGCAGGATCTGGTGCTGACCACCGACGCGATCCGCACCGGCGTGCATTTCCTGCCCGACGATCCGCCCGCCGATGTCGCGCGCAAGGCGCTGCGCGTGAACCTCTCCGATCTCGCGGCGAAGGGCGCCGAACCGGCCGGTTTCCTGCTCTCGGTCGCGCTGCCTGCCGATCTCGATTTTGCCTGGCTGGAGCGCTTCTGCGCGGCGCTTGCCGAAGACGCGGCGCATTTTCGCTGCCCGCTGCTCGGCGGCGATACCGACCGCACCAATGAGGGGCTGGCGGTCACCATCTTCGCCTTCGGGCTGCTTCCCCGGGGCAGCATGGTGCGGCGCGCCGGCGCACGGCCCGGGGATCGCGTGGCGGTGAGCGGTGCGATCGGGGAGGCGACGCTCGGGCTTCGACTTGCGCGCGATCGCGCTCTGGCGCGCCGCTGGTCGCTCACCGATTCCGAACGCGACGCCCTGATCGCGCGCTATCGCGTGCCGCAGCCGCGCACCGCGCTCGCCGGCCTTCTGCGCGCCCATGCGCATGCGGCGATGGATATTTCCGACGGCCTTGCCGGCGACCTCGCCAAGCTGTGCCGCGTGTCGGGCATCACGGCCGCGATCGAGGCGGCGCGGGTGCCGCTTTCCGCCGCCGCGTGCAAGGCCCTGGCCGCCGAACCGGGATTGCTGCCGGCGGTGCTTTCCGGCGGCGACGACTACGAAATTCTCTGCGCGGTGGCGCCGGATCGCTGGGAGCGTTTTGCGGCGGAAGCGGCGGCTTCCGGCATCGCGGTGACGGCGATCGGCACTTTCGCGGGCGGAAATGCCGCCCCGCGCCTGCTTGCGCCGGACGGCAGGCCGCTTGTATTCGCCAGCCCGTCCTACAGTCATTTCTGAGCACGGGACGGAGCGCAGCATGGCATCGGAGCGCGGCGGCTATAGCTGGGGTGTGACGGGCGACACGCGCGCCGGCCGGCTGCAGCACCGCTATCCGACCGTCGAGGACCTTCGCCTGCGCGCGCGGCGCCGCGTGCCGCGGCTCGGTTACGACGTGGCGGAAGGGGGCACCGACGGCGAGGTGGCCGCGCGCCGCAACAGGGATGCGCTCGATGCTGTGGAACTGGTGCCGCGCATCGGCGGCGATTGCGGTCCGGTATCCTGCGAGGTTGCGCTGTTCGGCACAACCTATGCCGCGCCGCTTGGGGTCGCGCCGATGGGGCTGCAGGCGCTGACCTGGCCGGGCGCCGAGCGGCATCTCGCCGCCGCCGCCCAGGCCATGCGCATTCCCTATGTCGCGGGTGTCGCAGGCGGCGTCGCGCTGGAGGAACTCGCCGCGCTCGCGCCGGATGTGCTGTGGTTCCAGCTCTACCGCCTCGCCGGGCAGGATCACCGCTACGGGCTCGACCTCGTGCGCCGCGCCGAACGCGCCGGGGCGAAGCTGCTGATGCTGACGCTCGACGCACCGACGCGCGCCAAGCGGCCGCGCGAATTGCGCCACGGTCTGTCCTTGCCGTTTCGTCCCGGTTTGCGCCTGCTCGTCGATGTCGCCCTGTCGCCGGCCTGGCTGTGCGCCCTCGCGCGGCACGGGACGCCGACCTTCGCCAATTTCGCGCCCTATGCCGGCGCGCAGCCGAGCGCCGCACAGCTCGCCGGCTTTGCGCAGAACGAGATGCGCGGCGCCTTCAGCTGGGAGGAGGTTGCGCGCTATCGCGATCTCTGGCGCGGACCGCTGGTCATCAAGGGCGCGATGCATCCGGCGGACGCGGAGAAGGTGCGGTCGGTCGGAGCGGAGGGGATCGTCGTCTCCAACCATGGCGGCCGCCAGTTCGACGCGGCGCCGGCCCCGATCGACGTGCTGCCCGCGATCGCCGCCGCCGGCGGGCGCCTGACGCTGATGATGGACGGCGGCATCCGCTCCGGCACCGACGTGCTGCGGGCGCTGGCCTGCGGCGCGCAGGCCGTTCTGGCCGGCCGCGCATTCCTCTACGCGGTGGCGGCGCTGGGCGCGGAGGGCGCGCATTATGCGGCCGAATTGCTGCGCGAGGAGACCGCGACCGCGCTCCGGCAGGCGGGGCTCGCCTCGCTCGCCGAAGCCCGCATGCTGGCGCGGCGGCACCCCGCCGCGATGCAATTCTGACGGCGACCTGCGCATTCGGGCGCTACCTGAAACCCTTGCCGCGGGTTATGCACGGGTGCCGGGAGTACGCCCTTGTCCGTTGCCATCGAAACGCCGCCGCAGGTGACCGACGACGCTTTGGCGCGCCGCAACGCCATCGTGCTTTCGCTGACGCAGGCGCTGGCCGGCGCCAACAACACCGTCTCGGTCGCGACCGGCGGCATTGTCGGTGCGATGCTGGCGCCGGAGCGCTCGCTCGCCACTTTGCCGGTCACCGCCTACGTGCTCGGCATGTGGTGCGGCACCATCCCGATGGGCTGGCTGGCGCGCCGTCTCGGCCGTCGCGCCGCGTTCCAGATCGGCACCAGCTTCGGCGTGCTGACCGGGATCGTCTGCTGCCTCGGCGTGCTGCAGGGATCGTTCTGGCTGTTCTGCGCCGGCACGTTTCTCTCCGGGCTCTACGCCTCGGCGCATCAGGGCTACCGCTTCGCCGCCGCCGACAATGCGAGCGAGCATTTCCGCCCGAAAGCCATTTCCTGGGTGCTGCTCGGCGGCGTCGCCGCGGGCATTTTCGGTCCGCAACTGATCATCGCGACCAAGGACATCTGGCCGCCCTATCTGTTCGCGGCGACCTATCTGTTCCAGTCGGCGATCGCGGTTGCGGCGGCTTGCGTGCTGGGCTTCCTGCGTATCCCGCCGCACCCCGCGCCGGCGCCCGGGACCGGCCGCGGGCGCTCGCTATACACTATCCTGCGCCAGCCGCGCTTCGTTGTCGCGGTCGCCTGCGGCATCGCGAGCTATGCCATGATGAACATGGTGATGACCGCTGCCCCGCTCGCCATGATCGAATGCAACCACACGGTCACGCAGGCGACGCTCGGCCTGCAATGGCATGTGATCGCGATGTACCTGCCGAGCTTCGTCACCGGCCACCTGATCGTGCGCTTCGGGGTCGAGCGCGTCACGGCCGCCGGGCTCGCGCTTATCCTGGCCAGCGCCGCAGTCAGCATGTCGGGCATCGCGCTGTGGCAATTTTGGGCCGGGCTGATCCTGCTCGGGGTCGGCTGGAATCTCGGCTTTATCGGTGCCACCACCATGGTCACGCATTGTCACCGGCCGGAGGAACGCCACCGGGTCCAGTCGTTCAACGACTTCCTGATTTTCGGCAGCATGGCGATGGGTTCCTTCTCCTCGGGCAAGCTTCTGGCCTTTGCCGGCTGGAGCGTGATCAACGAACTGGTGTTTCCCTTCGTGCTGGCCGCCGGCGCCCTGCTGGCCTGGCAGATGCTGCGGCGGCCGCGCCGCGCGATCTGAACCGAACCCCACGAAAGTCGTGAGAATCGGGCATTTGCGCGGTTGCGCGTGCTGATCCTTTTTGGCAATGTCCGCGCGCTTTGAAGGGGGGACGGCGAGAAATTCGCTTTCCAAATCAACGCATTCTCAGCCGGGCGGGGAGACTCGCCCAGGGCATCACCGGGACATTCAGGATTATCCGACCATGACAGCGGCTTTGTGGGTCATCATCGCCTGCGGCGCACTTTCCATCGTTTACGGCGTCTGGGCCACCTGGTCCGTCATGCAGTCGGACCCCGGCTCCGCGAAAATGCAGGAGATCGCGGGCGCCGTGCGTGAAGGCGCGCAGGCCTATCTCAAGCGTCAATACACGACCATCGGCATCGTCGGCGCCGTGATTTTCGTCATCGTCGGCCTGCTGCTCGGATGGCTGGTGGCGATCGGCTTCCTGATCGGCGCGGTGCTGTCGGGTGCGGCCGGCTTCATCGGCATGAACATTTCGGTGCGGGCCAATGTGCGCACCGCGCAGGCCGCGATCGGCTCGCTCGGCGGCGGGCTCGAACTCGCCTTCAAGGCGGGCGCCATCACCGGCCTTCTGGTCGCCGGCCTCGCGCTGCTGGGCGTCGCCGTCTACTACCTGATCCTCACCGTGCCGCTCGCCTATCAGCCGAACAGCCGCGTCGTCGTCGACTCGCTGGTCGCGCTCGGCTTCGGCGCCTCGCTGATCTCGATCTTCGCGCGTCTCGGCGGCGGCATCTTCACCAAGGGCGCCGATGTCGGCGGCGATCTCGTCGGCAAGGTGGAAGCCGGCATTCCGGAGGACGATCCGCGCAATCCCGCGACCAACGCCGACAACGTGGGCGACAATGTCGGCGACTGCGCCGGCATGGCCGCCGACCTGTTCGAGACCTATGCGGTGACC
>JBFWWQ010000051.1:0-14634 GCA_050246095.1 Pseudorhodoplanes sp.
GATTTGCATCGGACCAGGGTCGCGCAATCTGCGGCGAACCGGCTTCCACCTTACCGGATTGCGCTCCAGACGAAGCTTTGGAAAGGCGCTCTGGCAAAGCTTCAGGCGAATGACTATATTCCCGGCGGTTTCCGGCTGCGTCGCCTGCGGCGCGGCCGGCCGGCCCGGCGGTAACCGGGCTTTGAGAGGGAATTTCCATGTCGGATACCGACCGGAATTATGCAGCCGCACGCGGCGGCTTCGGCGCCGATCGCGCGGCCGCGATCGATGCGGGTCTGCGCGCCCATATGATCCGCGTCTACAACTACATGGCCGCGGCGGTCGCGCTCAGCGGCATCGTGGCCTTTGCCGCCTACCAGGCGGCGGGCGGCGCCAACATCGTCGTGTCCGGCGGCGCCGTGAGCGGCCTCACCGCGTTCGGCGCCACGCTGCTGAACGGTCCGGCGATGATCGTGCTGATGCTGGCCACGCTCGGCCTCGTCTTCTTCATCAGCTTCCGCATCCAGACGCTACAGGTCACGACCGCGCTGACGCTGTTCATGATCTACGCGGCCCTGCTCGGGCTGACGCTCACGCCGATCTTCCTCGCCTATACCGGCGCGTCGATCACGCGGGTGTTCTTCATCTCCGCCGCGGCCTTCGGCGCGCTCAGTCTCTACGGCTACACGACGCAGCGCGACCTGTCGCCGTTCGGCACGTTCCTGATCATGGGCCTGATCGGCATCATCGTCGCGAGCATCGTGAACCTTTTCCTCGCGAGCTCGGCGCTGAACTTCGTGATCTCGGTGGTCGGCGTCCTCGTCTTCGCCGGCCTCACCGCCTGGGACACGCAGAAGATCAAGGAGATGTACGACGTCAACGACGATGGCTCGGTCGCCGGCCGCAAGGCGGTGATGGGCGCGCTGACGCTCTATCTCGACTTCATCAACCTGTTCCTGATGCTGCTGCGCCTGTTCGGCGACCGCCGCTGAGGACGGCTTTTGCGACCTGCATGCGCCCCGGCCTCGCGCCGGGGCGTTTTCTTTTCTAGAGTGCCGGCAAGTCCCGAATCACCGTCATGCCGCTCCATCTGAGGGCCGCGACCGCGGCCGACATTCCCACCATCACCGCCATCTACGCGCATGCGGTCCTGCACGGTACCGCTTCCTTCGAGCTGGAGCCGCCGGACGAAGCCGAGATGCTGCGCCGGATGATGGCGCTGCTGCAGGGCGGCTTCCCCTACCTCGTGGCGGAGCATGAAGGCGGTGTCGCCGGCTATGCCTATGCCGGCCTGTACCGGACGCGGCCGGCCTACCGCTTCACCCTGGAGGATTCCGTCTATATCGACCCCGCGCTGCAGCGGCGCGGCGTCGGCCGCGCTTTGCTCTACCGCCTGGTGCTGGAATCGGAGGCGCGCGGCTTCCGGCAGATGGTCGCGATCATCGGCGATTCGGCGCAGACTTCCTCGATCGAGCTGCACCGCAATGCCGGCTTTGCGATGGTCGGCACGATGACCCATGTCGGCTTCAAGTTCGGGCGCTGGCTCGACACCGTCGTCATGCAGCGCGCGCTCGGCAAGGGGGCGACCGGCGCGCCCTGATCCGCCGTCGCTGCCGCCGCTTCAGACCGCGACCAGTTTCGGCGAATCGTCGAGAACCCGCAGCACCCGCTCCAGTTCGTGGCCGCGGCGCATGATCAGGCCGGTCGCGGAGATCACGCTGTAGGCGCCCTGCCGGCGCGCCAGCTTCGGATTCTTCTCGATGCGGTAGATCGGGATTTCCGACGCGCGCCGGAAGATGGAGAACACCGCGCGGTCCCTGAGGAAGTCGATGGCGTAATCCCGCCATTCCCCGTCGGCGACGCGGCGCCCGTAGAGATGCAGGATGCGGTCGAGCTCGCGCCGGTCGAATGTCACCTGGTTGCCGGGGGCGGAGGGCGGCACGCCGCCCGTAATCTCGCCCCCGCGGGGCTGGCTGGGGTCGGCCTCGCCGAACGTCATGCGGCGCCTCCTTTTCGATACGGCATGATTGCCCCGGACGGAGGCTGCTGCAAGCCTTCCCGGCCCTGCGACAGAAGCGCCGCGCCGGCAAAAACCGAACGATATCAAAGTCCGGGCATCACGGATTCGTTAAGCGAACCATAATGCGGCCCCATTTCGGCCGAGGCCCCGCCGCCTTGGCCGGCGATAAGCTTGTCCCAAGGCCCGGTCACGAGGAGCTTCGGATTCCTCAGCCCCCCAGCCCCCCGGGGCTCCGACGGCCGGGCCAAATTGTTCCGCGTTTCGGTTCAATCCCCCAACGCTATTCGGGCCGGCTTCGCAGCCGGCCCAATTTTTTGGGATGCAGCCTGAATGTGCCGCTAGCGGAGGCTGGCGACCGCGGCGCCCAGCATCGGCCCGGGCTTTTCCGTGCTGCCGCCTTGCAGCAGCGCCGCCGCCGTATCGACGCCGTCGGCCTTGAGATCGCTCGCCGGCACGGTCCAGCTCTGCGCCTTGCCGTCCCAGTCGCCGACCTTGAGCCAGCGCCGCCCGACATTGTGGTAGGTCAGGCTGCGGCCGCTATTCTCGCCGCGCGCGACCGCCACCGGCACGGTCGTCGCCACGCCGCACAGCCAGATCGCGCCGCGCACGCCCGCGGTTTCCGGCACGCTGACGGTGAGCTTGTCGCCGGCGACCGTGAGCGTCACCGGCACCGTCATCGCCTTGCCGCTGGAATTGGCGATGGCGCGCTCGATCGCCGTCTTGTCGCTGCCCAGCACATGCGCGACGCCGTTCACCACGACCTGCGGCGTATAGACTTCGCGATCGCCCCGCGCCGCCGAATAGCCGCGCTGGCGCAGGGAATGTTTGGGGCTGGCCAGCGTGTCCTTCCAGCCGAGATAGTCCCAGTAATCGACCGGCAGCGTCAGCGCGACCAGCGAGGAATCCTTGGCCAGGTCGCCCAGCAGCCGGTCGGCCGGCGGGCAGGACGAACAACCCTGGCTGGTGAACAATTCCACGACGGCGCGCGGCTGCGGGCGCGTCGGGGATTGCGCGTGGGCGGTCGCGATCAGCGCCAGCGATGCGGCGGAGGCGAAAACGGCTGAACCGGCGAGCCGCAGGAACGACATGGCGAAACTCCAGGGACCACCACCGCTATCCGACCAGGTTGAATCGGATCGAGATGGCTCTTTTGGTTATCGCGCAACCTTGCGGCGAACCGGTGCCCCCTTCGCCGGATTGCGCTCCAGCGGGCCCAGCCCGGACCCGCCACGATGCATAGCCCGGCCCGCCCTTCACCCGCCAGTCACGTCGCGGTGAGGCCGATCACGATTGAGGAGCGGCGGGCACGCGGACCGCGCCCGCCCCGGCTGCAGCTACGCCGCGAGATGGCGCAGCACGTATTGCAGGATGCCGCCGTTCTTGAAGTATTCGAGCTCGTCCAGCGTATCGATGCGGCACAGCAGCGGGACGCGCTGCAGCTTGCCGTCCGCGGCGACGATCTCGGCCATCAGCTTCTGGCGCGGCTTCAGTTCGCCGTGCAGGCCGCGAATCGTGACCTGCTCGCTGCCCTTCAGGCCGAGCGACTGCCAGGAAGCGCCTTCCTCGAACACCAGCGGCAGGACGCCCATGCCGACGAGGTTCGAGCGATGGATTCGCTCGAAGGACTGCGCGACGACGGCGCGCACGCCGAGCAGGATCGTGCCCTTCGCCGCCCAGTCGCGCGAGGAGCCGGTGCCGTATTCCTTGCCGGCGAAGACGACCAGCGGAACCTTCTCCGCCTTGTACTTCATCGCCGCCTCGTACATCGACATTTTCTGGCCGTCCGGATAGTGGACGGTCACGCCGCCTTCGACGCCCGGCACCATCTGGTTCTTGATACGGATATTGGCGAAGGTGCCGCGCATCATCACTTCATGATTGCCGCGCCGCGTGCCGTACTGGTTGAAGTCCTGCGGCCGCACCTGATGATCGCGCAGATACTGGCCGGCCGGGCTCGATTCGCGGATCGATCCTGCCGGCGAGATGTGGTCGGTGGTGATCGAATCCAGGAACAGCGCCAGCACGCGCGCATCCACGATGTCTTCCAGCGCCATCGGCGGACGCTTCGGCATGCCCACGAAATACGGCGGGTTCTGCACGTAGGTGGACGTCGGATCCCACTTGTAGGTCATGCCGCTCGGCGCCGCGATCTTGCGCCAATGCGTGTCGCCCTTGAACACGTCGGCGTATTTCCTGGCGAAAATCTGCTTGGTGATCGTCTTGCGGATCACCGCATTGATCTCCTTGGCGGTCGGCCAGATGTCCTTGAGATAGACCGGCTTGCCCTTCTTGTCGGTGCCGATCGGCGATTTCACCAGATCGAGCTGCATCGAACCGGCCAGCGCATAGGCCACGACCAGCGGGGGCGAAGCGAGATAGTTCGCGCGCACGTCCGGGTTCACGCGGCCCTCGAAGTTGCGGTTGCCCGAGAGCACCGCCGCCGCGACCAGGTCGCCCTTGTTCACCGCTTCCGAAATCTCCTCCGGCAGCGGCCCGGAATTGCCGATGCAGGTGGTGCAGCCGAAGCCGACGAGATTGAAGCCGAGCGCGTCGAGGTCCTTCTGCAATCCGGACTTGGCGAGATACTCGGCCACCACCTGCGAGCCCGGCGCCAGCGAGGTCTTCACCCAGGGCTTCGATTTCAGGCCCTTGGCCACCGCCTTGCGCGCCAGCAGGCCGGCGCCGATCATCACGCTCGGATTGGACGTGTTGGTGCAGGAGGTGATCGCCGCGATCACCACGTCGCCGTGGCCGAGATCGTGCTTGCGTCCCTCGACCGGGACGCGCTTGCCCATCTCGGCGCCCTTCTTGAACTCGTTTTCCATCGCAGCCGCGAATTCCGCCTTCACGCTCTTCAGCGCGACGCGGTCCTGCGGCCGCTTCGGACCGGCGAGCGACGGCTCGACCTTGGCGAGATCGAGTCCCAGCGTGCTGGTGAAGACCGGGTCGGGCGTCGACTTCACGCGGTACATGCCCTGCGCCTTGGCATAGGCCTCGACCAGCTTGACGCGGTCGGTCTTGCGCGCGGTGTCGGTGAGATATTCGACCGTGGCCGCATCGATCGGGAAGAAGCCGCAGGTCGCGCCGTATTCCGGCGCCATGTTGGCGATGGTCGCGCGGTCGGCGATCGACAGGTCGGCGAGGCCCGGGCCGTAGAACTCGACGAAGCGGCCGACCACGCCGTGCTTGCGCAGCATCTGCGTGACCGTGAGCACGAGATCGGTCGCGGTGACGCCTTCCTTCAGCTTGCCGCTCAGCTTGAAGCCGACGACTTCCGGCAGCAGCATCGACAGCGGCTGCCCGAGCATCGCGGCTTCCGCCTCGATGCCGCCGACGCCCCAGCCGAGCACCGCCAGGCCGTTGACCATCGTGGTGTGCGAGTCGGTGCCCACCAGCGTGTCCGGATAGGCCACTTCGGCCGTCATTGCCTTGCCGTCGACGGCGACCTTGTCCTTGGCGGTCCACACGGTCTGCGACAGGTATTCGAGATTGACCTGGTGGCAGATGCCGGTGCCGGGCGGCACGACGCGGAAATTCTCGAACGAGGTCTGCGCCCATTTCAGGAAGCGGTAGCGCTCCTGGTTCTGCCGGTATTCCTCGTCGACATTCTTCTTGAACGCGGCATTGTTGCCGAAGAAATTCACGATCACCGAATGGTCGATGACGAGATCGACCGGCACCAGCGGATTGATCTTCTTCGCGTCGCCGCCGAGCGCCGACATGGCGTCGCGCATCGCGGCGAGATCGACCACCGCCGGCACGCCGGTGAAGTCCTGCATCAGCACGCGCGCCGGACGGAACGCGATCTCGCGCTCCGAGGCCTTGGTCTTCAGCCATTGCGCGACCGCCTGGATGTCCTCCTTGGTGACCGACCGGCCGTCCTCGTTGCGCAGCAGATTCTCGAGCAGCACCTTCATCGAAAAAGGCAGCCGCGAAATTCCCTTCAGGCCGTTCTTTTCCGCGACGGGGAGGCTGTAATAGGCGTAGGTCTTCGATCCGACCTTGAGCGTCTTGCAACACCGGAAACTGTCGAGCGATGGCATGGAGGCTTGATCCTGTCCGGCCCGGCCGGGCCGCCGCCCCGGGCCTACAACGTTGCGATGACTGGCTTTTTCCAATCGGTGAGGCCGCGCAGGCTGGGCTCCGCGCGGCAGCGGGCTATAACGCTTCGGCTTATAGGAGCTTTTTTTTCGCTCTGCCATATGAACCAAAGCGGTGTTGCGAATCATTCAAATGCAGGCGGCGTCCGATAAATGATTGATCCGCTTACGCTTTCTTGTGCCGGCCTGACCTGCCAGCGGGCCGGGAGGACGGTCTTCCGGGGGCTGGATTTTTCCCTCGCGGCGGGCCGTCTGCTGGCGGTCACCGGGCCGAACGGCGCGGGCAAATCCTCGCTGCTGCGAATCGTGGCCGGGCTGCTGCGCGCGGCCGAAGGCACGCTCGAACTGAAGGGCGGCGAGGCGGACCGCAGCATCGGCGAACAGGCGCATTATCTCGGCCACCAGGACGCGATGAAGCCGGCGCTTTCAGTCGGCGAGAATCTCGCCTTCTGGAGCCGGATGCTGGGCGGATCGGACCAGGTCGGCGCGGCGCTGGCGGCGACCGGCCTCGAATCGCTCGACCATATCCCCGCCGCCTATCTCTCCGCCGGGCAGAAGCGGCGTCTGTCGCTGGCGCGCCTGGTCGCGATCAAGCGGCCGCTCTGGCTGCTCGACGAGCCGACCACGGCCCTCGATGCCGCGGCGCAGGCCACGCTGCGCGCCCTCATGCTCGCGCATCTGAAGGGCGGGGGCCTGATTCTCGCGGCGACGCACGCGCCGCTCGGCATCGACGGCGGCGAACTCGTGCTGGGAAGGCCGGCATGAACGCGCTGAAAGCCCTGTTCCTGCGCGACGTCCGCGTCGCGCTGCGCATGGGCGGCGGCGCGCCGATGGGCGTATTGTTCTTCCTCCTGGTGGTGACGCTGATCCCTTTCGCCATCGGCCCCGATCTCGCGCTGCTGCAGCGGATCGGCCCGGCGATCCTCTGGCTCGGCGCGCTGCTCGCAAGCCTGCTGGCGCTGGATCGCCTGCTCGCCGCCGACCATGAGGACGGCTCGCTCGACCTGATCCTGATGAGCGGAGCCCCGCTCGAACTCGCCTTGCTCACCAAGGCCGCCGCGCACTGGGTGACGACGGCGCTGCCGCTGGTGATCGTGACACCGCTGCTGGCTTTGTTCTTCAACCTCGATGCGACCGCAATGGGCGCGGTGGCGCTGACGCTGCTGGCCGGAACGCCGGCGCTGACGCTGATCGGGCTGATCGGCGCGGCACTCACGGCGACGCTGCGGCGCGGCGGCCTGCTGATCAGCATCCTGATCCTGCCGCTGACCGTCCCGGTCCTGATTTTCGGCGTCGCGGCCTCCAACGCGGCGCTGGTCGGGCCGTTGCCGTTCGGAGCGCCGTTCGCGATCCTGTGCGCGCTCACCTTGCTCAGCCTCGTCATAGGCCCCCTCGCCGCGGCGCTGACGCTCCGGCAGGGACTCGATTGATGCGAAAAAACTGGCCTTCCTTCGCCAAATCGCCCTTATGTCGGCGCACGGCCTTGCCCCAGGGAGCCCCCGCGATCCGACCATGCCCCTGATCGATCTCGCCAATCCGACGCGCTTCCTGTCGCTCACGGCGCGGCTCATTCCGTGGCTCGCGGGGCTCACCGGGCTCGTTTTCGCCTACGGCCTGCTGGAAGTGTACGGCGCGCCCGACGACTACCAGCAGGGCGCGACCGTCAAGATCATGTTCATCCATGTCCCCGCGGCGTGGCTCTCGATGTTCGTCTGGGGGCTGATGAGCGTGGCGGCCTTGGGAACGCTGGTCTGGCGGCATCCGCTGGCGGACGTCGCGGCGAAGGCGGCGGCGCCGATCGGCGCCACCTTCACGCTCATCTGCCTGGTCACCGGGGCTTTGTGGGGCCGGCCGATGTGGGGCACCTACTGGGTGTGGGACGCGCGGCTGACCTCGGTGCTGGTCTTGTTCCTGATGTATCTCGGCGTGATCGCGCTCTGGCATACGATCGACGAATTCTCGCGCGCCGCCCGCGCCGCCGCGATCCTGACGCTGGTCGGCGCGATCAATCTTCCGATCATCAAGTTCTCGGTCGACTGGTGGAACACGCTGCACCAGCCGGCTTCCGTGCTGCGGCTCGACGGGCCTTCGATCCATCCGACTTTGCTGACGCCGCTGCTGGTCATGGCGGTCGCCTTCTTCCTCTTGTTTGCGACCCTGCATCTCGCCGCCATGCGCAACGAAATCCTGCGCCGCCGCATCGCCACGATGCAGCTCCTGCAGGCGCAGGCCGCGCCGGGACGCTGAGCATGAACGCCGCCGCGCATGCCGGTTTCATCCTCGGCGCCTATCTCGCCGCGATCGCGATCACCGGCGCGCTGATCGCCTGGATCGCGCTGGATTACCGCTCGCTGCGGCGGACGCTGGACGAATACGAGTCGCGCGGCCTGACCCGCCGCTCGGGTCAGACCCCGACCGGGCCGTCATGACCGAAGCCCCCGCCGATGCGGCTCCGAAACGGCGCCTGCTCGTCGTGCTGCCGCTCGCGGTCTTCCTCGCGCTCGCCGCCTTGTTCTATTTCCGGCTGGGCGACGGCGACCCCTCGCGCATCCCCTCCGCGCTGATCGGCCGGCCGGTGCCGCCGATGGACCTGCCGCCGATCGAGGGCCTCACGCGCGAAGGGATGCCGGTACCCGGCCTCGCCACGCGCGATTTCGCCGGCCAGGTGACGCTGCTGAATGTCTGGGCCTCCTGGTGCGTGCCCTGCCACGACGAGGCGCCGCTGCTGATGCAATTGTCGCAGGACAAGCGCTTCCGCATCGCCGGCATCAACTACAAGGACCAGCCGGAAAACGCGCGGCGCTTCCTCGGCCGCTACGGCAACCCGTTCGCGGCCATCGGCACCGACGGCAACGGGCGCGCCGCGATCGAATGGGGCGTCTATGGCGTGCCGGAGACCTTCGTGGTCGGGCGCGACGGCCGCATCGCGTTCAAGCTGGTCGGGCCGATCACGGAAGAGAATATCGGGACGGCGCTGAAGCCGGCGATCGAGAAGGCGCTGGCGGTTGGCGGCTGAGCCGCCGTGCCCCGGGCGCGGCGCGGCATGACGCGAAGCGGCATGATGCGCCGCAGAACCGGGGCCGCCCAGGACGCGGTTGCAACGGTTCCGGTTCTGCAGCGCACCGTTTCACGCTGCGCTGCGCCCGGGACACGCGAACCTCTACCGCGGCTTCTCCCCGCCGCTCGCGTCATACTTCGCCATCAGCGGGTATTGCAGCATCGCGAACACGAAGGTCAGCGGGATCGCGCCGAACAACTTGAACGCGACCCAGAAATCCGTCGACTGCGTGCGCCAGATCGCTTCGTTCAGCACCGCCATGAACACGAAGAACAGCGCCCAGCGCTGCGTCAGCTTGTGCCAGCCCTCGTCGGTGAGATGGAACATGGCGTCGAACACGGTCGCCAGCAGCGGCTTCTGCATCAGCAGGCCGATCCCGAGCACGCCGGCGAACAGGCCGTAGATGATGGTCGGCTTCATCTTGATGAAGGTGTCGTTGTGCAGCCAGATGGTCAGCCCGCCGAACACCATCACGATCGCCGCCGACACCACCGTCATCACCGGGAATCGCCGGATCAGCGCATAGGAGACGACCAAGGCGACGATCACGGCCAGCATGAACACGCCGGTCGCGGCATAGATGCCCCAGCGGCCGTTGACCACGAAGAACAGGACCAGCGGCCCGATATCGAGCGCGAGCTTGGCCAGCGGATTGAGGTGCTTTCGATCGTCCATGCGCGGGATGTAGCCCGTGCAACGGTGGCGCGCAAATTCTTCGCGGCCTATTCCAGCCCCACCAGCGCCCGGGCGAAGTCCTTCGCCGCGAACGGCTCCAGGTCGTCCACGCTCTCGCCGACGCCGATGAAATGCACCGGTAGCCCGAACTTTTCCGCGATCGCGACCAGGATGCCGCCGCGCGCGGTCCCATCGAGCTTGGTCATCACCAGCCCGGTGACGCCGGCCGCCTTCTCGAACGCCTCGACCTGCGACAGCGCATTCTGCCCGACCGTGGCGTCGAGCACGAGCAGCACCGCATGCGGCGCGGTGGCGTCGGCCTTGCGGATCACGCGCACGACCTTTTCCAGCTCGCCCATCAATTCACTGCGGTTCTGCAGCCGCCCCGCGGTGTCGATCAGCAGCACGTCGGCATTTTCCGCCTTCGCCGCCGCGATGGCGTCGAACACGAGCCCGGCCGCATCCGCGCCCGGCTCCCGCGCCATCACATTCGCGCCGACGCGCCCGCCCCAGATTTTCAACTGGTCGATCGCCGCCGCGCGGAAGGTGTCGCCCGCCGCAAGCACAAGCTTGCGTCCTACGGCGCGCAACTTGGCGGCGAGCTTGCCGATGGTCGTGGTCTTGCCCGAGCCGTTCACGCCGACGACCAGGATGACGAACGGCTTCTTCGCCGGATCGAGCGCGAGCGGCTGCGCCACCGGCGCCAGAATCCGCTCCACCTCCGCGGCCAGCACGGCTTTGACTTCGTCTTCGGCGATCGCCTTGTCGTAGCGACCCTCGCCCAGGGCCGCGGCGATCCGGGCCGATGCCGCAACGCCGAGATCGGCGCGAATCAGCGTCTCTTCCAGATCCTCGATCATGGCGGCGTCCAGCCGCCGCTTGGTGACGAGATCGGCGAGCGCGCCGCCGAGCGAGGCGGAGCTGCGCTTGAGGCCGCCGCTGAGGCGCTGCCACCAGCTCCTGGTTTCGGTGCTGTCGTTCATGCGGCCGCTCTGATAGCGATTCCGGCATGCCACCGGAAGACCTCGTTTCCCGCCTGCTGTACCGCGACGGCCTGATGCTGGTGATCGACAAGCCGGCCGGCCTGCCGGTGCATCGCGGACCGAAGGGCGGGGCAAGCCTCGAGGACGGGTTCGACGCCCTGCGGTTCGGGCTGCCGCGGGCGCCGGCGCTGGCGCACCGGCTCGACCGCGAGACCTCCGGCTGCCTGGTGCTGGGCCGCCACCGCAAGGCGCTCGCCGAACTCGGCCGCCTGTTCAAGAACGGCCTTGTCGGCAAGACCTACTGGGCGTTGGTCGAGGGCGGGCCGGACGCGGAGGAGGGAACCATCGACCTGCCTCTGGCGCGGCGCGACCAGACGCGCGGCTGGTGGATGAAGGTCGATCCCGCCGGCCTGCCGTCGAAGACGACATGGAAGGTGATGGGCGGGCATGCCGGGCGCAGCTGGCTCGCGCTCGAACCGGTCACCGGCCGCACGCATCAGCTTCGCGTGCATTGCGCGACAATGGGCTGGCCGATCGTCGGCGACTCGATCTACGGCAATGCGCCGCGCGATGGCGGACCCGGGTTGCAACTTCACTCGCGCGGGATCGCGGTGCCGCTCTACAAGAAGCGCGAACCGGTCCGCGTCACCGCTCCGCTGCCGGCCCATATTCGCCAGAGCCTGCTGGCCTGCGGCTGGAACGGAGAAGAGCCGCCGGCAATGGCGCAAAGCCCGGCGGAGCGAAGCTAGAGCTTGCCCGTCACCAGCAGCCGTCCGGTCGCGGTGACCGCGACCTCGCCTGCCTCGTTCAGGACGCGCCCCTTCACATGCACGAGCTCGCCGCCCAGCGTCGGCGCATCCACCACCTCGGTCACGCGCCATTCGAGCACGATGGTCTCGTCCGCGAACACCGCCTTGTGAAAGCGCAGCGAGAAATCCAGGCCGACCGCCGCATGGTTGACGGTGAAATAGTTCGCTGTCAGCGCCATCAGCCGGGCGGCGACCTGCGTGCCGCTGGCGATCAGGCGCTTGTAGCGGCTCTGGGCGGCGACGGCTTCGTCGTAATGGATCGGATTGAGGTCGTTGGCCGCCTTGGCGAAAGCCTGCACGTCCTCCGGCGTCATGCGGATCGTCTCGGAAAAGCTCTCGCCGACCGCAACGCGCATCGCCGCGCTCATGCCGCCAGCAGCATGCGGCCGTCATGCCGCGCGATGGTGACGTCGAGAATGCTGCCGGGCCGCTCGCTCGCGGCGAGGCGCACCGGCACGAATTGTTCGGTGCGTCCGATCGAATCCTGCTCGGTCAGCACGCGCCGGCGGCCGCCCACTTCGCGATCGAGATAGGCGCGCAAGGCTGCCTCCCCCTTCTCGCGCAGGCGCCGCGCCCGCTCCTTGACCGTCTCGCGCGCCAGCTGCGGCATGCGCGCGGCCGGCGTGCCCGGACGCGGCGAGAACGGAAAGACGTGCAGATGCGTCAGCCCGCATTCGTCGACCAGGTCGAGCGAACGCACGAACATGTCTTCGGTCTCGGTCGGAAAGCCCGCGATGATGTCGGCGCCGAACACGATTTCCGGCCGCAGCGTCCGCACCGTGTTGCAGAATGCGATGGCGTCGCCGCGCGCATGCCGCCGCTTCATCCGCTTCAGGATCAGGTCGTCGCCGGCCTGCAGCGACAAATGCAGATGCGGCATCAGGCGCGGCTCGTTCGCCAGCGCCTCCAGCAGATCGTCGTCGGCCTCCACCGAATCGACCGAGGACAGGCGCAGGCGCGGCAGTTCCGGAACCTCGTGCAGGATGCGCTTGACCAGCGTGCCGAGCCGCGGTTCGCCCGCAAGCCCCTGCCCGTAGCTGGTGAGATCGACGCCGGTGAGCACGATCTCGCGATAGCCGTTGCCGACGATGCGCCTTACCTGCGCGATCGCGTCATGCGGCGGCACCGAGCGCGAATGGCCGCGCCCGAACGGAATGATGCAGAACGTGCAGCGGTGATCGCAGCCGTTCTGCACCTGCACGGTCGCGCGCGCGCGGCCTTCGATGCCGTCGACCGGCTGCATCGCGGCGTCGCGCTTGGCCATGATGTCGCCGACCTGCACTTTCGCCAAAGCCGGCGCCGACCAGAAGCGCGCGTCGAGCTTCTCGGCATTGCCGATCACGCGGTCGACTTCCGGCATCTGCGCGAAGCTCGCCGCGTCCGCCTGCGCGGCGCAACCGGTGACCACGATCTCGGCATTCGGCTGCTCGCGGCGCAGCCTGCGGATCGCCTGGCGCGCCTGCCGCACGGCCTCGCCGGTCACCGCGCAGGTATTGACCACCACCGCATCGGTGTCGCCCGCCGCCTGCCGGATCACCTCGGATTCGTGCGTGTTGAGACGGCAGCCGAAGGTGACGACGCGCACCGGCATCGGAATCAGGCCGTCGCTGCGGCGCCGAACAAAGCGGGATCGAAGCGGCCTTCGCGCTCGAATTCCACCGGCCCGGTCATCAGCACATGGTCGTCGCTCTCGCGCCACTCGATCAGCAGATCGCCGCCGGGCAGCGTCACGCGCAGCTTGCGGTCGGTGCGCCGCAGCCGCGCCGCCGCGACCGCCGCCGCGCAGGCGGCGGAGCCGCACGCCTTGGTCAGGCCGGCGCCGCGCTCCCAGGTGCGGATCGCGATGTGGTCGCGCGCCTTTACCGAGGCGAGCGTGATGTTCGCCCGCTCCGGAAAGATCGGATGGTTTTCCAAGAGCGGTCCGAAGCGGCCGAGATCGTAGGCTGCCGGGTCGTCCACCCAGAAGATCGCGTGCGGATTACCCATGTTCACCGCGGAGGGCGAATGCAGCACCGGCGCGTCGATTGGGCCGATCTGCAGCTCGATGGCGCGCGTGTCGGCGAATTCCTCGGCGAGCGGGATCTCGTCCCAGCGGAATCGCGGCTTGCCCATGTCGACGGTGAAAAGCTGCGGATCGTCGGTCCGCCAGCAATTGATCAGGCCGGCCTGGGTCTCGAAGGTCAGCGCGTTCTTGGCGCTGTCGCGGAAGGCGAGCGAGGCGACGCAGCGCATGCCGTTGCCGCAGGCGCCGGCCTCGGAACCGTCGGTATTGTAGATGCGGATGTAGGATTCGGTGCCAGCCAGGCGCGGCGGATACAGCGCCATGAGCTGGTCGAACGGCGCGCCCTCAGGCTTTGCGGCGGCGCGGGCGTCTTCCGGCGCGATCGCGCGCGGCGCCGCGCGCATGTCGACGACCACGATCTCGTTGCCGAGACCGTTCATCTTCACGAAGGAGTGGTTCGCCAGCGCGCTCATGGCCTGCCGATGGGGCTCTCAACCGGGTCGACCGACCTTATATGGGCAAACGGCCGTTCTTCGCCAGAGCGGCGGTATCCGGCGGCCGGGCGATGCAGAATTCGGCGCATCCGCGCGCGATTCGCATGCTAGCCTGCGCCGGCGGCCGTCCGGGCGAACGCCGCGGGGAGAATGCGATGTTCGGCGCGCTGCGTATGCTGCTGCTGGCCGCCTTTCTGGCGCCGCTCCCGGCCTTGGCGCAGGCACCGCCGCCCTCCGGCCTCAAGCCCGGCGATCCGTTCGGGCAGGAAGTGCAGCTACGCGAGCGGCCGGTCATCTATTTCAACGGCGAGGCACGCTGGGATACGGCCTACGACACGCTGGTGGACGCATTCAAGACCGTGCACGGCTATCTCGAACGGCAGGGCATCAAGCCGGCCGGCAATGCCATGACGATCTACAAGTCCGCCGACGATCGCGGCTTCCAGTTCTGGGCCGCCGTGCCGGTCGATGCGCCGCCGGCGAACCCGCCGCAAGGCGACATTGCCGCCGGCAT
>JBFWWQ010000052.1:0-14329 GCA_050246095.1 Pseudorhodoplanes sp.
TCTCCACCACCCCGGCCTTGACCCCGAGATCGATCAGTTCGCCGGTCTTGGAGACGCCCTCGCCATACATGATGTCGAACTCGACCTGCTTGAAGGGCGGCGCCAGCTTGTTCTTGACCACCTTGACGCGGGTCTGGTTGCCGACCACCTCGTCGCGGTCCTTGATCGCGCCGATGCGGCGGATGTCGAGGCGAACCGAAGCGTAGAATTTCAGCGCATGCCCGCCGGTCGTGGTTTCCGGCGAGCCGTACATCACCCCGATCTTCATGCGGATCTGGTTGATGAAGATCACCATGGTGTTGGACTTGTTGATCGAGGCGGTGAGCTTGCGCAAAGCCTGGCTCATCAGCCGCGCCTGCAGGCCGGGCAGGCTCTCGCCCATCTCGCCTTCCAGTTCGGCGCGCGGCACCAGCGCCGCGACCGAATCGACGACCAGCACGTCGACGGCGCCGGAACGCACCAGGGTGTCGGCGATTTCCAGCGCCTGCTCGCCGGCATCCGGCTGCGAGATCAGCAGTTCGTCGATATTGACGCCGAGCTTGCGCGCATAGACCGGATCGAGCGCGTGCTCGGCATCGATGAAGGCGCAGATGCCGCCCCTGCGCTGGGCTTCCGCGACGGTGTGGAGCGCGAGCGTGGTCTTGCCGGAGGATTCCGGCCCGTAGATTTCCACCACGCGCCCGCGCGGCAGCCCGCCGACGCCGAGCGCGATATCGAGGCCGAGCGAGCCGGTGGAGATGGTCTCGATCTCGATCGGCTTCGACGACTTGCCGAGCTTCATCACCGAGCCCTTGCCGAAGCTGCGCTCGATCTGGGACAGCGCGGCGTCGAGGGCTTTCGACTTGTCCATGGAGGAACCTTCAACCAGACGCAAAGCGGCTTGGGCCATCGCGGCGCTCCTTTAAGACCTCAGATTCGGGGCGCGGACAACCGCAGGCCCCCTTCGCATTCCCGGCTCCCCGGGGTCAGGTCACTTTGTACACGATCTGTTCCATGTTCGCAATATGTTCTATTTTCCGGCGCGGCGGATATTCTTAACAAATCCGACCCACGTCCCCTCACCGCTTGCGCCAGATCAACGCGGCCGTTCCCGAATCCCCGGCAAACTGGTCGAATGCCCGCGTTTCTCTACAAATGCCCGGTCACCGGCCACCAGGTGCAAGGCTGGGTGGCCGAATTCGTGCCGCGGGAGGAGCCGGACAGCCACCGCGCCATCACCTGCCTCGCCTGCCGCCAGTTGCATTTCGTCCAGCCCTCGACCGGCACCGTGCTCGGCGCCCGCGAGGCGTGAGCGGCCCTTCCGCGCGCCGCTTGCATCGGGCGCGATCCTGTCGTTCCGCTAGCCGCGCAACAACCTGTGCCGCGCCATGTCCTCGACCCGCGCCCGCTACCGGCGCATCGCCCCCCTCTACGACCTGCTCGACCTGCCGTTCGAGCTGATGCGCTACCGGCCGATCCGCCCACTGCTGTTCGAGAACCTGTCGGGCAACCTGCTGGACGCGGGCATCGGCACCGGGCGCAACATTCCCTATTACCCGCCGCACAGCTGGGTCGCCGGCATCGACTCCTCGGACGCGATGCTCACACGCGCCGCACAGCGCCGCCCTCCCGGCGCGCGGGTCGCGCTCGCGCAGTCGGACGTGACGCAGCTTCCTTTTGCCGACGATACTTTCGACGCCGCGATCTCCACCTTCCTGTTCTGCGTGCTGGCGGACGAATTGCAGGCGCCGGCTTTGCGCGAAATCAGGCGCGTGGTGAAGCCGGGCGGCACGATCCGCCTGCTCGAATATTCGCGTCCGCACAGTCCGCTGCGCCGGGCGATCGCGCGGCTCTGGGAGCCGTGGATGCATTTCGCCTTCGGCGCCGGCTTCGACCGCAGGACCGAGCGCGGCCTTGCGGAAGCCGGGCTCGCGCTCACGCGCAAGCATTCGCTGTCCGGCAGCATCCTCACGCTGCTGGAGGCGCGCGTGCCGTGAGGCGCGGCGACGCGGCATTCACCCTGTCCGGAAAAAACCTCAATCCGTTCCACCGCCATTCATATGCGGGCGAGGAGAATGCACGCGGCGAACCGGAAGGATGAAAGCCATGCGCGCGTTGATGGCCGCCATGCTCGTGGGCGGCGGATTTGTGGTCGGCATCGATCCCGCCTGGGCGCGGATTTGCGTGCAGGACGAGCGCAGCGGCCGCATTATCTGCGGCCAGCGCGTGCATCCGGATTTTGCGCCCGGTCCCTCCGGCGAGGCGCCGCAGGCCCGCGCGCCGCAATACGAGGCGCGCCCGCCGCAATCCGACGAGGAAGAGGAGGACGGCGCCTTCGAGGCCGGGCCGCAGATGCCGATGCGCGAATACGGCGCCGCCCCGGGCTTCGGCCGCTATCCCCCGCAGCCTCCGCCGCCGCCCTACGGGCCAGCCTGGCGCCGTTACGACCGCGGCTATGCCGGCATGCGCGAATGGTATCCGATCGGACCGGGCGGCAGCTGCCCGCCGAACTACACCATCCAGCATAACCGCTGCGAACCCTATCGCGGGCGCTGAGCCCGCAGCCTACCAGCGCAGCAGCCGCCATCCGGCAACGGCGCCGATCGCGGAGACGATCGCGATCGCGCCGAGGAACCAGGCGGCCACGAAGAGCGGCGAATCGTCGGGGCAATGCGCGATATAGAGCGTCGCCGACAGGGCGCCGGCGAGCGACCCGGCGGCGGCGCCGGCGCGCACGGGATGCGTCGGCGCACCGACCCGCAAGCCGACCAGCAAAGCGGCGAGCATCGGCAGCGCCAGCAGCACCATGTTGGTGACGCAGATCCACCAATGCGTCCCGGCCAGTTGCACGAGCCAGTCGGCGCGCGGCACCAGCAGCAATTCCACGCCGGCCGCCGCCAGCATCAGCACGACCGCCATCGCCCCCGCAAGCAGCGGCCCGCGCACCGGCGCGCCGGGCTGCGCCAGCCGCAGCACCAGCAAAGCGGCGGCGGCGGTCAGGACCAGCATCTCCACCGGCTTCAGCAGGAAGCGCGGCGACATCGCGGCGTCTCCCAGGTTCGGCCGCAACCCGATCGACATCAGGAACGGCACCAGCGCCACGGCGAAGCCGATGCCGGCGGCGAGCAGCAGCGCGCGCGCGGTCGCAGACGGCAGCGCCGGATTGCGGTCGGCGGCGAGCGCGCGGATCAGATCGTCCGTTCTCATCGCCGATCCTTCCCGCGATGCCCGAGCGCGGCGAGCCCGCGATGCAACGCGACGCGCACCGCGCCCTCGCTGACGCCGAGCCGCGCCGCCGTCTCGCCGATGCCCGCACCCTCGACCGCGATGGCGCGCACCACCGCATTCTGCCGCTGCGGCAAGGCGTCCAGCGCGCGATCCAGGTCGCTGCGCAAGGCCGGCTCGCCGGCATCCTCGGCGGGCAAAATGTCGATGACCGCCTCGATCGGCACATGCGCCGGCACGCCGCGGCGGCGCAGCGCGTCGATCAGCTTGTAGCGCGCCACCGCATAGAGCCAGGGCGCGAACGGGCGCGTCTCGTCCCAGGTATGGCCTTTCAGGTGCACCGCGATCAGAATTTCCTGCACCACATCCTCCGTATCCGCCGCGCCGCGCCCGGCCCGTTCGAGGCCGCGGCGCACCAGCGGACGCAGCGCCCGCGCGATCCCGCGCAGGCAGCGGTCGTAGGCTGCGGCGTCGCCCCGGCGCGCCTGCCGCATCAACGCCGTCCAGTCCGCGGACGGCCCGCTCACACCCCGTTCTCCCGCCAATTCGGCCGCATCCGCATCTTTGTTACGCCCGCCCGTCGCGAAATCCTCCGGCCGCGCGGCGCGCGCCCCGCACGAGGCCAACCGCCTAGACCCTGATGCGATCGGGTTGAATCGGATCAGGGCCTGGTTTTTAGCTTGTCGCGCAATCAGCGGCGAACCGGTTTCCACTTCGCCGGATTGCGCTCTAACACAGAATCGTGAGCGCGTAACAAGACCCCGTGTTCCGCCGAAAGACTGCGCAGGACCGCGCCTTCGCGGCCCTCTTCCGTGCGGGCCTTCCGTGCGGCCGATCCGCCAACCGGAGAAACACGACCATGACCTTGAAGCTCAATGCCGCCGCCCTGGCCGGCTCCTTCGCCGCCGCCGTTTCGCTCGCCGCCGCACCCGCTTTCGCGGCCCCGGTCGCGCCGCAGCCGAATGCGGAGAAGTGCTACGGCATTTCCATGGCCGGCAAGAACGATTGCGCGGCCGGGGCCGGCACGACCTGCGCCGGCACCTCGAAGATGGATTACCAGGGCAACGCCTGGAAATACGTCGCCAAGGGCACCTGCACCGGCATGAAGACCCCGAAGGGCAACGGCTCGCTCATGCCGAAGGCGTGATGCCGGGCGACGGGGCGCGGATCTCCGCGCCCCACTGCCCGCGACGGAGAGTGACATGCGCGCATCGCGACTGCCCAAGGCAGCCGGCATCGGTTTCAAGCCGCAACATTTCGAGGCGATCATGGCCGGCGAACAGCCGGTCGGCTTCGTCGAAATCCATGCCGAAAACTACATGGGCGCCGGCGGGCCGCCGCATGCGCAATTGCGGGCGCTGCGCGAGCGCTTCGCGCTTTCGGTACACGGGGTTGCCTTGTCCATCGGCTCCGCGCAGCCGCTCGACCGCGAGCATCTTTCGCGGCTGAAGGCATTGTGCGCGCGCTACGAACCGGAAAGCTTTTCCGAACATCTCGCCTGGTCCTCGCACGGCGATATGTATCTGAACGACCTGCTGCCGCTGCCCTATACGCAGGAAACCCTCGACCGCGTGGTCTCGCATATCGACCAGACGCAGGATTGTCTCGGCCGCCAGATGCTCCTGGAAAACCCCTCGACTTACGTGCGCTTTGCCGACAGCGACATTCCCGAGCCCGACTTCGTCGCCGAAATCGCGCGCCGCAGCGGCTGCGGCCTGCTGCTCGACGTCAACAACGTGTTCGTCTCCGCGCGCAACCACGCTCTCGATCCGCACCGCTATCTCGCCGCCTTCCCGCTGGCGCAGGTGCGGGAAATCCATCTCGGCGGCCACGACGCGCAGGCCGACGAAACCGGCGCGCCGCTCCTGATCGACGCGCATGGCACGCCCGTCGCCGAACCGGTCTGGACGCTGTACGAGCATGTGCTCGCCCGCACCGGGCCGCTGCCGACGCTGATCGAGTGGGACAACGACGTGCCGGCCTGGCCGGTGCTGGCGGCGGAGGCGCGCCGCGCCGAAGCCGCGCTTGCGCGCGCGCGGACCGCGAAGGCCGCCTGACCATGCATGCCGCAACCCAGACCGCGCTCGCCGCCGCCCTGCTCGATCCGGAGCGCGCCGTTCCCGCCGCCGTGACCGCCCACACCGCGCGCGTGCCCGCACGGCGCTTCGCGGTCTACCGCAACAACGTGACCGCAAGCCTGGTCAAGGCGCTGCGCGCGCGCTTTCCGGTGATCGAAAAGCTGGTCGGGGAGGAATTCTTCGCCGCGATGGCCACCGTCTTCGTGCGCGCGCAACCGCCGCGCAGCCCGATCCTGTCGCTCTATGGCGACGAATTTCCGGACTTCATCGAGCGCTTCCCGCCGATGGCGGAGCTTGCTTATGCCGGCGACGTGGCGCGGCTGGAGGCGGCGCGCACGCGCGCCTATCACGCCGCCGATGCCGTACCGCTCGACGCGCAGGCGCTTGCAACGATCGACGCTGCGGCGGTGCCGGACCTGTCGTTCGCGCTGCACCCTTCGCTGCAACTCGTGCGCTCGCGCCACGCCATCGTGAGCATCTGGGCGATGAATTCCGGCGAACGCCCGTTGCAGGCCATCGAGACCGACGCCGCCGAGGATGCGCTGGTCGCACGCCCCGCGCTCACGGTAAGCGTCCGCAGCCTGCCGCCCGGCGGCGCGGCGTTCCTTGCGGCCCTGGCCGGGCGCGCGACGCTCGCGCGCGCCGCGCAGGCCGCTCTGGCCGATTCCGCGGATTTCGACCTCACCGCGAACCTCGCCGGCCTGTTCGGTACTGGGCTGGTCACCGCCTGCCGCCTGCCCACCCGCACAGAGGATGCCACGCCATGACCGACATGCCGCTTCCGGCGCAGCCCGCGACCGGACCTGCGGGCCTCGTGCATCGCGCCAACGCGCTGATGTCCGCGATCCCCTATTGGTTCGTCGCGCTGATCGCGCGGCTTTCGATCGCCGGCGTGTTCTGGCAGTCCGGCCAGACCAAGGTCGAGGGCTGGCGCGTGACCGACACCGCCATCGCGCTGTTCCAGGACGAGTACCGGCTGCCGCTGATCGATCCGACGCTCGCGGCCCACCTCGCCGCCTTCGCCGAGCATTTCTTCCCGATCCTGCTGGCGATCGGGCTCGCCACGCGCTACGCGGCGCTCGCGCTTCTCGGCATGACGCTGGTGATCGAGATTTTCGTCTATCCGGACGCCTGGCCGACGCACGGAACCTGGGCCGCCTGCTTTCTCCTGCTGATGACGCGGGGCGCGGGCGAGATTTCACTCGATCATCTGATCGCGCGGCGAAGCCGATAAATCGCGGGCTTGCGCGGGACGGGAACCGGAGGGAACCTCGGGCGTTTCCTTCAGCCCGCCTCCTTTTTCCCACCCGAAGCCCCGCGCCCCATGACCGGTCCGCAGATCATCGCCTTCGTCATTCTCGCGGCGATGATGGCCATGTTCGTCTGGGGCCGGCTCCGCTACGACCTGGTCGCGCTGCTCGCTCTGCTCGCCGCCGTGCTGAGCGGCATCGTTCCCTATGACCGGGCCTTTTCCGGCTTTTCCGACGACATCATCGTGATCGTCGCCGCCGCGCTGCTGCTGAGCGCCGCGGTCACACATTCCGGCGCGATCGAAAGCCTGCTGCGCCCGGTCTCACCCTATCTCCAATCCACCGGCATACAGGTATTGGCGTTGACAACCGTGGTCGCGGCGCTGTCGCCTTTCGTGAAAAATATCGGGGCGCTCGCCATCATGATGCCGGTGGCCTTTCAGCTCGCGCGCAAACATGGCTCGCTCCCCTCCGCGCTGCTGATGCCGATGTCATTCGCCTCGCTGGTCGGAGGCACCATTACCCTCGTCGGCACTTCGCCGAATATCCTGGTATCGCGCGTGCGCGCGGAAACGATCGGCGAGCCTTATGCCATGTTCGATTTCGCGCCGGTCGGCGTGCTGCTCGCGGTGGGCGGCGTCCTTTTCCTCGCTTTCGGATGGCGGCTGCTGCCGGAACGCAAGGGCGCGGTATCGATGGATGCCGCCTTCAACCTGGAAGGTTACACCACCGAAGTGAGCGTGCCGGAGGAATCCAGCTTTGCCGGCAAGACCGTGCGGGAGCTGGAAGCGCTCGCCGAAGGCGACGTCGAGGTGCTCGCGCTGTTGCGCCGCCGCCAGCGCAATTCCTCGCCGAACGGCGCGATGAAGTTGCGCGCCGGCGACATCATCATCCTGCAGGGCGAGCCGGCGGCGCTGGAGCGCGTGGTGAACGCCGCGAAATTCAAGCTGGCGCGCGACGAGGTCACACATGAGGTGGACACGCCGACCGACGAGATCGGCGTCATCGAGGCGATCGTGACGCCGGATTCGCCGCTGGTCGACCACACGCCCGCGCAATTGCGCCTCTACGACCACCACCAGATCAACCTGCTGGCGGTCAGCCGCAGCGGACGGCGCATCGCGCACCGCCTGCGCACGCTGCGCTTTGCCCCCGGCGACGTGGTCGTGCTGCAGGGCAATCTCAACACCATGCCGGAGACGCTCGGCGAACTGCGCTGTCTGCCGCTCGCCGAACGCAAGCTCACGCTCGGCCGCGGCCGCCGCCGCCTGGTGCCGGTCGCGGTGCTCGCCGCCGCGATGGGCGTCGTCGCCGCCGGCATCCTGCCGATCGCCATCGCCTTTTTCGCCGGCGCGGTGGCGCTGCTGCTGTTGCGCGCGCTGTCGCTGCGCGAAGCCTATGACGCCATCGAATGGCCGATCCTGGTCATGCTCGGCGCGCTGATCCCGGTCTCCGACGCGCTGCGCACGACCGGCGGCACCGATCTGATCGCCGGGTGGCTCGCCGCGGCCTCGGGCGCGCTGCCGGCCTGGGGCGCGCTGATGCTGATCATGGTGGCGGCTTTGGCGGTGACGCCGTTCCTCAACAATGCCGCGACCGTGCTGGTCATGGGACCGATCGCGGCGGGCTTTGCCGGCGAGCTCGGGATGTCGCCGGACCCGTTCCTGATGGCGGTGGCGATCGGCGCGGCCTGCGATTTCCTCACCCCGATCGGGCACCAGTGCAACACGCTGGTCATGGGCGCCGGCGGCTACCGCTTCTCGGACTACTGGAAGCTCGGCCTGCCGCTGTCGGTCTATGTCGTGGTCGCGGGCATTCCCCTGATCATGCTGTTCTGGCCGCTGGTGCCGCGCTGAACCGCGCGCCGCCAAAAAAAGTTGCGCCCGTCTTTCGACGGACGCACAGGGAGAACGCACTCTCCCTCGCACGCCGTGCGTCAAGGTGAATTGATTTTCGTCAATTCGACCGCGGCGGCCTGAAAAAATCCCCGGCCGCTTCCGCGTCGATCGTGCTTCAGAGTCCGATTCAACTGCGTTGAATCGGACTCATCGCTCATCTTTTTGTTCGGGCCTGATCTTTTCCGAAAACCGGTTCCCACTTTTCGGGATCACGCCCTAATTCACCTCGATCTTGGCGGCTGCGACCGCGCGGCGCATGGCCTCCAGCGCCTTCAGATATTCGGCCTCGAATTTCTCCGGCGCGCCGCCGGTCACCTCGGCCTGCTGCGTCATCAGCTTCTCGCGCACCGTCGGCTCGTTCAGCGCCTTGTTCAGCGCGTCGTTCAGCCGCGCGATCACCGCCGGCGGCGTATGCGTCGGCGCGACCATGCCGAAAAAGGCCATCCAGTTCAGGTCCTCCATGCCGAGCTCCCCGAACGTCGGCACGTCGGGCAGCACCGCGAGGCGTTTCGGCCCCGACACGGCGAGCGCGCGCAGCTTGCCCGCCTGCACCTGCGGCAGCGAGGTCGGCAGGTTGTCGAACAGCACCTGGATCTGGCCGCCGATCGCGTCGTTCAGCGCCGGCCCGATGCCGCGATAAGGCACGTGCACGAGATCGGTCTTCGTGGCGAGCTTGAACTGCTCGCCCATCAGGTGGCTGACCGAGCCGTTGCCGGAGGAGCCGTAGGAGAACTTGCCCGGCTGCGCCTTGGCCAGCGCGACGAACGCGGCCATGTTTTTCGCCGGCAGCTCGGCATTCACGGTCATGATGTTCGGCACCGCCGCGATGCCGCCGACCGGCACCAGGTCGGTGCGCACGTCGAAGGGCAGGTTCTTGTAGGCGGCCGGGTTGATGGCCAGCGTCGAGGCCGTGCCCATGCCGATGGTGTAGCCGTCGGGCGCGGCCTTTGCGATCGCCGCCGTCCCGATCGAGCCGCCCGCCCCCGCCCGCGTCTCCGCGATCACGCTCTGGCCGAGCGGATAGCGCATGGCTTCCGCGACCACGCGCGCGATCACGTCGGTCGAGCCGCCGGGCGCGAACGGGACGATCATGACCACCGGGCGGTTCGGATAGCTTTGGGCCTGCGCGAAGGCCGCGGCGGGCGCGAGCGGACCGAGGGCGGCGCACGCAAGGACCAGGCGAAGGATGCGGACAATCATGCCGAGAATTTCCCGAAGTGAAAACCGTTTTGCCGATGCTAGCCGCATCGCGCGCGCCCGTCACTACAGGAGCGACCCGGCGATCATTGCCAAACACGTGAGCAGGCCGAGGACCGGAATGGCGGCCGGCACACGCACCGCGCCCGGCGGCAGCGGCGTGCCGGCGCACCGAATCCTGATCAGGGCGAGATTGATGAAGGCGAAGACGACGAGGGTCGCGAGCGAGGTGCCCTCGGCGAGCCGCTCCAGCGGAAAGGCCGCGACCAGCACCAGCGCGAAAGCGACCACGAGCGCGGTCGCGATCAGCGGCGTCGCCGTCACCGCATTCACCTGCCCGAGCCATCGCGGCAGGTCGCCCTGCCGCGCCATGCCGTAGAGCACGCGCGCAGCCATAGTCAGTTGCACCAGCACGGTGTTGAGCGTCGCGACGACGGCAACCGCGCTGATGACGCCGGGATCGACGCCGGCGAGGCTGCGGAAGACGAGGCTCAGCGGCGCCGGCGATTCCGCCAGCCGCTCGAGCGGCACCGCCAGCACCGCGACGACGGCGACGAGAAAATAAAGCATCGTCGAGATGACGAGCGTGAGCCCGATCGCCCAGGGCATGTCGCGCTCCGGCGCATGCGCCTCCTCGGCGATATTGACGAGGTCCTCGAAGCCGATGAAGGCGAAGAAGGCGAGCAGGCTCGCAAACGCGATGCCCGGCCAGAGCGCGAGTTCGAGCGGCGGCACGGCGAAGCGCGGCAGCGCCGCCAGGATGTCGAGGCCGGAATGCAAGCCCGCGACGACGATCGCCACGAGGCCGCCGAGCTCGATCAGGGTGAACAGCGCGGCCAGTAGGACGGATTCGAGAATGCCCCAGACCGCGACCAGCCCGAGCGCGACCAGCACGGCAGCCGCGAGCAGGACCTGGGGCAGACCGACGAATTCGCGCAGATAACCGGCGGCGCCGAGCGCGACCGTCGCCGAGGACACGATCCCGATGCCGGCGGTGAGCAGGCCGACCAGCAGCGTCAGCGTCCGCGAGCGGAACGCGGCCTTCACATAGGCCGCCTCCCCCGCGCTCACCGGCAGCCGCGTGCAGAGCTCGGCATAGGAGGCCGCCGTCAGCCCCATCACGACCGCCGCGAGCAGGAAGGCGAACGGCGCGTGCATGCCGGCATGGCGCGCCGTCGCGCCGATCAGCACATAGATGCCCGCGCCGATGGTGACGCCGACGCCGTAGAGCACGAGCATCGGCAGCGTGATGCGGCGACGGAGGGTGACGTCTTCCGGCTTCATCCCGAGGAACTGCCGGCGGCGCGCAAGGCATCGGTCACGGGCCGCCTCCATCCTTCGAGACGCGCAGCTTCGCTGCGCTCCTCAGGATGAGGTCGGAAGCAAGTTCGAGTCAATCGAGGTTGCAAGCTGGACGCATGAAGGGCGCGACTTGCGCCGCTCACCCCAGATTCAGCTCCTTGAAGAAATCGTTGCCCTTGTCGTCGATCACGATGAAGGCGGGGAAGTTCTCCACCTCGATCCGCCAGATCGCCTCCATGCCGAGCTCATGATACTCGATGGTCTCGACCTTCTTGATGCATTTCTCCGCGAGGTTGGCGGCGACCCCGCCGATCGAGCCGAGATAGAAGCCGCCGTATTTCTTGCACGCCTCGCGCACCGCCGCCGAGCGGTTGCCCTTGGCGACCGAAATGAGCGTGCCGCCCGCGGCCATGAACGCATCCATGAAGGAATCCATGCGCCCCGCGGTGGTCGGCCCGAAGGCGCCGGACGCATAGCCCTGTGGCGTCTTCGCCGGGCCCGCGTAATAGACCGGATGGTTCTTGAAATAGTCGGGCAGCCCCTGCCCCGCTTCCAGCCGCGCGCGCAATTTTCCGTGCGCGAGGTCGCGCGCGACGATCATGGTGCCGGTGAGCGAGAGGCGCGTCTTGATCGGATAGCGCGAGAGCTGGCCGAGGATGTCCGGCATCGGCCGGTTCAAATTGACCTGCACCACGTCGCCGCCGAGCGTCGTCTCGTCGATCTCGGGCAGGTATTGCGCGGGATTGTGCTCCAGCGCCTCCAGGAACACGCCGTCCCTGGTGATCTTGCCCATCGCCTGGCGGTCGGCCGAGCAGGACACGCCCAATCCGATGGGGAGCGAGGCGCCGTGCCGCGGCAGGCGGATCACGCGCACGTCATGGCAGAAATACTTTCCGCCGAACTGCGCACCGACGCCGAGCGATTGCGTCATCTTCTGGATTTCCTGCTCCATCGCGATGTCGCGGAAGGCGTGGCCGTCTTCCGAGCCCTTGGTCGGCAGGTCGTCGTAATAGCGGCAGGAGGCGAGCTTCACCGTCTTCATCGTCAGCTCGGCCGACGTGCCGCCGATGCAGATCGCGAGGTGATAGGGAGGGCACGCGGCGGTGCCGAGGGTCAGGATTTTCTCCCTCAGGAACGGCAGCAGGCGGTCGGGCGTGAGCAGCGCGGGCGTGCCCTGGAACAGGAACGCCTTGTTGGCCGACCCGCCCCCTTTCGCGATGAACAGGAACTTGTAGGCGTCTTCCGCCTCGCCCGCGCCGGCCGCGAAAATCTCGACCTGCGCCGGCATGTTGTTCCTGGTGTTCTTCTCCTCGTACATGGAGAGCGGCGCGAGCTGCGAATAGCGCAGGTTCTTGCGCAGGTAGGAATCGCGCGCGCCCTGCGCGAGCGCGGCCTCGTCCTGGCCGTCGGTGAAGACCAGCCGGCCCTTCTTGCCCATGATCAGCGCCGTGCCGGTGTCCTGGCACATCGGCAGCGTGCCGCCGGCGGAGATGTTCGCGTTCTTGAGGAAATCGTAGGCGACGAACTTGTCGTTGTCGGAGGCCTCGGGGTCGTCGAGGATCGCGGCGAGCTGCTTCAGGTGGCCGGGCCGCAGATAATGGTTGATGTCGTTGAACGCCTCCTCGGCGAGAAGCTGCATCGCCTCGGCCGGCACCACCACGAAATCCTGCCCGAGCGCCTTCTCCACGCGCACGCCGGGGATTTCGAGCCGGCGATACGGCGTGTTGTCCTTGCCGAGCGGGAAAAGCGGGGTGTGTTTGTAGGGCGGAACGGGAGCGATGTTGGCGGGGGCGTTCATGGGGTTTACCTACCACGGGAGTCGCAACGAGCTTTATTGCCTCATTCTCTGGGCAATTGCACGATCAATAAGATTTTGAACTGTCGGATCAACCCTCGTAAACTTGCAGAGTTGACCAAAGCGGATTGGACCGAGGTCCACAAAGAGCTTCCCGAAAACTTCGTCCGCGAAGCTGCTCGAAATCAAATGCACGCCAGAAAAATCGAACTCGATTGGCGTTGTCCCGCGATCCATCAAGCGAGCGTAGGGTGGGCTAAGGCGCGCAGCGCCGAGCCCACCGATTGAAACTAACTCGGTGGGCTTCGCTACGCTCAGCCCACCCTACCAATTGCTTCATCACCCGGCCACCACCGCGATCTCGCCCTGCGCCTTGCGCGTCGGCTTCACCGTGATCCGCACGTCCTGGCCGAGCGCGGTGAGGAATTCCATCAGCCGCCCGACGGAGAAATTGCCGGCGCGGTTGCGCATCAGCGCCGAGACATGCGGCTGCTTGATGCCCAGCACTTCGCCCGCTTGCGCCTGCGTCAGCCCGCGCGCCTTCGCGATCCTGTAGATTTGCAGCGTCAGGCGCGCCTTCAGCAATTCCTGCTCGGGATTTGGCAGGCCGAGATCGGCAAATACGTTGCCGCCGGCTTTCGTCTTTGCAGTCTTCTTGCGCACGTCAGCCTTCACTTCGTGTGATGGCGGTTCGCCAATTCCAATATCATGATTTGGGACCATGGATTCCGGGTTCGCCGCTTTGCGGCGCCCCGGAATGACCGGCGTGTTTCATCGCCCCTGTTCTTTGCAAGGCGCGGGATCGCCTTCACTCCATCGGCCCTCATCCATTGAATGAATGAATGAATGAAGGGGAATGGCGCGCCGGAGGGCGCGGGCATTCCGAACCTGCGGCCCGCGCGCGGACAAGCTGGCGCCGTTGGCGCAAGCAAGTCCGTCGCCGGCCGCCGCCTTCCGGCGCGCCACGCGCGGCGTTGCGGTGCCAGGCCGCAGCCTCGCACCAACCCCGGGCCGCGCTTGCGCGCCTGCATCGCGCGGGATGCAGGCCGTCCAGCGAGCTCCTCGCGCACGGGTCGTAGTGCCCGTAGGGCGGGGTCCCGGAGCCACCCGGGAGCCGGGCGGACGAGGCCCGGCGCGCGGGCGCCGCACCTGCGGCCGTCCTCCGAACGTCACCGGTTGACGCCCTTCATCGCCGCAGGCGTTATGCTTATAATCCTACATAGGAATAATGTCAAGAAGCGGGACGGCGGATCGGGAGCCTGAACCCGGCCGCGGCGAACTCTGCTACGATGCAAGCGATGCGCCCCGCCCGCTCCACCCCGCCCGCATGAGCAACCTGCCCAGCATCCTCTTGCGCGGCCTCATCGTCGCGCTCACGGCCTTCGCGCTGTTGCATTTCTCCGAGGGCATGCCGCTCGCGCTGGAGGTGCTCGCGGGCCTGGACGCGCCGTGGTTCGACCTGCTGTCCGCGTTCGGCGTCGGCGTGGCCGCGCCGGTCTGCGCGCTTACGGCGGCCGGGCTCGCGATCGCGAACCGGCGGCTCGGCCTCGCCGCGATCCTGCTGGTCGCCGCGCTGCTGATCTACTGGATGCCGGTGATCGCCTT
>JBFWWQ010000053.1:0-14103 GCA_050246095.1 Pseudorhodoplanes sp.
ATGCGCTGGCGGGTTTCCGCCTGCTGTTCCGCGCGTATCCTCAGGGTATCGGAGCGTGCCATTTTCAATACACTAATCTGTGCATTAAATATTGACAAGCTCCCCTTATTTCATTACACAGCATCGTTCATTGAAATTAAGCCCATGCCCGCCCCTGGAGAATCCCTGTGGAAACAAAGATTTACGAGATAGCCGACGGCATCTACCGCCTGTCGACGCATGTGCCGGACATCGCCCCGCCCGCCGGCTTCACCTTCAACCAGTTCCTCGTCCTCGGCGAGGAGCCGCTGATGTTCCACACCGGCCTGCGCCGGATGTTCGCGCTCAACCGCGCGGCGCTGGGCCGCATCCTGCCGCCCGAGCGATTGCGCTGGATCGCCTTCGGCCATTACGAGGCCGACGAATGCGGCGCGATGAACGAATGGCTGGCGGTGGCCCCGCACGCGCAGGTCGCGCACGGCCATACCGGATGCCTGGTGTCGCTGAACGACATGGCCGACCGCACCCCGCGCGTGCTGGACGACGGCGCAGCGATCGATCTCGGCCGCGGCAAGCGCGTGCGCTACATCGACACGCCGCACACCCCGCATGGCTGGGATGCCGGCGTGATGTTCGAGGAATCGACCGGCACGCTGCTGTGCGGCGATCTGTTCACGCAGCTTGGTGACGGGCCGGCGCTGACGCAGGGCGACATTGTCGGCCCCGCCATCGCCGCCGAAGACCTGTTCCAGTATTCCGCGCTGGCGCCGGGCATGGGAGCGGCCATCCGCCGGCTCGCCGGCTACGCGCCGCGCACGCTCGCGCTGATGCACGGTCCGTCCTTCTCGGGCGACGGCGCGGCCGCGCTGCGCGCGCTCGCCGACGATTACGAACGCCGCACGTCCGATCGCCTGGCGGAGCTCGCGAAAATTCCCTGAAGCCTCCCCGTGAATGGCGGCCGGCCGACCGGCCACCCAACCCCCGAAACACTGGAGATTTCCCATGTTCCTCAAGTCACTCACGCTGGCCGCCCTGGCGATTGCCATAACCGTCGGCCCCGGCGCCGCCGCTACGCCTTTCCCGCGGGACGGTTACGCGCCGACCGCCGCCACCACCCCGGCCCGGTCCGACGCGCCCGCTTTGGCGCAACGCTACCCGCCGGGGCCCCGGAGCCTGTGCGCCAAGGCACCCTACGAGACCTGCGGCAGCACCGAAGCCTGAGCCCCGCCGCTTCCCGAAAACGCCCGGCCGCGCGCCGGGCGCTCAACCCCGCAGGCGCGCCTTGACGCGCCACAGATGGAGTGTGTCGTGACCGAAACTGTCATTGCCGCGTTTTCCAGCGCCGCGAAGCGCGGCTATCGCCTTGCCGTCGCGATCGCGCGCCTGCTCCGCCGCATTGTGAAGGCGCACGCGACGCGACGCGCGCTCGCTGCGCTCTCCGACGAAGCGCTACGCGACGTCGGGTTGAGCCGCTGCGAAATCGACCATGTCGCGGATTCGCTCGCGCGCCAGACAAGCGACGCAACGCGCGATCCGGAGCGCTATTTCAACCGCAGCGCCGCCTATCTCGAAGCGGCGCGGCACAAGGCATGGCGTCTGGCGCCGCACGCCGCGCTGCGCATCGGGTGATGGTCGCGTGCGAACGCCGCCGATACCTGGCGACGCCCGGCGGCGTCTCCGCCGGCCATGCCGGGAGGCGGCCGCGATGTATATACAGGGATTGACGTTGCGCTCCCGCCTTCCTATTCTCGGTTTGTCGAGAACCCCGCATGCCGAGAACCCGCGTTTTCAAGTCCGGCAACAGCCAGGCCGTCCGCATTCCCGCCGAGATCGCCTATGCCGAGACGGACATCGATCTTGAAATCACCCGCATGGGCGAGGTGATCACCATCGTGCCCGCGCGCAAGAATCTGAGCGACGCCATCGCGACATTGCGCCAGATGCCGAAGCCGCCGCTCGAAAAACGCGAGCCGATCGACATGCCGCAGCGCAAGCGCGACTGACGGCACCTTTGTCGTCGTGCCGTATCTGATCGACACCAACATTGCCATCCACGTGCTCGACGGCACCGAATCCGTGCTCGACGCCCTTGCGGCGCATGACGGCGAGGTATTGCTGTCGTCGCTCAGCCTCGCCGAATTGCAGCGCAGCGTGTTCAAGGAGCCGAAATTCACGGCGCTACGACAGGCGCGGCTGGAGGTTCTGCTGCGCGGGATTCCCGTGCTGCCGTTCGATGCCGCTGCCGCGCTCGCCTATGGCCGCATCATCGTCCAATGCGGCTGGGCCAGAGGCCGCGACTTCGACCGCATGATCGCCGCGCACGCGATCACCGTCGGCGCGGTGCTGGTGACGGACAACGAAGCGGATTTCCGCGATGTCCCGGCGTTGCGCGCGGTGAACTGGAAGACGGGAAAATGAGGGCGGCCGTCGCCTGTGCGGCGGCCGTGCCGGCGTCGTTCCCCACAGCCCGCACAGCCTCTCGGCATCTCGGCCGCCAAAAGCCGCTGATTCCTTGACTTGACCGGGGGCAGACGCCATAACCGCGCCAATGGCGGGGCCTGCGGGCCCCGGCACGTTTTCTGGCGTGCCGCAAGCCATTGAAATTCAAAGCTAAAGACTGAAAGAAGGCGGCCCAGGCTGCGCCTGAGCGCTGCGCTCGAACACGAAAGGACAAAACGATGTTCGCAGTCGTCAAGACCGGCGGGAAGCAATACCGCGTCGCCGAGGACGATGTGTTGAAGGTGGAAGGCGTCAGCGGCAAGCCGGGCGAGATCGTCCAGCTGTCCGAGGTGCTGATGGTGGGCGGCGACAAGCCGCTGCTGGGCAACCCGCTGGTATCGGGCGCGTCGGTGGCGGTCGAGGTCATCGAGCACGGCCGCGGGCCGAAGGTGATCGCGTTCAAGAAGCGCCGCCGCAAGAATTCGCGCCGCAAGCGCGGGCACCGGCAGGGTTTCGTTCTGATCCGCATCAGCGAAATCCTCACCGACGGCAAGTCGCCCTCGAAGAAGGCCAAGGGCAAGCCGGCCCCGAAGCCGAAGGCCGAAGCCGGCACCGGCGAAGCCAAGGAGGCCGCGCCGAAGAAGAAGGCGGCCGCCAAGCCGAAAGCCAAGGCGGCGGCCAAGCCGAAAGCCGCGGCCAGGAAGCCGGCCGCGAAAGGCAAGAAGTAAGCGTCGTCCGCGTCTTTCCAGCAAGTCGGGAGGCGCGATGACATGATCGATGAAAATTTGTGAGATGATTCCGTCCCGGAATCAGGATACAGAATAGGCCGAGAGGGAATTCAGCGATGGCACACAAAAAGGCAGGCGGTTCGTCCCGCAACGGCCGCGATACCGCGGGCCGGCGCCTTGGCATCAAGATGTTCGGGGGCGAGTCCGTCGTCGCCGGCAACATCCTTGTGCGCCAGCGCGGCACCCGCTGGCATGCCGGCCGCAATGTCGGCATCGGCAAGGATCACACTTTGTTTGCCCTGATCAACGGTCGCGTCCAGTTCGACACCAAAGCCAAAGGCCGCACATTCGTATCGGTTCACCCGATGACGGAGGCCGCGGCCGAATAGAAGGCGAATCTCATCGCGAGGTCCGCCGGTTGTCCTAGTCAAACCCGGCGGGCCCGAATGGGCTCCATACGCGAGGGGGAGACGGGAAAACCGGCTCCCCCTCGCAGCATTTTGAAGCACGGAGCCATGCCATGACCTGTCTTGAATTGCCCACCGGAAGCTTCCGGGAGACCTGTATTCCCGTCCTCGAGACCGAGCGGCTCATTCTGCGCGCGCCGCAACTCGGGGACGTGATGGCCGTGGCGGCGCTCGCAAACGACAAACGCATTGCCGAGAATACGCGCCGCATCCCGCATCCCTATGCGCGCCGCGACGCGGAGGATTTCATTGCCGCCGTCAACGTCCCCGGCGGCGAGATTGCCTTTGTCATCGCGCTGCGCGACGGCCCGATTGTCGGCGCCTGCGGCCTGGCGGTGCAGGACGAGGGCGCGCCCGATGTCGGCTACTGGCTCGGGGTCAAGCACTGGGGCAAGGGCTACGCCACCGAGGCGGTGCGCGCGGTGATCGATTACGCCTTCACCGATCTCGACCACGAGGCGCTGTCCGCCGGCGCCCGCGTGACCAACCCGGCCTCGCGGCGGATCCTGGAGAAGTGCGGGTTCCAGTGGACCGGGGTCGGCCTGTGCCGCATCCAGTCGCTGCGGAGTTCCGCCCCGATCGACCGCTTCCGGCTGGACCGGGGGCTGTGGTCCTCGCTGAAGAGCTGGGGCGCCATGAAGCGGGTCGCCTGACCGCGACCGGCCGGCGGGCGGCGGGCCAAGCGCCCCGCCGCCGCCCGCGATCAAAAATCGCGGCGGCGGGGGTAGCAAAATAACAGTTTTTGGCTTAAGTGCTGGCCCGCCTCTGCGAGATGTCGGTTGGACGCTCGTGTCGGCGGACATCTAGATCGGAGACTTTTCGTGGCTACAGGTACTGTGAAGTGGTTCAACGCGACCAAGGGTTACGGCTTCATTCAACCCTCGGGCGGTGGCAAGGACGTGTTCGTGCACATCTCGGCGGTGCAGCGCGCCGGGCTGACCGGCCTCAATGAAGGCCAGCAGATCGAATACGAAGTCGTCGCCAATCGCGGCAAGGAATCGGCGGAAAACCTCAAGGTGCGCTAACCGGCGCCTCGCAAGAGGTTCGGAATTTACGCCGGGTGCGGCTCGCCGCGCCCGGCTTTTTCTTTGGCGGCAGCCCGAGGCGCCAGCCAAACAACTGATATTGCAGGAATTTTCAGAATCTCCCGCTGTGTGATGGGGGTCACGGTCGGTCGCGCCCTTTTGCGCGACAAACGGACAACACGGCGCGCAGACGAGCCGCCGCCACGCGAGACCCAAGGGAGACTGTCATGCTCAAGTTCGCCGCCATCGCCGCTACCGCGCTGACCATCGCCTCGTTCGCGACCCCCTCTTATGCCTCCGGCACCGCCGAGCAGCGCGCGGCCTGCACGTCCGACGCCTTCCGGCTCTGCATGAGCGAAATCCCGAATATCAGCCGCATCGAGAGCTGCATGAAGCGCAACTTCTCCAAGCTCAGCCCCGGCTGCCAGGCCCAGTTCAAGTAAGCGTCGCCACCCTCCTCGTTCCTCCCCTGAACTCGCAGCCCGGCCGCAAGGCCGGGCTTTTTTCTTGGCTGCTTTGACTGCCTTTTTGGCTGCCGCGGCGCCGGAAAATCCGCTCACGGCGGATCGACGACGACCGGCTTCCGCGCCAGGCGCTGTTCGCGCAGGAAGATATAGAGGCCGGCGCCGATGATGATGGCCGCGCCGGTCAGCATCGCGACATCGGGAATGTCGCCGAATACCAGCACGCCGAACACGATCGCCCAGACGATCATCGAATACTGGTAGGGCACGACCACCGAGGCCGGCGCCAGCTTGAGCGAGCGGTTGACGCAGACATGCGCCACCATCGCCACGATCCCGAGCAGCGCGAGCAGCAGCGCATCGCGCAGCGTCGGCGTCACCCAATGCAGCGGCGCCAGCACCGCGCCGAAGATGAGCGCCGCCACCGTCTGTCCGGTCACCAGCACCGTGTCGCTGGTGCCGCGCAGGTGCCGCGTCGCGATCATCAAGAGCGAGAAGCAGAAGCTGCCCGCGAGCGCGATCATGGCCGGCCAGGACAAGCTCGCATCGGTCGGCCGTAGTGCGATCACGACGCCGACGAAGCCGATGCCGACCGCGAGCCAGCGCCGCCAGCCGACCTTCTCGCCGAGGAACAGGGCCGAGATCGCGGTCACATAGATCGGCCCGGCCAGGTAATAGGTCATCACGTCGGCCAGCGGCAGGTAGCTCACCGCCCAGTAGAAGCCGGCGACTTCCAGCGTGGAGAAGATCACGCGCAGGATCTGCAAACCGGGCCGCGGCGCCGCGCGAAATGCCGCCGCGCCCTCGCGCCGGATGAAGGGCGCGAGCACCATCAGCGCCGCGATGCTGCGGATCAGCAGGAGCTGCCCGACCGAATAGGTGGCGACCAGCCATTTGCCCAGGGCGTCGTTGACCGCGAACAGGAAAATCCCGCCCAGCATCAGCAGGATGCCGGCCAGGGCGGTGCGCGAATCGGAAGCGGCGGCGGATGCGTTCAAGGGTCGGTCCCGGCGGGACGCGCACCGTAGGGGCAGCCGCGCGCCCGCTCAAGGGCGCGGCCTTTGAAGGAAAGGCGACCCGGAAGCGACAGAAACCTGCAGGAAATCAAGGCCTTGATAAGTGTGACTTGTATCACAGAGCGGACGCCGATTTTGCGCGACAACAGCACATCATGACGGCCAACCGGTCGTCGCAAGCGAGCCGAAGGAGCAAGCCATGTTCAAGACCCTGACCACCGCCGCGATCATCGCGCTGACGATCTCGACCTTCTCGACCAATTCCTTCGCGGGCACCCGCGCGGAAGCGGAAGCCGCCTGCATGTCCGACGCATTCAAGTTCTGCATGAGCGCGATCCCGAATGTGAGCCGCGTCGAAGCCTGCATGAAGCAGAACTTCACCAAGCTCTCGCCCGGCTGCAAGGCGCAGTTCAAGTAAGCCGCGCTTCGACAAGAATTCGGTTTCTTTGGCTCGCAAGCCCGGTCCGCAGGACCGGGCTTTTTCTTTGCCCGGGGACCGGGCGTGGCCCATATAGGGGCGATGAAATTCCTCGATGAAGCCAAGATCTATATCCAGTCCGGCGCCGGCGGGAACGGGTGCGTCTCGTTCCGGCGCGAGAAGTTCATCGAGTTCGGCGGCCCCAATGGCGGCGACGGCGGGCGCGGCGGCGACGTGATCGCGCAGGCGGTGGAAGGCCTCAACACCCTGATCGACTATCGCTACCAGCAGCATTTCAAGGCCAAGCGCGGCGGCAACGGCATGGGCAAGGACCGCCACGGCGCCAACGGCGCCGACGCCGTCCTGAAGGTGCCGGCCGGCACGCAGATCTACGAGGAGGACGGCGAGACCCTGCTCGCCGACCTGGAAAAGGCCGGCGACGCGGCGGTGCTGGCGCGCGGCGGCAATGGCGGATTCGGCAACGCCCATTTCAAGACCTCGACCAACCGCGCCCCGCGCCACGCCAATCCCGGGCAGCCGGGCGAGGAGCGCACCATCCGGCTGCGGCTGAAGCTGATTGCCGACGCGGGTCTGGTCGGCCTGCCGAATGCCGGCAAGTCCACCTTCCTCGCCGCGGTGAGCGCGGCGAAGCCGAAAATCGCCGACTATCCCTTCACCACCCTGCACCCGCAGCTCGGCGTGGTGGGGGTGGACGGACGCGAATTCGTGCTCGCCGACATCCCCGGCCTGATCGAGGGCGCGCATGAAGGCGCCGGCCTCGGCGACCGCTTCCTCGGCCATGTCGAGCGCTGCCGCGTGCTGCTGCATCTCGTCGACGGCACCGCCGGGAATGTCGCCGCCGCCTACAAGACGATCCGCGGCGAGATCGAGGCCTACGGCCACGGGCTTTCCGGAAAGCCGGAAATCCTCGCGCTGTCCAAGGCCGACGCGCTCACGCCGGAGGAAATCGAAAGCAAGGTCGAGGCGCTGAAGCGCGCGGCCGGGCGCATCCCGCTGGTGCTGTCGGCGCATTCCCGGCAGGGCGTGCCGGAAGCGCTGCGCGCGCTGCGCGACATCGTCGATGCCGCGCGCGAACGCCACGAGCCCGCCGAGAGCAAGGCGGCACAGGCCTGGCAGCCGTAGGTTTCCTGGACCGCAGATGGGCGTTGCCGTCATCGCCGGGCTTGACCCGGCGATCCCGATAGGGGACGCACTGAGCCCACCCAAGCGGGATGGCCGGGTCTCCAGCGCAAGGACGCGCTTTTGCCCGGCCATGACGAAGGAATGTCGACAAAGCCGCTGCCATGCCCGCCCGCATTCCCGCCCTCGCCGATTTCCGCCGCATCGTGGTCAAGGTCGGCTCCTCCCTGCTCGTCGATGCAGCGGCGGGCGAACTGCGCGGCGCGTGGCTGCAGGCTTTGTGCGAGGACCTCGCCCAGCTGCATCGGGGCAAGCGCGACATCCTGGTCGTGTCCTCCGGCGCGATCGCGCTCGGGCGCAGCAAGCTGAAACTGCCGCGCGGCCCGCTGAAACTGGAAGACTCGCAGGCCGCCGCCGCCGTCGGGCAGATCGCGCTGGCGCGCATCTGGGCGGAGACGCTGGACGAGCACGGCATTGCCGCCGGCCAGATCCTGGTGACGCTCGGCGATACCGAGGAACGGCGCCGCTACCTCAATGCGCGCGAGACCATCGACAAGCTGCTGGAATGGAAATGCGTGCCGGTGATCAACGAGAACGACACGGTCGCCACCAGCGAAATCCGCTACGGCGACAACGACCGCCTGGCGGCGCGCGTCGCCACCATGGCCAGCGCCGATTGTCTCGTCCTTCTCTCCGACATCGACGGCCTCTACGACGCACCGCCGGGCGAGGGCCGTAACGCGAACCTGGTGCCGCTGGTCGAGCGCATCACCCCCGAGATCGAGGCGATGGCCGGCACATCGGGCTCCGAGCTCTCGCGCGGCGGCATGGTGACCAAGATCGAAGCCGGCAAGATCGCGACCAGCGCCGGCACGCATATGGTCATCGCCTCCGGCAAGAATCTGCACCCGCTGCGCGCCATCGATGCCGGCGGCCGCTGCACCTGGTTCCTGACGCCGGCCAATCCGGTGACCGCGCGCAAGAAATGGATCGCCGGCTCGCTCGAGCCCAAAGGCACGCTGTTCATCGATGCCGGCGCGGTCGCGGCTCTGCGGCGCGGGAAAAGCCTGCTGCCGGCCGGCGTGAAGCGCGTCGACGGCGAGTTCGCGCGCGGCGACGCGGTGCTCGTGCGCGATCTCGACGGCGTCGAAATCGGGCGCGGGCTGGTGGCCTATGACGCCACCGACGCCGCGCAGGTGATCGGCAAATCGTCGGCCGAGGCGAAACTGGTGCTCGGCTTCGAGGGCCGGATCGAGATCGTGCACCGCGACGATCTGGTGCTGGGCTGAGCGGCCGGCCGGGCACAGGCGGTCCACGCCCTGCGCATAGCTGCAAACCGGGCGATCCGCTAAGCTGCGGGCCGAGCCGGATTTTTCGATCATGACGCAGACCATTCTCGCGGACGATCCCGCGCGCGCGCGGGACGTGCGCGCGAAGGACCTGCGCGTGATCACGCTGGTCGGCGCCGGGCATTTCGTCAGCCACGTCTACATCCTCGCCCTGCCGCCGCTGTTCCTGTTCGTGCGCGACGATTTCGGCGTCAGCTTCACCGAGCTCGGCGTGGCGCTCGCCATCTTCAATATCCTCTCCGCCACCCTGCAGACGCCGGCGGGCTTCCTGGTCGACCGCGTCGGCGCCGCCGTCGTGCTGATCGGCGGATTGCTGCTCGGCGCCTTTTCGCTCGTGGGCGCAGCGCTGACGACCTCGTTCCCGGTATTCGTTGCGATGTTCGCGCTGCTCGGCCTCGCCAATACCGCCTATCACCCCGCCGATTACGCGCTTTTGTCCGCGCGCATCTCGGCGCAGCGGATGAGCAAGGCCTATTCGATCCATATTTTTGCGGGCTTTGCCGGCACCGCGGCGGCGCCGGCCTCGCTGCTGCTGCTCGCGGAGGCCTTCGGGTGGCGCGGCGCATTCCTCGCCACCGCCGCGGTGGGATTGGCGGTGGCCGCCGCGATGATCCTGTTCGGCGAGGCCCTGCGCGGCCGCGATGCCGCGCCGGCCAAACCGGATCCGGGAGGCACCAACTGGCAGATCCTGCTCTCGGCGCCGGTGCTGCTCAATCTGCTGCTGTTCGTCCTGATCTCGATGACCGCGAGCGCGTTCCAGAATTACGGCATCGTGGCGCTCGCCGCGCTGTGGGATACGCCGCTGCCGGTCGCGACCGTTGCGGTCACCGCCTATCTCGCATTCAGCGCTTTAGCGGTGCTGGCCGGTGGCGTGCTCGCCGCGCGCACCGACCGGCACGACCTGATCGCGGTCGCCGGATTCGCGCTGAACGGTCTCGCCATCCTCCCGATCGCCTTCATCGATTTCGGCGTAGCGGCCTTGATCGCCTTTTCCGCCTTCAGCGGATTCTTCCACGGCATCTACCAACCGTCGCGCGACATGCTGGTGCGCGCGGTGACGCCGCCCGGCAGCTTCGGCAAAGTGTTCGGCTTCGTCACCACCGGCTTCAATATCGGCGGCGTGATCTCCCCGCCGGTCTTCGGCTGGCTGATGGACCACCAGCAGCCTGCAACCGTGCTGCTGATCGGGGCGGCCTGTGCCTTCGTCGCCATCCCGATCGTGCTGCTCAACGCCGCTTCCGGCCTCCGGAAGCCGGCCTGAGCGCCGGGCTGTGCGGTCGCCAATGCCTTGGGTTTCTCCAGATACCTCCGTTACTTGGTCTGTGGATACCGATCGGTTCCCTGTGGATAAAACTGTAAAACACTACCGGCGCGGACCGGTTCCGCCGTAAGGATTCAGTCGGAATAGGGGCGTGGAATGCGGGCGTTGAAATACCGTTGTCCGGTGACGTTGCGTGAGGTCACTACCAGCATCATGACCGACGAGGCCGCTCTGGTGCGCATGGGCGCGCTGAAAATCTTCGCCTCCTGCCCGCATTGCGACGGCGCGCACCAGGTCAAGGCCTGCGACGCCTATGTCGCCGCCCCGCGCGAGATCGCGCGGGAAGCCGCCCGCGCCTGAAGCGCCATCCGGCGCAGCCGCGCCGGTCCGCAGGAAGAAAAGCCGACAGAGCCATCGCCGGCCCGGCTTGTGGACGAAATGTGGCCGGCCCCTCCGTTACCGCAGGCTTCGGTTCCGCACGCGCTAGTTTTCGCGGCGTGGGGTGGCGTATGGGGGTTGCTGAACTGCCGGCTGCCCACGGCCGGATGTAAAGCGTAACCACGGACAATCCGGCCCGCGCGCGATGGCGTCGCTCGGTCCCTCTTGCGTCGAAATCGCGGCAAGGGACGGATGGTCACAATCCCTGGGTCCGGTACGCCGCCACTCTTTTTCGACGGCCTGCGCAACCTTGCCGATGCCCCGCCGCGCGGCGCGTCATCGCACCGGAAAATCGAAATAGCTGTCCGGATACGGCTCACGGTTCAGCGTGAAGTGCCACCATTCCTTGGCGTAACCGCGGAAGCCGCGGCGCGCCATCGCCTCCGCCAGCAGCCGGCGGTTGGCCCGCGCCTGCGCACCGACCGCAAGACTCGCCTGGCCCGAACGCGGCGAAAGAAAATCGTACGGCGTGCCCATATCGAGTTCGCGGCCGTCGGCGCGCGTGACCAGCGTCAGATCGACGGTGGAGCCGCGCGAATGCGCGGAGCGCGACGACAGATAGCCGAGCCGGAACAAATCGGCCTTGTCGATGTCGGGATAATATTGCGCCTTGTTGCGCCGATCGGCGGGATCGCGCGACCAGCGGATGAAATGCGCTACCGCCCGCACCGGGCGGTAGCCGTCGAACACCTTCAGGCCGAGCCCCTGCGCCGCGAGATCGCGCTGGACGGCGGCAAGCGCGTCGGCCGCGGCGACGCTGAGCAGGATGAGCGGCCGCTCGTAGCCGTCGATGCGGGTGCCGATGAAATTCTCCGTCCCGGCATAGCGCGCCTCGACCAGCAGGCCGGGCACATGCGCGGCGAGATCGACAAAGCCGGCCGGCCGCGTCTGGGCATCCCCGGTGACGGTCATGCAGAGGAGGATCGCACCGGCGAGGTAGAACCGCATCGCCCGATCCGAGCCGGATTTGAGCGCGCTTGTCGAGCCCGCCGGCCGGCCCCGGGTCGGCCAATGGCCGATAGTGCCGCTAGTGCAGCAGGAAGGGGCGGGAGCGGGCCGACCGCAGGCTGCGGGCACGGCCGGCCAGGGTCCGCCGCGCGGCGCTGCCGCGGGCCGGACGCCGCGGCGCGATCGCCACCGGCAGGTTCACGCGGCGGCCGTCCGGGTAGACCAGGTAACGGGCGATCACCACGGTCTTGCCGTCCGGACCCGGATGGCCTTCGACGATGTAACGGGTGCCTTCGGGGACGATGGCAGGGACGCGCATACGCGCCATGGGACACTCCTTGCGAATGGCAACTTCGATCAGACCCACCCAGACAATCCGGCATATATGACGGTGTTTCCGCACCGGGCGACTTGTCCACGCTATCCCCAGCCGGCAAGCGTAGCCGCTCCGGCGGGGGCCCGGGCCGGGCCGGCTCCCCGGCCCCCGGGCTTCGTGCTAAGGACCCCGCCCAATGAGCCTTTTGGACCGTTCGGACGCCCCGCAATGACCGCACCGCTGAAGGCCGTCGAGGGAGACCCGGTCGCTGCGCTGATGGCCGGGATCGGCCGCAAGGCCCGCGCCGCCGCGCGGGTGCTGGCGCTCGCCCCGGCGGCACGCAAGGACGCCGCGCTGACGGCGATGGCCGCAGCGATCCGGGCGCAAAGCGGGGCCATCCTGGCCGCCAACCGCGAGGACGTCGCCGAGGCGCGGGCGGCGGGCCTCTCGGCCGCCTTTCTCGACCGCCTCACCCTCGACGGGAAGCGGGTCGCCGCGATGGCCGAGGGCATCGAGGTGGTGCGCGCTTTGCCCGACCCCGTCGGCCATGTCAGCGAGCGCTGGACCCGGCCCAACGGCATGACCATCGAGCGCGTGCGCGTGCCCATTGGCGTCGTCGGAATCGTCTACGAGAGCCGCCCGAACGTGACCGCCGATGCCGGCGCGCTCTGCATCAAGGCCGGCAATGCCGCGATCCTGCGCGGCGGTTCCGATTCGCTGCGCTCCTCGCGCGCGATCCAGGCGGCTTTGTCGGCGGGCCTGCGCGACGCCGGCCTGCCCGAGGAGGCGATCCAGCTCGTCCCCACGCGCGATCGCGCGGCGGTCGGGGAAATGCTGCGCGGGCTCGACGGCCATATCGACGTGATCGTGCCGCGCGGCGGCAAGTCGCTGGTGGCGCGGGTGCAGGAAGAGGCGCGCGTGCCGGTCTTCGCGCATCTCGAAGGCGTCTGCCATGTCTATGTCGACAAGGCCGCCGATCCCGACATGGCGAAGAAGATCGTGCTCAACGCCAAGATGCGCCGCACCGGCGTCTGCGGCGCGGCGGAGACCCTGCTCGTGGACCGCGCCGCCGCGCCGGTGCTGCTGCAGCCGCTGGTCGCCATGCTGATCGAGGCCGGCTGCGAGGTGCGCGGCGACGAAGCCGTGCGCGCCGCCGATGCGCGCGTGCGCCCCGCCAGCGAAAGCGACTGGCCGGCCGAATATCTCGACGCGGTCATCGCCGCGAAAGTCGTCGACGGCGTCGACGGCGCGATCGCGCATATCGAGCGCTACGGCTCGCACCACACCGACGCCATCGTGACCGGCGATGCGCAGGCGGCGGAGAAATTCCTCAACGAGGTCGATTCCGCGATCGTGCTGCACAATGCCTCGACGCAATTCGCCGACGGCGGCGAATTCGGCTTCGGCGCCGAGATCGGGATCGCGACCGGCAAGCTGCACGCGCGCGGCCCGGTCGGGGTCGAGCAGCTCACCTCGTTCAAATATCGCGTGCGCGGCAGCGGGCAGACCAGGCCGTGATCGCCATTGCGTCGTCCCCGCTGGTCCCCGCCTTCGCGGGGACGACACGGCGCATTATGCGCGGGCCAGATGCCTAGTCCCCGCGTCGCCCTCCCGAATCGCACGCCCGGCCTGCGCATCGGGCTGTTCGGCGGCTCGTTCAATCCGCCGCATGCGGCTCATCGCGCGGCCAGTTTGCTGGCGCTCAAGAAGCTCGGTCTCGACCGCATCTGGTGGATGGTGACGCCCGGCAACCCGCTGAAGGACACGCACGGCCTGCCCTCGCTCGAGCAGCGCATCGCGCAGGCGCGCGCGCGCGCCGACCACCCGCGCATCGACGTCACCGGCTTCGAAGCCGTCATCGGCACGAAATATTCCTCCGATACGATCGCCTGGCTGCTGCGCGAATGTCCGGGCGTCAGCTTTGTCTGGATCATGGGAGCCGACAATCTGAAGTCGTTCCATCGCTGGAAAAACTGGCGCCGGATTTTCATGACCGTCCCGATCGCGGTGGTCGATCGCGGCGGCCTCTGCCTGACCGCGACTTCGGGGCCCGCCGCGCATGCCTTCGCCCGCGCCCGGCTGCCGGAAGCGCAGGCGCGCGCGCTGGCCGGGCAC
>JBFWWQ010000054.1:0-14018 GCA_050246095.1 Pseudorhodoplanes sp.
GCTGCTCTTAGCGCGGTATCCCGCCGACATCCTGCTGCTGGAGGTCGGCCTGGGCGGACGGCTGGACGCGACCACCGTGATCGACCGGCCGCTGGTCAGCGTGATCGCGCCGGTCTCGCTCGATCATGCCGAGTATCTGGGGGACACGCTGGAAGGCGTCGCCGCCGAGAAGGCGGGCATTATCAAGCGCGGCATCCCGGTCGTGTCCGCGCCGCAAATGCCGGAGGCGCTGGCAGCGATCGAGCGCGTTGCCGCGCGGCTGCGCGCACCGCTGCATGTCATGGGAGAGCAATGGCAGGTCAGCGAGGAGCGCGGGCGGCTGGTGTTTCAGGACGAGGAAGGGCTGCTCGATCTGCCGGCGCCGAAACTGTTCGGCCGGCATCAGGCCGTCAATGCCGGGACCGCGCTCGCAGCCTTGCGGGCGGCAAACCTGAATATCCCGCCGCAGGCCTATGAGCGGGGCCTGCAGAAAGCCGAATGGCCGGCGCGCATGCAGCGCTTGACGCACGGCGCGCTGATCCCGCTCGTACCGGCCGGCGCCGAACTCTGGCTCGACGGCGGCCACAATCCGGAAGGCGGCCGCGCTGTCGCCGCGGCGATCGCCGATCTGGAAGAGCGCGTGCCGCGCCCGCTGGTGCTGCTGGTGGGGATGCTGGCGTCGAAGGATTACGAAGGCTTCCTGCGAAATTTCTCCGGCCTCGCGCACCATCTGTTTGCGGTCGAGATTCCCGGCCAGGCCAAGAGTCTGCCGGCCGCGGCCGTCGCCGACGCGGGCCGGCGTGCCGGCATCGAGAGCGAGGCCTGCGGCAGCATCGAGGATGCGCTGCGCGCGATCGGCGATCTCGCGCCGAGCGGGCCGCCGCGCATTCTGATCGCGGGCTCGCTTTACCTCGCGGGAGAGATTTTGCGGCGCAACGGCACCTTGCCGGAGTAAGCGCCAAAGAAAATGCCCGGCACCGGGCCGGGCATTTTTTCGTTGCGAAAAAGTCGCGGTCAGACCGACGCGGTGATCCACTGTTCGAGCTTCTGCTTCGGCGCCGCGCCGACCTGGCGCGACGCGAGCTCGCCGTTCTTGAACACCATCAGCGTCGGGATCGACATGATCCCATATTTCGCCGCGGTCTGCGGATTCTCGTCGACGTTCAGCTTGACGATTTTCACCTTGTCGCCGAGCGCACCGGAAATTTCCTCGAGCGCGGGCGCGATCATGCGGCAGGGGCCGCACCATTCCGCCCAGAAATCGACAACCACCGGGGTGCCCGCCTTGAGAACGTCGCTCTCGAAGGTGGCATCCGAAACCTTACCGACAGCCATGAAAACCTCGCTCGAATCGCTGAATTTGTATGATCGGACAACCAAAGTATGAAGCGCCCCGCCCAGGGTCAAGGCTCGCTCATGCAGGGGTGAGGGTTGCGATTTCCGCATCCAGAAGCGCCGGCGGAATCGCGATCAGCGACGGTTTCTCGGTGAAAATCAGCGCCGCCCGCACCGTGCGCCCGGGAAAGGCGCGCTGCAGGAGGGCGCGGTAGAGCGCCATCTGGCGGACATGATGCGGCACGTCTTCGGGGCGCGTGGGAACCGCGCGGTCGGTCTTGTAGTCGGCGATCAGGATGGCGCGGTCGGTGACGATGAGGCGGTCGATCTGCCCCGCCACGGAGCGTCCGCCGATCCGACCGACGACCGGGATTTCGGCGCGGCTGCCGGCCTGGAAAATCTCCGCGAATTGCGCGTCATCCAGAATGCGCAGAACGCTGTCGGTCAATGCGCGCGCCTCGTCTGCGGGCAAGTCGTCGATGCGGGCGAGATAGCGCTCCGCCGCCGCGCGCCGCCGCTCGGGCGCAAGCTCGGGCAGCGATTGCAGAAGCCGGTGCGCCAGCACGCCGCGCGCGCGCGCCGAAACGCTGCCGGCGACGGGGGCGCGGTCGCGGTCTTGCGGCTTGTCGGATGGGCGCAGCGGCAAAGGCATCGGCGCTTCGGGTGCCACCGCGCCGGCCAGGAATGCGGGCAGAGCAGGCCCGGCGATCGTTTCGGTATCGCTGCGGCCCGAAGGCAGCGCAACCGGCTTCGGCAGATCCAGCGCATCGGCGATCAGGCGATACCAGCAGGTCTCGGACATGCTCCAGGTGCCGTCCTGCTTCCGCAACGTCGAGGTTCCGCAGACAATGAGCCGTTCCGCCGCGCGCGTCATCGCCACGTAGAGAAGCCGCCGGTATTCGTCCGCCGCCGCCGCGTTCGCCGCGGCGCGGGCGAGCGCGACCTTCTCGGGATCGTTCTCCTTCTTTCCGGCCCAGACCAGGCAGGCTTGAGCCGCATCCCCGATCGACAGCAGCCGCGGCGGATGATGCCCCTCGGGTCTTGTCGTGGTGTCGGCGAGATAGACGATCGGCGCCTCGAGGCCCTTGGCGCCGTGCACCGTCATCACGCGCACCTCGTCGCGCGCGATCTCCATGTCGCGCTTGATCTCCGGCGCGGCCGCGCGCAGCCACGCGACAAATCCCTGCAGCGTCGGTATCTCGCCGCGCTCATAGGACAAGGCGAGGTTGAGGAATTCGTCCAGCGCGTCGTTCACCTCGTGGCCGAGCCGCGCGCCGAATCGCCTGCGCGCGCCGCGCGGACCCAGCAGGTCCGCATAGAAGGCGAAGGGGCCCTGCCGGCGCGCGGAATCGGACAGCCTTTCGACCAGCAGGGCCGCGTCGGCCAGCTTCTCGTTGTCGGCGGCGCGCCCGATCAGCGATTCCCGCAGCGACCGCGAACCGCGATCGTGCGCGATTCCGAACAGATCGTCCTCGTCCAGTCCGAAAATCGGGCTCTTCAGCGCGCAGGCCAGCGCGAGATCGTTTTCCGGCAGCAGCAGCGCTTCGGCGAGCGCGATCAGGTCCATCACCGCGATATGGTCGGTGAGAACGAGCCGGTCGGCGCCGGCGACCTCCACCCGCTGGTCCTTGAGCGCGCGGATGACGGCGTTGAACAATGGGCCGCGCTGCCGCACCAGAACGAGTATGTCGCGCGGCCGCGCCGGCCGCGCCGGATCGCCGATCGTCACGCGGCCGATCGTGTCGCGCACATGCCGCGCGATCTGCCGCGCCAGCTTGACCTGCGGGCTTGTCTCCTGAACCGCGTCGAACGGCGCGCTCCAGGGCTCCGGGCCGGCTTTGTCGTCCGGTCCCACGATGTCCCAGATTTCGACATGTCCCGGCGGCGCGGAGGGCAGCCATTCGTGCACTGTGCGCTCGGCGCTGGCCGTCAGTCCCCTGAATGCCTGCGGCCGCTCGAACACGGTGTCGACCGCGCGCAGGATGGTTTCGCCGGAACGGAACGACGCCTTCAGCTCGGTCGGACGCCAGACCAGCCGGGCGTCCTCGAAGGCCTTCTTGAAGGCGCTGCCCATCGCAGCGAATTGCTGCGGCGCCGCGCCCTGGAAGGAGAAGATCGATTGCTTGTCGTCGCCGACCGCGAACAAGCTGCGCCTGACTGCGCGCGCGCCCTCGCCGGCGGTGAACTCGCTCACCAGCATGCGGATGATTTCCCATTGCTTGGGGCTGGTATCCTGCGCCTCGTCGATCAGCACATGGTCGATCCCGAGATCGAGCTTGTGCAGCACCCAGGCGGCCGAGGTGTTGTGGAACAGCGTCAGCGTCCGGTCGATCAGGTCTTCGTAGTCCAGAACCCCGCGCCGGTCCTTGGCCAGCCGGTAGCGCGCGATGACCGCATCTACGATGGTCAGCAAGGCGCGCGTGCGGTCGCGGCAGAGGACGGCCTTGCGCTGCTCGAGGAGCGCGCAGAGGCGATCCTGTTCGGCGATCAGGCGCGCATGCAGGTCCGGATGGGCGGTCTGGATGGCCTTGGTGACGAGGCTCGCGCGGCGCTTCATATCCTTGGTGCAATAGATGGAAAGATAGGCGTCGAGCCTCTCTGCGCCGGCGCCGGCATGGGCGGCCAGGAACCGGCTGCCTTGCGCGCGGTCCGAACTGGAGCCGGCAGCAAGAATTTCTGCGATGGCGGGCCACTCGGCCGCGGCGATCGGCGCCTCGTCGAGCAGGCGCGACTGGTGACGCTCGATGCTTTCCTGCGGATCGATGCCGAGCACGGCGGACAATTGCGCAATGGCGCCGTCCACGCTGCCGGTTCGCGCGATCCATTGGCCGATCTCGTCGCGACGGCCGATCGCTTCCCGGATCAGGTCGCGGAATGTCTGGTCCGCCGCGTTGAGCATGGCGATCCCGAGCGCCTTCGCGACCGCCCCGTCCGGATCGGTGGCGCCCTGCAGCAGGACGGCGGTGCCGATCTGCTCGAGGAGTTGCGCGGTCTGGATTTCGTCGAGCACCTCGAAGCTGGCGCCGACATCGGCTTCGAACGGGAACTGGTGCAGGAGCCGCGTGCAGAAGGCGTGGATGGTCTGCACCTTCAGCCCGCCGGGCGTTTCCAGGGCGATGGCGAACAGGCGTCGTGCCCGCGCCCGCGTCGCCGCATCCGGCTTGGCGCCGGCGGCGTGGATCGCGCTATCGAGCGCGGCCTCGTCGAGGCGCGTCCAGCCGGCGAGCGTGTCGAAGACGCGCATGGCCATGTTGGCGGCGGCGGCCTTGGTGAAGGTGATGCAAAGGATTTTTGCCGGATCGCAGCCGGCCAGCAGCAGCCGGATCACGCGCTGCGCCAGGACATGGGTTTTTCCCGATCCGGCATTGGCGGCGACCCAGGCGGAGACGCCGGGATCGGATGCCTGATGCTGCCGGTCGCGGACAGTGTCGGGGATGTCGCGCCGGCTCATTCGCCGTCACCGTTCGCTTCGCCGCCGGCGAGCGACCATTCCTTGACCCGCGCCAGGTGATCGTATTCGGCATAGCGGCCGGCAAATTTCACGATCGCGCGCGAACGATAGGGCTGGGTCGCATCCTCGAAGCGGCGGGCCAGTTCGGTCAGTCCGGCCAGCGCGCGCTCCGCGTTCGAATCGATGTCGCCTTGCTCGAACGTGATCGGGCGCACCTCGCCGGCCGGCTCGCCGCCCTTGAGCGTGACATAGACGAGTTCCGCGACGCCCGCGCCGGCGGGCGCGGCGCTGCCGAACCCGCCGCGTTTCAGGATCGCGGCTTCCAGCGTCAGTTGCGGTGCGAGACCGATCTCGACCTGGGTGCTGCTCGGGGCCTGCCCGGTCTTGTAGTCGAGGATCGCAAAGCGGCCGTCGGCTTGTTGCTCGATCGCATCCGCGCGGCAGGCCAGCGTGAATGGCCGCGCGCCGAGCGCGATCTGTATCTCACCGGACTTTTCGGCATGCACGGCCGTCCACGTGCCGCGCCGCCGCTGCATATGCTCCGCGTACCAGCGTGCGATGCGCTCGAAGCGCGGCCACCAGAAGGTCTGCACTTCCGGATAGTCGATGAGCGCGGCAAAGCGTGCGCGGCCGAAGCGCAGGAGCGCGGTGAGCGGGTCGTCGGGAAAGCCGTTCTTGAGCGCGCGGTTGAAGTCGCCGATGGCCTCGTGGATCAGCGTGCCGCGGTCGGAGGCGCCCGGCGCCGCATCGACATCGTCCAGCGGAACGAGCTTGAGAATGTGGCGCGCATAGATCGCATAGGGATCGCGCTGCCAGGTCTCGATTTCCGTCACGGTGAGCCGCGTCGGCCGGGCCTCGACCGGCGGCGTCGGCCGCGGCTCCGGACAGGGTTGCGGGGCGCCGACATGGTCCAGCGCGCGCGCCCAGGCCAGATACTTGTCGCCGTTCTCCCGCGCCGTTTCCCAGTGCTCGCCGGCGACGGCGGACAGGCGCTGCAGGAAGCGCGAGGCGACCGTCGGCGCACCCTCGGCCCTGGCCGAACGGCTGAGGATCGCGCCTGCGGCGCCCAAAGCCTGGGCGAAGTCGTGCGCGGAAAGCCCGATCCGCCGCTCCGGCAGATCGAGGCCGAGATCCTGCCGCATCGGGCGGCTGAGCCAGGGATCGTTGCGCGTCTCGGGCGGCCATGTGCCCTCGTTCAATCCCGCGAGCACGACGAGGTCGGCGGTCTGCAGCCGCGCTTCCAGCGGGCCGAGGATGCGGATGCGCGCGCCCGGCGCGCCCGGCCGTCGGACCGTGTAATCGGCCGCGGTCCGCGCGAACATTTCCGCATATTCGTCGGGCGACAGCGGTGCCGGCGCCGGAACGTCGGTCGCCGCCAGGTCGTCGAACAGGTCCGTGAGAATTTCGCCTTCGCGTCCTTCGAGAGCGGTCGGGTTGCCGAGATGGTCGCGCGACAGCCGCTCGAGCGCTTCGCGGTGCCGCCGCGCGAATGCGGCCAGGGCAAGTCGCTTCCCGCGCTCCGCCTCCAGCGGCTCCAGCGCCGCGGCAAGCTTGGCCGCCAGCGCCGAGGCCGATGCGATGTCGTCCTCGCCGAGCGCGCGCCGCGGATCGCGCGGGTGCAGGTCTTCGCGGTCCCTGCGCAATGTTTCCAGGGCCTGTTTCAGCCCTTCGCTTCCGGCGCGCGGGCGCGACCCGCGCAGGACCGCCTGTTCCAGCCGCCGTACATCGGCGGCGAGCGCGCCGTCATGCGCGCCGAGACGGCAGAGCGGATGCTTGAGCAGAGCCAGCAGCGCCACCGGCTGCGTGCCCCCGAGCGCAACGTCGGCGACGAGACGCGCGAATATCCCCGCGCCGACATCCGGCAGGCGGTCGCCGCCGGAATCGTCGACCGGAACGCGCCAGCGGCCCAAAGCCGCGACGGTGCGCCGGGCGAGCGCGCGATCCGGCGTGATCAGCGCCGCGGTCTTGCCGCGCGCCTCGACCGCCTCGCGCAGCGCGCAGGCGATGGCCAGCGCTTCCTCTTCCGGATTGGCCGCTTCGACGACCGCGAGCTGCTGCACGGTCCTGCCGACCTGCGCGCCGAAATCGCGATGCGCCAGCAAAACCTGCCAGCGATCGGTCGCTGCCGCCGGCCGCAGCGCTTCGGAGACGAGCATTTCGCGGTGCGGACGATGCGGCGCCGCCAGTATCTCCACGGCTTCGCGCGCGATGCCGATGCGCTTCAGCAGTCCGTGCAGCGAGAATTGCGGGTGCGCCGGGGCCGGCGCGACGATCTCGCGTCCGTCCGCGTCCGTCCTGCCGCCGATCAGGTCCCATGACGCGGCGTCGAGATGCATGTCGAGGCCGGGCAGCACGATCGCGCCGTTCGGCAACCGGGAGATCTGCGCCAGGAATTCGGCCGTCGCCGGCATCGAGCCGGTGGAGCCCGCGGCGATCACCGGGCCGTCCGGCGCCGATTGCAGGCGCTGCGCTTCGGCGGCGATGAGGCGGTCGCGCCGCTCGGCGGGCTCGATGGCGCCGAAGGCCCGCAACAGATCCGGCCAGGTCTCGCGCGCAATCTTCATGAAAGCCAGGGTCTTCGCGAAATGCTCGCTCATGTTCTCCGGCACGAGCCGGTCGAGCGCGTCCCAGGGAACCTGGCGGGTGGTCATGTCGTCGATCAGGCGCGCCAGTTCGCCGGCCAGCGCGAATGCCGCGGCCGGACCGTTGGCGACGAGCGGGGCGCCGTGCGCGGTTTTCGCCTCGGGCGACTGCGCCCATTTCTGGATCAGCTGCGCGAGCAGCAGCTTGCGCGTGAGCCCGCCGATGGCCGGCGGCAGATCGAGCGACGGCCCGCCGGAAAATTCCGCGAAGACCAGCTCGTCCTCGTCGATATCCCCGATCGGGGCGATGCGCGGCAGCAGGGCGGCATCGCTTTGCAGGACGTCGAGAAACACGTCGTGGGCCAGCCGGCAGGCGCGCCGGGTCGGCAGGTAGAGCGTGGCGCGCGCAAGCGCCAGGGGATCGCCCGCCTGCGGGAATCCGGGAACGAGCCGCCCCTCGACCAGCGCCGCTACCAGCGTGGTCAGGAACGGCGTCGATGCGGGGACGGTGAATACGCGAGGGACCCGGCCGGCCATCCCGCAATCATAGGGGGCGATTCGGGCCGTTCACAATCCGCTTACGCCGCGCTTTCGACGATGGCGGCCTCGGCGAGCGCAATCGCGTCCGGCGTGCCGACATGCATCCAGACGCCTTCCATCCGCAGCCCGTACAGCCGCGCCGCCGCCTCCGCGCGATCGAACAGCCAGGTCAGGGAAAAGGCGCCCGCGGGCGCGCCGACGAACAGCGACGGCGACAGGATCGCGGTCCCAGCATAGACGAAGGGCGCCACCTCGCGTTCCCCGCGCTTGCGCAGAATTCCCGCCGCATTCATGGAGAAATCGCCGCGCCCGGCATAGCCGATGCTGCCCGCGGTCGGCGCCATCAGCAGCAGCGCATCCATGCGCGCGGGATCGAAGGTCGCCGCCAGGCGCTGCAGATTGGGATGCACGCCGTCGATCCAGATGCTGTCGGAATTCAGATGGAAGAACGGTTCGTTGCCGAGCAGCGGCAGCGCCTTCACCACGCCGCCGCCGGTCCCGAGCAGTCCGGCGCGCTCGTCGGAAAAGACGATTTTCGGCCGCGCCCGCGCCGCCAGCCGCCGCTCGATCTGGTCGGCGAGATAATGCACATTGACCACGGTCGACTGCACGCCGGCCGCTTCCAGCTTGTCGAGCACGTGCTCGATCAGCGGCTTGCCGGCGACGGGGACCAGCGGCTTCGGCATCGTCGCGGTGAGCGGGCGCATGCGCTCCCCCAGTCCGGCGGCGAGCAGCATGGCGTTGCGCGGCGTGCTGACGATGCGTGGCAGGGCCATCGGAATCTCCGCTCAAAGCCCGGGCGGCTTCGGCACGTGGTGCTGGTACCAGGCGTTGATCTGGGCCATCGACGGATGTGCCAGCGAACGCTGCAGATAGCGCCATACCCGCGGTATGTGACGCAGATATTGAGGCTTGCCGTCGCGGCGGTCGAGCCGCGCGAAGATGCCGAGAATCTTGGTGGCGCGCTGGGCCGCCACCGCCGCATAGATGCGCGTGAAGGCGCCGGTGTCGAAGGCCGGATCGTCGCCGCGCCGCGCCCGCGCATAACGGCCGAGCAAGGCGAGCTCCATGTCCTCCGGGATGTCGACGCGCGCATCCTGGAGCAGCGAGGCGAGATCGTAGGCGGTCGGGCCGATCACGGCGTCCTGGAAATCCAGCAGGCCGATCTTGGCGACGCCGGCGCGCTCGCGCAGCCAGAGAATGTTGGGAGAATGATAGTCGCGCAGCACCCAGGTGGTCTCGGCGGCGATGACATGCGAAAGCGTGTCGCGCCACAGCGTGATGAAGGTCTGGCGGACATTGTCGGGCAGGGCGACGCCGAATCGCGGCACGTACCAGTCGAGCAGCAGCTCCGCCTCGATCATGAAGGCGTCCATGTCGTAATGCGGAAGGGTGTAGTCGATGCCTTCCGTCACCGGCACGGTCTGCGGCAGCACATAGGCGTGCAGCGACAGCAGCGCCTCGACCGCGACGCCGTAGCGTTCCTCGATCGGCTGCGGCGGGTCGCCTTGCACGATCGGCTCGTGTCCGAGGTCTTCCAGGATCAGGAATCCGTGGTCGAGGTCGGATTCGTAGATGTCGGGGGTCGAGAATCCGCGCTCGCGCAAGGCCGCCGCCATCGCGACGAACGGCTTCACGTCCTCGGCGAGATGCGCGACGGCGCTATAGGGCTTGTCGTCGCGCACCGGCGGTCCGTCCGGCCGCCGCGGCGAATTCATCAGGATCGAGCTGCGTCCGTCGAAGGTCAGCCGCTCGTAGGAGCGGCTCGAAGCGTCGCCCTGCATGCGGCCGCGCTCGGCGCCGGCAAAGCCGGTGCGCTGCAGGAAGCGCCGCAGCCGCCCGATGCGCTCGGTGCGGATCGCGCATTTGCCGTACCCGGTCACGCGCACGTTGCGATATTCGAGGCCGTGCTGGGGCGCCAGCGTGAAGGCGATGTCGATGCGATCCGGCGGCAGGAATCCGGCGGCGCGGTCCGGCCATTCCAGGAGGATGACGGAGGATTCCGCGAGATCGTCGAAACCGAGTTCGGCAAGTTCGGAAGAGCCGGAGAGCCGGTACAGGTCGGCATGCACCACCGGGAAGCGCGGCAGCGTATAGGACTGCATCAGCGTGAAGGTCGGGCTGGGCACCGCGATGGTCTCGTCGCCCGCGAGATAGCGGATCAGGGCGCGCGCGAATGTGGTCTTCCCGGCCCCCAGATCGCCGGACAGGGTGATGAGATCGCCGGGCTCGATCGCGCTCGCGATATCGATCACCAGACGCTTGATCGCCTGTTCGCTTTCCAGCGGGACTGTGAAGGTCGATCCGCCAGGGCTGGTCGGAAGCATCGAAAAACTCTGTTACGCCCTCGAAATCAGGCGGCCGTGCGTTCCGGCTGTCGTTGAAATGGAAAGATGCATTTGACGGTGGTTCCCAGGCCGACGTCGGATTCGACCTGCACACTACCACCATGCAACTCCACAAAGGAACGTACGATCGACAGCCCGAGGCCGGCCCCCCGGTGGCGGGAGCCGCGCGAATGGCTCTCGAAACGGTCGAATATCCGGTCTTTCAGCTCCGAGGGAATGCCCGGCCCCTGGTCGGTAACGGAGAAGGTCACCCCGTCCTCCCCCCGCTCGGCCTTCAGCGCGATGGCGCCGCCGGCGGGCGAGAAGCCGACGGCATTGGACAGCAGGTTGAACAGCACCTGGCGGACCCGCTGCTCGTCGGCGACGAACGCGCCGATCGCGGGCGGCGCCTCGATGTCGAGCGTGATCAGGTTCTTCACCAGGCGGTCGCGGATGCCCTCGGCGGCGGATTCCATGGTCTTGCGGATGTCCACCTCGCCCAGATGCAGCGTCATCGCGCCGGCATCGACCGAAGCGAGATCGAGAATGTCGTTGATGATGGCGAGCAGCGCGTTGGTCGAGACCGTGATGTAGCCGAGATACTCGTTCTGCTTGGGCGTGAGCGGGCCGGTCGCCGAATCGCCGAGGAAATGCGCAAAGCCGATGATGTTGGTCAGCGGCGAGCGCAGTTCGTATGAAACGTGGTGCAGGAAGTCCGCCTTGATCCGGTCGGCATTGACCAGCGCCTCGTTGCGCTCGCGCAGCGCGCGCTCGACATTGACGCTGTCGGATACGTCCTGGAAGGTCACCAGGGTGGCGCCGTCGGGAAGCGACATGGTCGAGACGTCGACCACGCTGCCGTCGCGCCGCTCCAGGCGGCCGGTCACCGGCTCGCGCGGGCCGATCGTGGTGATGGCGCTGCGCAGCGCGCGCAGAGTCGCGTCTTCCGGCTGCAGCGGCGCGCACCAGGCGATGACCGCCTCGACATGCGGGCGCTCGTCGAGCGTTTCCGCCGGCAGCTTCCACATTTTCGAGAAGGCCGGATTGTACAGCCGCAGCCGCCCGTCGCTGGCGAACACGGCCACCGCTTCCGCCAGGTTGTCGAGCGTCTCGCCCTGCACGCGGATCAGCGCATCGTAGCGGCGTTCGAGATCGAGCCGCTCGGTCACGTCGTCGAACAGATAGGTCACGCCGCCTTCGGGGTTCGGCGTCGTGACCACGCGCAAGGTGCGTGCATCGGGCAGATGCCAGAGCGTCTCCTTCGCCTCGATGGCGCGATAGGCCTCGAGAAGCTGGTTCTTCCATTGCCGGAAGTCCTGGTCTTCCGGCAGCTTCCGCGCGGTGCGCAGGCGGTCGAGGATGGTGGAATCGGAGGGCGCGTGGTCGAGAAACGCCGCGTCGAGGTCCCAGAGCGAGCGATAGGCGGCGTTGTAGAAATTCAGCCGCTGGTCGGCGCCGAAAATCGCAACGGCCGTCGGCAACTGGTCGAGCGTGCGGCGGTGCGCGTCGCCCATGCTCTGCAATTCCGCGCGCAGCGTCTCGACTTCGGTCACGTCGATCGCGACACCGGCGCTGCCGCGGGCGGTCGGCACTTCCAGCACGTCGAAAATGCGGCGCGCGCCGGCGACGATGGCGGGCACCCGGCCGACAAAGGACGCGCCGCTGCTGCGCATGCGCGCCGATTCCTCGCGCGCCGGGCGGTCGAGCAGTTCCAGCCCGCGCACGACCGCGCTGGCCGCGTCGGGGACCTCGACGGCGCTCGCATAGGACGCATTCACGAAATCCATCTCGCCGTCGAGATTGCGCGCCCAGACCGGGGACGGCAGCGAATCGATCAGCGTGCGCAGCGAGCCCGCGTCGTCCGCGAGCGAGCGGTAGCGCGCCTCCACTTCCGCCAGTTCCTGCTTGATGCCGCTGATGTCGCGCAGCCGCACCACCGCCTGGCCGCCGATGGCGCGGCCTTCGGCCTCGACATGCCGGCCGGCCAGCGTGGTCAGGGTGAGGCGGAAGGGATCGCCGTCGCCGCGCAAGGCCGCGATGCCGCGTTCGACGCGCTGGGCGTCCTTGGCGGGAAGCCACGACCCGAACGCCAGCGGCGGCTGCAGACCCGCGTTCGATTCGGCGATGGCCGGGTCCCCGATCAGCTCCGGTTCGTCGGATTTGACCGCCCAGGAAATCACCAGCTGCTGTTCCGACAGCAGCAGCGTGTTGGCCCTGTCCGCCTTGGCGCCGAGCGCGATGACATCGTCGCGATAGGCCGCCTCGGTTTCCGCCAGCCGGCGCCGCGTGCGCAGCAGCAGGATCGCGGTGCCGATGGAGAACAGCAGCAATCCGCCGGCAAAGGCCGCGAGGGTGATTTCATAGCGATCCGGCGCGGCGGGGATGGCGCCGTGCAGGATGGCGGAGGCGAGGGTGGCGGTGTCGGCGGCGCAGGCGGTCGCGGTCGGGGTCAGCGCGGCGACGCCGACGACGGCGCGGCGCAGCCAGGTGCGGGGCGATTCGGCGGAGAGCCAGCCGCAGGTCGCCACCATCATGCCCGATATCCCCCGATGCCGGTGCGTCGACCGGCAGTCCGCCCTCGATGCGGCGTCTCGCGCGGCTCGGGTTGTCGCCGACCCGTGCCGCTTTTCGCGAATCAGACGACTTTAGCGCCAAGCGGAATCGCGCCAAAGAGTCCATACCGTGAACGGCAGGGCAATCGCGGGTGTTCGGAGGGCGATCAGACTTTCTCGGCGTCCAGCGCGATCGCGTGGCGCACGAGATCCTCGACGTTGATCCGTCCCAGCGCGCTGGCGAAGGCATCCTCGGCCTGCGACATGGCGGGCGCCACCACACCGCACAGCAGCGTGGATCCGGGCAGGGCCCCGTCGAGGTCCTGCTCGACGGTGCCGGCCGCCTGGACGATCTCGTCGGCGGTGATGCTCTTCTGCATGCGGCCGAGCTCGTAGCCGCCATGCGGCCCACGGATGCCTTTCAGGATGCCGCGATGCACCAGGGCCTGCAGGACCGGCTCCAGATGGCGTGGAGGCAGCTGATGGCGGCTGGCGAGGGATTTGGCGGAGACCGGGCGATCGTTTCCGTTAAGCGCAACGTCTACGACCGCGGCCACCGCGAGAACGGCTTTGCGGGACACAAGCATGATGAATCGGGCACTCGCGTGATGCGCGAAAAGGTAGTCCAACATTCCACAGCCGGTCTACCGTTGGTTACGACCGGTTGCCCCCGGTACCGAGCCCGTGGAGCCGAAGCCCCCGCTTCCGCGTTTGGTTTTATTGAGGTTTTCGACTTCCTTGATCGTTGCGCATGCAACTATCGCAACGATGAGTTGTGCAATACGCATACCGCGGACAACCTCAAACGGGTTGCGGCCGTGGTTTATGAGCAGGACCGAGACCTCCCCCCGGTAGTCCGAATCGATGGTGCCGGGGGCATTGAGCACCGTCACCCCGTGCCGCACGGCCAGCCCGGAGCGCGGCCGCACCTGCCCCTCGTAGCCTTCCGGCAGGCCGAGCACGATGCCGGTCGGAATGGCGGCCACGTCGCCCGGCGCGATCACCAGCGGGGCACCCTCCGGGATCGCGGCCATAAGGTCGAGGCCCGCGGCGGAAGCGCTCTGATAGGCGGGAAGCGGAAGGCCGGCGGCGTGCGGAAGCCGGATGACGGGGACCTCGACTTTGGTCACCCGGCGGGCCCGGCGAGCGTGGACGCCACGCGCGCGATCAGCGCGCGGGCCACCTCGTCCTTCGATTGCGCCGGCCAGGATTCGACGCCCTTGGCGGTGACCAGATGTACGGTGTTGCGGTC
>JBFWWQ010000055.1:0-13996 GCA_050246095.1 Pseudorhodoplanes sp.
TTCCACTTGGCGTCGAGCGTGAACTTGTAGTGCTTGCCGAGCGCGTCCAGCGTCTGCGTGTAATAGGGCGAGCTTGACTTGGCCCAGGGCGCGATCGCGCCCTTGCGCAGCGTCGTCGTCTTGTCGGGGATGACGAGGTCGGCATCGATCTTCTGCTCGACGCCGAGGCCCGAACAGGCCGGGCAGGCGCCGAACGGGTTGTTGAAGGAGAACAGCCGCGGCTCGATTTCCGCAATGGTGAATCCGGAAACGGGGCAGGCGAATTTCTCCGAGAACAGGATGCGCTCTTCGGCATGCGTGCCCTTGAGGCGCTTGCCCTCCGCCTGCTGCCCGCCGTCGGCAAACTCCGCGACCGCCATGCCTTCGGCGAGATGCAGGGCCGTCTCGAAACTCTCCGCCAGCCGCTGGCCGATGTCGGAGCGCACCACGATGCGGTCCACCACCACGTCGATATTGTGTTTGAACTTCTTGTCCAGCGCGGGCGTGCTCGCGATCTCGTAATACTGCCCGTCGATCTTCAGGCGCTGGAAGCCGCGCTTCATCCATTCGGCGATTTCCTTGCGGTACTCGCCCTTGCGGTCGCGCACCACCGGCGCGAGGATATAAAGCCGCGTGCCCTCCGGCAGCGCCAGCACGCGATCGACCATCTGCGAGACGGTCTGGCTCTCGATCGGTAGGCCCGTGGCCGGCGAATAGGGCACGCCGACGCGCGCCCAGAGCAGGCGCATGTAATCGTAAATCTCGGTGACGGTGCCGACCGTCGAGCGCGGATTTTTCGACGTGGTCTTCTGCTCGATGGAGATGGCGGGCGACAGGCCGTCGATCTGGTCGACATCCGGCTTCTGCATCATCTCCAGGAATTGCCGCGCATAGGCCGACAGCGATTCCACGTAGCGGCGCTGGCCCTCGGCATAGATGGTGTCGAAGGCGAGCGAGGATTTGCCGGAACCCGACAGCCCGGTGAACACCACCAGCGCGTCGCGCGGGATGTCGAGATCGACATTCTTGAGGTTGTGCTCGCGTGCGCCGCGGATGGCGATGACGCGGGATTCGAGGCGGCGATTGTTCTTCTTGTCGAACAGGTCGTTCATGCGGCGGACAGGCCTTGCGCGGATGCGGGCACGGATCGGGGCAATGCGGCGCGGCGGCCGCAGGGGCGAACATAGTGAGAACCCCGGGGCTTTGCCAGTGCGGCTGCTGCCAGCGCTGTCAGGATACTGGGGATTAAGCCGCGTTTTGAAGCCGATTATGCACCTGCGCTTATCCGGCCGGCTTCTGCACCCAGAACTGGTACATGCCGACGAAGGTCTGCGGCCGTTCCGTCTCAAAGCGGTGCCAGGTTCCCAGATCGGTCATCGCGCGATCCTTGGGATATTTCGCGGCATAGGCGTCGCGCGTGGCGGGCGGAACAAGGAAGCCGATGAAGGAAAGGCGCTCGGCCGCGATGAATTCCGCAATCTGCGGGATGGTGAAGCGGTGCTCCTGCACATGCTGGAGCAGGTCGCGGCATTCGCTGGCGGCGTAGAAATCGTTGAGTTTGGCGATGCGTCGCGCCGGCGCGTCACCGGGCAGCCCGACGACGGCGCGGCGGCAGGCGCGGATGCCATCGAGATCGGCGGCAAAGCCGCGCGCGATCTCCTGCGCGGCGACGATCTCGGTGCGCGCGAACGCGCTGTAGAGGCCGACGCGCATCATTCCGCCGGGCCGCAGGACGGCCAGCAGGGCCCGCCACCCGGCGAGCGGGTCGGCCATGTGATGCAGCACGCCGACCGTATCGACCATGTCGAATTCGCGGCCGAGCGCAGGCAGGGCGAGGATGTCGGCCTGTGCGTAGTCGATGGCGGCGATTCCGAGTTCTTCGGTCTTGCGCTTCGCATAGGCAAGGCTCGACAGGCTGAGATCGACAGCCAGCACGCGCGCGCCCGCGAATTGGCGCGCCGTCTCGATCGCCTGCTGGCCGGTGCCGCAGCCGGCAACGAGAATGTCGAGCGCGCCATCCCTGGCAAGCGGGCGAAACGGCGCGCGCGGGAAGTCGGACCGGATCGCATCGTCGAGCGGCACCTGCGCGGCTTGCGGCGGTGCGGCGGTCCAGCGTGGATACGGATTTTCTTCGTATTGCGCGCGCACGCGCAACGAGACAGCGTTCTCGATCGGCGCCAGGTTCGGGATCGTGTCGCGCAGCGTGCGTTCGCGCGCGGGCTCTGCGACCTGCTGCGCGAGCAGCGCCGCCAGCGGAACGGGCCATGCGCGCCCGGTCAAGGCCGGCGGCAGTTCGAGCGATGCGTAGGCGGCCGTCATGGCCAGGGAAAGTGCGGGCGGCCATTCGCCTTTGGCCGCGCATGCCAGGACGCCGTCGCGCAATCCGCCCGCCAGCAGGCGCTCGCCGGGCGAAACGTCCCACACATACTCATTGATGAAGCATTGCTGCGCCAGCGCACACGCCATGTCGAGATGAGCGGCAGAGGTGTTGCCGCGTCCGCAGCGCTCGAGCAGGTCGCGGCGCAGGCGGACCAGCAGCGCCTCGATAGCGAGATCGCAGAGCGGACAGGTCTTCAGCAACGCGCGCAGCAGGCGGTTGTTGGCGAGCAGCTTGTAGTCGGCATCCTCGAACGGCGTGCCCGGATCGCGGCCGAGCAACTCGGCGACCGGCCCGCGCGCCTTCAGCAAGGTGACCGCGAGCGGCGCGAGATCCTGCGGCCGGCACCACGGCGCGGACAGCGCCTCCGGCAGGAACTCGGCGAGCGGAAGCGTGTCCGGAAGCTCCTGCATCCCGCGCAGCCAGGCGACGAAATAAGTCTTCCCGAGAACGGTCGTCTTGACCTCCAGCGCCCGGCAAAGCAGGGCGAGGGCGGCATGGGTCTCGCCGCGGCGCATGCAGGAGGCGGCGTGGTCGAGAGTGAGAGCGGCGAATTTTTCCTTCCATTCTTCCGCCTGCGCGGCATCGCCGGCCGCGTCGAGATGCGTGGCGAGCTGCAGGCAGGCTTGCGCATGCGACGGCTGCAGCTCCGCCGCGCGCCGGAAATGCGCGATGGCGTCGGCCGCGCGGCCAAGCGCCGACAAGGCAAGGCCGAGATCGTGGTGCGCGTCGGCGCTGCGACCGTCGAAAGTAAGCGCCCGGCCGATCAGCCCGGCGGCCTTGTCCGCATCGCCGCGCAGGTGCGCCATCCGTCCGAGCCCGTGCAGTCCGCCGGCATGGCGGGGGTCGAGCAGGACGACCCGCTGGAAGCAGCGCTCGGCCTCGGCCAGGTCTCCGCGGGCCTGGAACGCCGCCCCCGCCGCCAGAAGCTCCCGGATTGCCGCTTTTGCCGTGCTCATCGCGTCTCAGCCCTCACGGCGCGCAACCTGTCGGGGGCGGGCGCACCCGTCAATCGGAAGGGCGCCTGCAAGCGGGAGCGATGGAACCCGAAGCGGGGTTGCGTCATTGTCACAGATTGGTCCTGCGTATAACGGGGAATGTCATGGCCGCGCGTGCGTATTGGTCGGGCCGTATCCGGCTCGCGCTTGTCTCCATCCCGGTCGACATCGTGCCGGCGACCAAATCGGCCAGCCGCATCTCGTTCAACCAGATCCACGAACCGAGCGGAAAGCGTATCCGCTACGAGAAGGTCGTGCCCGGCATCGGTCCGGTCGAGGCCGACGACATCGTGAAGGGTTATGAGGTCGAGAAGGGCAAGTATGTGCTGCTGAGCGACGAGGAGATCGCCGACGTGAAGCTGGAGGCGAAGAAATCGATCGACCTCGTGCAGTTCGTGGGCGAGGCGGCCATCGATCCGATCTATTTCGACCGGCCCTTCTATGTGTTGCCTTCGGGCGAGGACGAGGACGCGGAGGAGGCCTATATCGCCCTGCGCGAGGCCCTGAAGAAGACGAAGAAAATCGGGCTCGGCCAGGTGGTGGTGCGCGGCGAGGGCGCGATCGTGGCGATCAAGCCTTGCGGCAAGGGGCTGCTGATGGAGAAGCTGCGCTATCCCGACGAACTGAAGAAGCCGGACGCGGCTTTCGACGCCATTCCGGTCAAGAAGGTCGACGCCGACCTCGTATCGCTCGCCGAAGAGATCATCGCCAAAAAGGCCGGAGATTTCCATCCCGAGAAGTTCAAGGATGCCTATACGGTCGCTCTGCGCGAGCTGATCGACGCCAAGCTGCACAAGCGCAAGCCGCGCGAGATCGAGGAGGCGCCGCCGGCCTCCAACGTCATCAACCTGATGGATGCCCTCAAGCGCAGCGTGCGTGGCGGGCCGAGCAACGACAACGATGCCGGGTCAGGCAAACGCGGCCGCAAGGCCGCGGCATCGAAGACGGCACGCCGCAAGAGCGCGCGTGCGGCGAAGAAATCCGCCCGCAAGAGCGCGCGCCGCAAGGCCGCGTAGCGAGGGTACGATGCCGCGTGGCAGCCTTCGCGACTATCGCGCCAAGCGCGACTTCGGACGCACCGCCGAGCCGAAGGGGAGGGTCGGCCGGCGCCGGTCCGCGAAGCTGCGCTACCTGATCCAGAAACACGACGCCTCGCGCCTGCATTACGACTTCCGCCTGGAATGGAACGGTACGCTGATGAGCTGGGCGGTGCCGAAGGGCCCGAGCGAGAATCCCGACGACAAGCGGCTCGCGGTGCGTGTCGAGGACCATCCGCTGGCCTATGGCGGGTTCGAAGGCACGATCCCGGAAGGTGAATATGGCGGCGGCACGGTGATGCTGTGGGATATCGGGACCTGGGTGCCGCATCAGGACGATGTCGATGCCGCGCTGAAGAAGGGCAAGCTGTCCTTCGCGCTGCACGGCAAGCGCCTGCAGGGCGACTGGGCGCTGGTGCGCCTGCGCGGACGCAGCCCGAAGGACAGGGACAATTGGCTGCTGATCAAGGAACGCGACGAGCACGTGAAGCGAGGCGGCAAGCCGATCACCGAGCGCGAGACGACGAGCGTCAAATCCGGCCGGGACATGCGGGAAATCGGCGCGGGCAAGCGGATCTGGCATTCCAAGCCGCGCGCGCGGGCGGGCGCCCCGGAAAAGCCGGTCATTCTGGCCGCCTCCGGCAGGAGCCGGACGGGCAGGCCCCGCGGCGTAAAAAAAAAGCCCCGCGCGCGCCGGTCTTCGTGAGCCCGCAGCTCGCAACGCTCGTCGAGGCGCCGCCCGAGGGCACGAACTGGCTGCATGAGATCAAGTATGACGGCTATCGCGCCATCGCCGCCGTCGCAGACGGCGCGGTGCGCATCTTCACGCGCAACGGCCTCGACTGGACGGCGCGTTTCCGCCCGCTGGTCGCTCCGCTCGCGACGCTGCCCTGCCGCTCCGGGCTGCTCGACGGCGAGATGGCGGTTGCCGACGGCAAGGGCCGCACCGATTTCGGCGCGCTGCAGAATGCGCTCGCCGACGGCGGCGAGGGGATCGCCTATTATGTCTTCGATCTGCTGCGCCTGGACGGAGACGACCTGCGCGGTGAACCGCTCATCGCGCGCAAGGCGGCGCTGCGTTCATTGCTGCGCGGGGCGCGGCAAGGCGGGGCGCTGGTCTTTTCCGATCACATCGAAGGCCAGGGCGGCACGGTGTTCCGGCGCGCCTGCGGCTTGGGGCTGGAAGGGATCATATCCAAGCGCGCGGACGCGCCGTATCGCTCCGGACGCGGCACCGACTGGCTGAAAAGCAAATGCAGGCATGAGCAGGAATTCGTTATCATCGGCTGGCGGCCGTCGCGCAAGGCCGGCCGGCCCTTTTCCTCGCTGCTGCTCGGGCTGCGCGAAGGCGGCACGCTGCGTTATGCCGGGCGTGTCGGCAGCGGCTATTCCGGCGCGCGGCTCGAGGGGCTCGCCGGAAAATTCCGCGCGCTGGCCCGCAAGCAGCCGCCGGTCGACGATGTGCCGCCGGCGATCGCGCGGCAGGCGCGCTTCCTCGAACCGACGCTGGTCGCCGAGATCGCGTTTCGCGGCTGGACCAACGACGGGGTGGTGCGGCAGGGCTCGTTCAAGGGTCTGCGCGGCGACAAGCCGGCGCAGGAAATCGTGAAGGAAACGCCGATGCCGAAAACGAAGCGCGTCCTCAAGGCGGCCGCCGCCAAAACCGGAACGAAAACCAGGCGCGCAGCGCGGTCCCCGGCTGTCCGCGCCTCCGACGGCGCGGCCACGATCGAGGGCGTGCGCGTCACGCATCCCGACCGCGTGCTGTTCGCGGCGCAGGGAGTCACGAAACGGACATTGATCGACTATTACCTGTCGGTCGCCGACGCCATCCTGCCGCATGTCGCGGAGCGGCCGCTCAGCCTCGTGCGCTGTCCGGGCGGGAGCGGCGACGCCTGCTTCTTCCAGAAGCATGCCTCCGAGGGTTTCCCGCAGGAATTCGCCGAAATCCGCATCCGCGAGAAATCCGGCAGCGACGATTACCTGTATATCCGCGACCGGCGCGGGCTGGTGGCGGCGGTGCAGATGGGCGTGCTCGAACTGCACATCTGGGGCTGCCATGTGGATGCCATCGAGCGGCCGGACCGGATGGTCTTCGATTTCGATCCGGACCAGGACCTCGATTTCGCGGCGGTGCGCGCCGGTGCGCGTGCCATGCGCGAACGCCTGCAGGCGCTCGGGCTCGCGTCATTTCCGTTGGTGACGGGGGGTAAGGGGGTACATGTCGTCGTGCCGCTCAAGCGCGGTCACGGCTGGGAACAGCATCGCGATTTTGCCGAGGCGCTGGCGCGCACGATGGCGCAGGAACAACCGGACCGCTATGTCGCGACCATGTCCAAGGCCAAGCGCAAGGGCAAAATCTTCATCGACTATCTGCGCAATACGCGCGGCGCGACCGCCATCGCGCCTTACTCGACGCGCGCGCGGGCCGGCGCCTTCGTCGCCGTGCCGGTGTCGTGGACGCAGCTCTCGCGCCTGCAGGACGCCCACCCCGTTTCCGTCGCGAAGGCCGGACGCAGCATCGGGCGCGGCGATCCCTGGCCGGATTATTTCAAGGTGAAGCAGGCGCTGCCGCTATCGAAGCTGTCCGGGCCCCGATAGCCGTGACGCCTTCCGATTCCGCGGCGGGTGCATGCCCACGAGATGATGGCCGCGCCTGATTTCGCGCCGGGCAATGCCGTGATCGTCTTCTGGAGCGATACCCTGGTGCGCGTCCTCGGCTTCGCCTTCCTGTGGCTGCAGCGGGACCGCGCGCCGAGGCGGCCTGGGGGCGCTTGCGCACTGGCCCGCGCTCCTATAGAACAAAAAGAGAACATGAAGGCTGGCTTGGATACGGCCGGCGGCACTGGATATCCGTGGACAAGCCCCGATATCGCGGGCGAGGCGGGCGTTCAGTGGTTAGGGTGCCGCAACAGGCGGACAGGAGCGTGCGATGGCAGGCAGCGTGAACAAGGTCATTCTGATCGGCAATCTCGGCAAGGATCCGGAAATCCGGCGGACCCAGGACGGCCGCCCGATCGCCAATCTGAGCGTCGCGACATCGGAAAGCTGGCGCGACAAGGCCACCGGCGAACGCAAGGAAAAGACCGAGTGGCACCGGGTGGTGATCTTCAACGAAGGCCTGTGCAAGATCGCCGAGCAGTATTTGAAGAAGGGCTCCAAGGTCTATCTCGAGGGCGCGCTGCAGACGCGCAAATGGACCGACAAGGACGGCAACGAGAAATACTCGACCGAGGTGGTGCTGCAGGGATTCAATTCGCAGCTCACCATGCTCGACGGGCGCGGCGGCGCGGGCGGCGGGGCCTCGGAATTCGGCGGCAACGATTTCGGCTCGCCGGGACCGACCGCGAGCCGCAAGCCGGCTATGGCCGGCGCCGGTGCCCGCGGCGACATGGACGACGAAATCCCGTTCTGAGCGCGCATCGCCGCCCGCTCTGCGGACGCGACATTCGCCGGACCGTCCGGACAAAGACGCTTGCAAGCCGCGCGGCCATCGGCGGAGCCGCGCGCGCACAATGCACGCATTCCATTTCACAGCAGCGAAAAGGACGATGCGGCACTAATCCGTCGGCCCGTACGCCAATATTGAAAAGTCGCGGGCGGCCGGAGATAACCTTCGGCAACCTACCGGAGGCTACATGCCCACGCTCGCGGTCGCATTGCTGAAAGCCCTGAAAGCGCATGGCGCGCGCGAGATTTTCGGCATCCCCGGCGATTTCGTGCTGCCCTTCTACAAGGTGATCGAGGAAAGCGGCATCCTGCCGAATTACGAACTCAGCCATGAGCCGGCGGTGGGCTTTGCGGCGGACGCCGCCGCGCGCTACCGCTCCGGGCTCGGCGTTGCGGTCGTGACCTACGGCGCCGGCGCCTTCAATCTGGTCAATGCGGTGGCCGGCGCCTATGCGGAGCGCTCGCCCGTGGTGGTGATCGCGGGCGCCCCCGGCGCCGCCGAGCGCAGCAGCGGCTTCCTGCTGCATCATCAGGCGCGCTCGATCGACAGCCAGCTCGCCGTATTCCGCGAGATCACCTGCGACCAGGCGGTGCTGGACGATCCGGTTTCCGCCCCGCACGAGATCGCCCGCGTGCTGGCGAGCGCGCGCGAAAGATCGATGCCGGTCTATATCGAGTTTCCCCGCGACATGGTGGCGGCGCAATGCGCCGACGTGCCGGTGCTGCGGCGCCAGCCGACCGACGCCGAAGCGCTCGAGGAATGCGCAAGCGAAATCCTGCAACGGCTCGCGCGCGCCAAAGCCGCCGCCATCATCGTCGACGTGGAGGTGCGCCGCTACGGTGCCGAGAAGGCGGTGGCCACGCTGGCGCGGCGGCTCGGCATTCCGGTGGTCACCACCTTCATGGGGCGCGGGCTTCTGGAGGACGCGCCCGATGTCGTGGCCGGCACCTATCTCGGCGCCGCCGGCGACCCGCGCATCACGCGCCTCGTCGAGGAGGCCGACGCGCTGCTCCTGCTCGGCGTGATCCTGTCCGACACCAATTTCGCGCTGTCGCAGCGCCGGCTCGATGCGCGCCGCACCGTCCTCGCCATCGACCGGCAGGTGCAGGTCGGCCACCACCAATATTCCGGCATACCGCTCGACGATCTGGTTGCCGCCTTGAACGCGCGCGCCCCGCGCGCCGCCAGGTCCCGCGCACGCAAATCCAGGCCCGCCATCCGCTATCCGCGCAATTTGAAGGCGGACGGCAAGCCGATCGCGCCCTCCGACATCGCGCGCGCGGTCAACGATTTGTTCGACCGGCACGGCGTGATGCCGATGACCTCGGATATCGGCGACTGCCTGTTCACGGCGATGGAGATCGAGAATACGGCGCTGGCGGCGCCCGGCTATTATGCCGGGATGGGCTTCGGCGTGCCTGCGGGCTTCGGCGTAGCGGCGGCGACCGGACGACGCCCGCTGATCCTGGTCGGCGACGGGGCCTTCCAGATGACCGGCTGGGAGATCGGCAATTGCCGCCGCTACAAGCTCGATCCGATCGTGGTGCTGTTCAACAATGCGAGCTGGGAAATGCTGCGCGTGTTCCAGCCGGAATCGAAATTCAACAATCTCGACGACTGGAATTTCGCCGCCATCGCCCCTTCGCTCGGCGGCCACGGCGAGCGGGTGCGCACGCGCGCGGAACTGGCGGCGGCGCTGGAGCGCGCGGTGAAGCGGCGCGGGATGTTCTCGCTGGTCGAAGTGATGCTGCCGCGCGGCCAGACTTCCGATACGCTGGCGCGCTTCGTGAGCGGCTTCAAGAAAGTGCGCGCCCGCGCCGCAAAGGCGCGCGCCAAGGGAGCCGACAAGGGAGCCGACAAGGGAGCCGGCAAATAAGCCGGCAAGGGAGCCGTCAAGGCTTCCCGACCCCTCAGCCTGCGGTTGCAAACGGGCGTTGTGCGCGCTTTACTTCCGCTGCGGTCATTCACCTCACGAAGGGGGTAACGATGCGTTCGATGTTGGGGCAGGCCTTGCTGGTAGCCGGTGCACTCGCGCTGCTGACCGGCGGTGCCGCGGCGAAGGTCGGCGACAAGGTCAAGGTCGTCGGCTGCGCCAAGAAAGTTCCGCCGGTCTGCGTGGTCATCGGGGACAAGAAGGGAAGCTACAGCGTGGGTTCGGCGGTGCCGGCGGTGCCGACCGACAACCGCGCGGTCATGCTCACCGGAAAGGTGGCGGGAGATTTCTCGTTCTGCGGCGCGACGCCGCTGACCGACATCAAGTGGGTGCCGGTCAAGATGAAATGCCCGAAGGCGAAATAGCGCCTTTCCGTCCTGTGGAATAATGGCGATCGGGGCGAACGCCGCCCCGGTCGATTTTCTCCCGGCATGGCCCGCCGCAGCCTAGCTCCACACGGCGCGGATCCCGTCGATCACGAACTGCACGGCCATAGCGGCGAGCAGCACGCCGAGCAGGCGCGACAGCACCACGCGGCCGGTGACGCCGATCAGCCGCGAAACCGGGTCGGCGATCAGAAACACCGCCAGCGTCGCCGCGATCACCAGCGCGATCACCCCGAGCAGCCCGCCGATCATCGCCGGATCGCGCCCCGCACGCCCCGCCAGCAGGATGGTCGCGGTGATGGCGCCGGGCCCCGCCATCAGCGGGATCGCCAGAGGGAAAGCGGCGATGTTGCGCACATGCTCCTTGAGCGCGGTCTCGGCGGTGCGGGTCTCGCGCTCCGTGCGCACGCCGAACACCATTTCGGTCGCGATCGAGAACAGCAGCAGTCCGCCGGCGATGCGGAAGGCGGGCAGGCCGATGCCGAGCGCGCGCAGCAGGATATCGCCGATCAGGGCCGCGCCCGCGAGGATCAGCAGGGCGATCAGGCTGGCGCGCCAGGCCACTTCCCGCCGCGCCGGCGGCGGCAGGCTTTCGGTCATGGCGACATAGCCCGGCACCAGGCCGACCGGATCGACCACCACCAGCAAGGTCACCAAGGCGGAGATCAGGAATTCGAGCGGCATGGTTCTATCGCGGGCACAGGGCGATGCGGAAGCGGAAGACGAGCGTAGCCAAGATTTCGCGGCCGCTCACCCGGGACGCTCTTCTCCGGGCCGGCAGCCGCACCGGAGGCGACCCGCGCCGGGCAATCGCGGCCGCTTTGCGGCCTGCGCCGCAAGCCTCGCGAGATCGGATGCAAGCCATTGAAAAAACAAGATAAAAACAAGTGATTTCCAGGCGATTTCGTTGGCCTAGCCGGCCTGAATCGGCTATCAGGAACGCCACTGGATTCGCCAGGATTTCAGCCTTTGGCCGACGACGACACCACCGCTCCAGGGGATCAGTCTCCCTCGGACATCCGCCCCGTTTCCATCGTCGAGGAGATGAAGCGCTCCTACCTCGATTACGCCATGAGCGTGATCGTGTCGCGCGCGCTTCCCGATGCGCGCGACGGGCTCAAGCCCGTGCACCGGCGCATCCTCTATTCGATGTACGAGCAGGGCCATACGCCCGACAAGAAATACGTCAAATCGGCGCGCATCGTCGGCGACGTGATGGGCAAATATCACCCGCACGGCGACCAGGCGATCTACGATTCGCTGGTGCGCATGGCGCAGGATTTCTCCATGCGCCTGATGCTGATCGACGGGCAGGGCAATTTCGGCTCGGTCGACGGCGATCCGCCGGCGGCCATGCGCTACACGGAATCGCGCCTGGCCAAGCCGGCCATGTCACTGCTCGCCGATATCGACAGCGACACCGTCGACTTCCAGCCGAACTATGACGGCAACGAGAAGGAGCCGGTGGTCCTGCCGGCGCGCTTCCCGAACCTCCTGGTCAACGGCGCCGGCGGCATCGCGGTCGGCATGGCGACGAATATCCCGCCGCACAATCTCGGCGAGGTGATCGACGCCTGCATGGCCATGATCGACGATCCGGCGATCGCGCTCGACGACCTGATCGCGATCGTGCCGGGGCCCGATTTCCCGACCGGCGGCATCATCCTCGGCCGTGCCGGCATCCGCTCCGCCTACGAGACCGGGCGCGGCTCCATCGTCATGCGCGGCAAGGCGGAAATCGAGACCATCCGCAAGGAGCGCGAGGCGATCGTCATCACCGAAATCCCCTACCAGGTGAACAAGGCGGCGATGGTCGAGCGGATCGCCGAACTGGTGCGCGAAAAGCGGATCGAAGGCGTCGCCGACCTGCGCGACGAATCCGACCGTCAGGGCTACCGCGTCGTGGTCGAGCTGAAGCGCGAGGCGGTGCCCGACATCGTGCTCAACCAGCTCTACAAGTTCACGCCGCTGCAATCCTCGTTCGGCGCCAACATGGTGGCTTTGGACGGCGGCCGCCCGCAGGTGATGAACCTGAAGGACCTGATCCAGTCCTTCATCGCCTTCCGCGAGGAAGTCGTCTCCCGCCGCACCAAGTTCCTGCTCGGCAAGGCGCGCGACCGCGCGCATGTGCTGGTCGGCCTTGCCATCGCGGTCGCCAATATCGACGAGATCATCAAGCTGATCCGCGGCTCCAAGGACGCCAACGAGGCGCGCGAGGCGCTGATGGCGCGCAACTGGCCGGCGCGCGACGTCGAGGCGATGATCACGCTGATCGACGATCCGCGCCACCGCATCAATGCCGACGGCACCTACCGCCTGTCGGAGACGCAGGCGCGCGCCATCCTCGACCTGCGGCTGCAGCGGCTCACCGCGCTCGGGCGCGACGAGATCAAGGAAGAACTGGACAAGCTCGCCGCCGAGATCGCCGACTATCTCGATATCCTGCGCTCGCGCGCCCGCATCCAGTCGATCGTCAAGGACGAACTGAAGGCCGTGCGCGAGGAGTTCGCGACCCCGCGCCGCACCGAAATCGCCGATGCCGGCGGCGAGATGGAGGACGAGGACCTGATCCACCGCGAGGACATGGTGGTGACGGTCTCGCATCAGGGCTACATCAAGCGCGTGCCGCTTTCGACCTATCGCGCGCAGCGCCGCGGCGGCAAGGGGCGCTCGGGGATGCAGACGCGCGAGGAGGATTTCGTCTCGCGTCTCTTCGTAGCCTCGACGCATGCGCCGGTGCTGTATTTCTCCTCGCGCGGCAAGGTCTACAAGGAGAAGGTCTGGCGGCTGCCGCTGGCGGCGCCGCAGGCGCGCGGCAAGGCGCTGATCAACATCCTGCCGCTGCAGCAGAACGAGCGCATCACCACCATCATGCCGCTGCCCGAGGACGAGAATAGCTGGGCCGAGCTGGACGTGATGTTCGCCACCACCAGCGGCACCGTCCGGCGCAACAAGCTGTCGGATTTCGCCGACGTGCGCCCCTCCGGCATCATCGCGATGAAGCTGGAGGAGGGCGAGTCGATCGTCGACGTGCAGATATGCACCGAGCGCGACGACGTGCTGCTCACCGCTGCGGAAGGCCAGTGCATCCGTTTCGCGGTGCCGGAAGTGCGCGTGTTCCAGGGCCGCACCTCGCGCGGCGTGCGCGGCATCGCGCTGGCCGAGGACGACCGTGTGATCTCGATGTCGATCCTGCGCCATGTCGAGGCGAGTTCGGAGGAGCGCGTCGCTTATCTCAAGCGCGCCAGCGCCGTGCGGCGCGGCGAGGGCGAGATCGAGGAATCCGGCAAGGATGCCGAGGAGGTCGCCGGCCAGATCGAGCTCGGCGAGCAGCGCTATGTCGAATTGTCGGCGGCGGAGCAGTTCATCCTGACGGTCTCCGAGCGCGGCAACGGCAAGCGCTCGTCGTCCTACGAATACCGGATCACCGGCCGCGGCGGCAAAGGCATCGTCGCTATGGACATCTGGGAAGGCAAGAAGGGCGCGGAGAAGATCAAGGACAAGATCGGCAAGCTGGTCGCCTCCTTCCCGGCCGAGGAAGCCGACCAGATCATGCTGGTCACCGATGCCGGCAAGCTGATCCGCACGCCGGTCAACCAGATCCGCATCGCCGGTCGCTCCACGCAAGGGGTGATCGTGCTCGATACCGCCGACGACGAACGGGTGGTGTCGGTGGAGCGGCTGTCGGAAGAGGACGGGGAAGGCTGACAAAGCTTTCGGTATTTCCGTCATTCCGGGGCGCGCCGAAGGCGCGAGCCCGGAATCCATAAACCGGAAGTCGCGGTTATGGATTCCGGGCCCGGCCGCGTCGCGGCCGTCCTGGAATGACTGCTAA
>JBFWWQ010000056.1:0-13826 GCA_050246095.1 Pseudorhodoplanes sp.
GGTCGGCGAATTCCCGGTCTCTTCCGGCATCGGCGCGCTGCAGGGCTTTGCCTTTTCGACGCCGTTCGACCAGCAGCATCACATGGCCTTCGTCTACGGGCGCATCGGCGACGGCCGCGACGTGCTGGCGCGGCTGCACCGGGCCGACGTGATCGGCGACGTGTTCGGGGGCGCGCGCACCATCAATGCGGCGCTGGCGCGCTTCAAGGCCGAGGGTCGCGGCGTGATCGTGTATCTGCGCGACGGCACGGCGGGCGTCCCGGTGGCCGCCATCCCGCGCGACGGCGATACCGGGTCGGAAACCGCGCGCATCCGGCAGTGGCGCGAGGTCGGGCTGGGGGCGCAGATCCTGAAGGATCTCGGCATTTCCTCGATCCGCCTGCTGACCTCCAAGAAGCTGACCTATGTCGGCCTGGGCGGTTTCGGCATCGAAATCTCCGCGACCGAAGCCACCGAATAACCGAGACCCTTTCCCGCACCGGGCGTTCGTGTCACCATTCCTGACCTTCGGGGATGGAGATTGCGATGCCTCGCCGTGCTGCTCTCGCGGGCTGCCTGCTCGCGGCCGGTCTCTCGTTTGCGGTCCTGCGCAGCGACGCCGCGCCGCTCCTGCAGCTTGTCCAGAACGCAAAGCCCACGCCGGTCGATGTCGAGCTCGTGCTGGCGGTCGACATTTCCTATTCGATGGACCCGGACGAGCAGCAATTGCAGCGCGAAGGCTACATGAAGGCGCTGACCTCGCCTGAGTTTTTGCGCGCTTTGCGCGAAGGCATGCACGGCAAGATCGCGGTGACCTATTTCGAATGGGCGGGCACGCATGACCGGCGCGTGGTGGTGCCGTGGCGGGTGGTCGAGGGCCCCGAATCCGCCGATGCGTTCGTGTCGGAACTGGCGGCGGCGCCGTATCGCCGCGCGGCGCGCACCTCGGTCGCGGGCGCCATCGAGTTCGGCGCGGCTTTGTTCGAGACCGGCGGATTTCGCGGCGTCCGCCGCGTGATCGACGTGTCGGGCGACGGTGCCAACAACCAGGGCCCGCTCGACACCGTCGCGCGCGACGAGGCGCTGGCCAGGGGCATCACCATCAACGGCCTGCCGGTGATGGTGAAACGTCCGAGCTATGCGACCATGGATATCGACACGCTCGACATCTATTACGAGGATTGCGTGATCGGCGGCCCCGGCTCTTTCGTCATCCCGATCCGCGAGAAGGACAAGTTCATCGAGGCGACGCGCACCAAGCTGGTGCTGGAAATCGCCGGACGGGTGCCGGAGCGGCGGGTGATCCCGGCATCGGCGCAGCAGCCGCGCGTCTCCTGCACGCTGGGCGAGCGCCTGTGGCAGGAACGCTGGGGAAATTGAGCTTCAGCGCTGGAATCTCGCGACGATCTCGACATGCGGCGTGTAGCGGAACTGGTCGACCGGCGTGACCGCGGTCAGGCGGTAGCCGCCCGCGATCAGCAGGCGCGAATCGCGCGCGAAGCTTGAGGCATTGCACGATACCGCGATGACGAGCGGGACCGCGCTTGCGGCGAGCTCGCGCGCCTGCGCCTGCGCGCCCTGGCGCGGCGGGTCGAACACCACGGCGTCGTAACCTTTCAACTCGGCCGCCACCAGCGGTCGCCGGAACAGATCGCGGCGCAGCGCCGTCACCGGTTTCAGGCCCGGTGTCGCCTTGGCGGCGCGACCGAGCGCATCGAGCGCCGTCGCCTCGCTGTCCGCCGCCAGAACCGTCGCCTGCTCGGCGAGGCGCAACGCGAACGGACCCATGCCGCAAAACAGGTCGACGATCTTGCGCGCGCGGCCGGCATGCTCGACGACCAGCGCGCCGAGCACCGCTTCGCCCTTCGCCGTCGCCTGCAGGAAGCTGCCCGGCGGCAGCGCGATCGTGGCGCGTCCCATGCGCAGGGTCGGCACCGTCCGCTGGATCACCAATTCGCCATGCCGTGTGATCCGCGCCAGCTTCCGCGCTTCGGCGACCTGCGCCAGCGCCGCCAGATGCGCCGCATCGAGCGGGCCGGAGCCGCGGATATCGATGTCGAGGCCGGTGTCGGAGCCGGTGACCTGGATGTCGAGCGGCTTTCGCGTGCGCTCCAGGACTTCGCCCAGCGCCCAGGCGGCGTCCAGCGCGCCCTGCATGAGCGGCGACAGCACCGGACAGCGGTCGATCGGCACGATGATATGCGCCTTCTGCGCCGAGAAACCGACGGCGAGGATGTCCCTGTTGCCGCGCCGCGCATGAAATACCGCGCGCCGCCGGCCCTCGCCATGCGCATCGATCAGTTCGCCCAATGCCGCCTCGATCCGCTCGTGCGCGAGCGCCGATTGCACGAGACCGCGCTTCCAGTCGCGATAGGGCGCTTCCGCCCAATGCTGGACGGCGCATCCCCCGCAGGTTCCGAAATGCGGACAGAACGGCGCGATCCGCTGCGGCGAGGCCTCGATCACGCGCAGCAGGCGCCGCCGGTCGGGATGCCCGGCGACGGCTTCGACCTCGACGCATTCGCCCGGCAGCGCATAGGGCACGTAGACCGGCCCCGCCGCCGTGTCGGCCATGCCGTCGCCGAAATGGCCGAAGCGGGCGACCGTGAGCCGTTCGGTCATCTGCGGGCGATCCGATCCTCAGGCGTGGGCGATGGCGGGAAGATAGCCGCGCTTGGTCAGCCTGTGGAAGCGCCAGACCAGCAGCCCGGCATACAGTACGAGACCGCCGGTGAAACCAACCCAGATGCCGGTGGCGCCGAGGCCGAGCGGGAAGCCGAGATAATAGCACCCGCTGAAACCGACGACCCAGAAGCTTATCGCGGAGAAAACGAGCGGCACGCGCGTGTCGTTGAGACCGCGTAGCGCGCCGGCCGCGACCGACTGCACGCCGTCCACGATGAAGAAGGTCGCGCCGACCAGCAGCAGGGTGGCGGCGAGCGCGGCGGTGTCCGCCGAGCCCGGCGCGTCCATGCCCAGGAACAGGCCCGGGATGCGGTGGCGCGCGGCGACCACGATCAGGGTCATCGCCGCCATGAACGCGATACTCAGCCCGATCGCCGTGAAGCCGGCGACGCGCGTGCCTTCCGGCTCGCGCCGGCCGACCGCCTGTCCGACGCGGATGGTCGCGGCCATCGACACGCCGAACGGCACCATGAACAGCACCGACGCCACCGTGAGCGCGATCTGGTGCGCGGCAAGCGGCGTCGTTCCGAGCCAGCCCATGAGCAAAGCGGCGGCCGCGAACAATCCGTATTCGAGCAGGAACGTCGCCGAGATCGGGGCGCCGATCACGATCAGCCTGCCGAAAAGCGGCCAGTCCGCGCGCCAGAAATTGCCGAGGATTCGGTATTTGCGGAACGGATGCCGCGCATAGGCGACCCAGATCGCAGCGGCGCACATGCCGAGATTGACGATGGCCGTGGCGATGCCGGCGCCGAGCAAATCGAGCTCGGGCAGGCCGAAGGCGCCATAGATCAGGCCATAGGCGAGCAGGGCATTGGCGGGAATGGCCGCGAGCGTGATCCACAAGGCCGGCTCGGGGCGGTTCACCGCCCCCATGAAGCTGCGCAAAGCGATGAACCACCAGGCCGGCACCATCGACCAGGCGAGACCTTCGAGATAGCGCGCGGCCAGCCGCGCGGCGTCCGCGTCCTGGCCGAGGGTGGTGAGAATCTCGTAGCCGTAGAGCTGCGCGCCGGTGAGTGGAATGCCGAGCAGCAACGCCGCCCACAATCCGACCCGCAGCGCGCGGCGGACGACGCGCGGCTCGCGCGCGCCGAAGGCCTGCGCGGCGAGCGGGGAGACCGCGGAAACGAGCCCCATGCCGAGCATGAAGGCCGCGAACAGGACCGTATGCGCGAGCGCGGCGGCCGCGACCGCGCGGTCGCCGAGCCGCCCGATCAGCGCGAGGTCCGTGGTCATCATCGCGATCTGCCCGAGCTGCGTGAGCGCGATCGGCAAAGCGAGGCGGACCGTCTCGACCAGCTCGTTGCGCCACGGCAGATGGCGTGCCGGCGCCGGCGGCGCCGCGCTCAGGGTTCCCGGCATGGTCATGGCGCGCGACAATAGCGATGCATCGCCCGCGACAAAGCGAACATTTTCGATGGACCCGACCGGCGACGGGAATGCGCGCCGCAGGACGGGGGGAACCGGCGGCGGATTTCAGGCGAGGCGAACGGTCCCCGTCTTCATGTCCTTGCCGAGCGCCTCGAACACCTTGGTGATGATGCCCTTGGCGTCGAGCCCGGCCTTGGCATACATGAGGTTCGGGCTGTCGTGATCGATGAACGTGTCGGGCAGAACCATCATGCGCACCTTGAGGCCCTGATCGAGCGCACCGTGTTCGGCCAGCGCCTGCAACACATACGAACCGAAGCCGCCGACGGTGCCTTCCTCGACGGTGATCAGCACCTCGTGCTCGTTGGCGAGCCGCAGCACCAGATCCACGTCGAGCGGCTTGGCGAAACGCGCGTCCGCGACCGTGGTGGAAAGACCGAAGCCGCCGAGCTCCTCCGCCGCCTTCAGGCATTCGGCGAGCCGCGTGCCGTAGGACAAGAGCGCGACCTTGGAGCCTTCGCGCAGGATGCGGCCCTTGCCGATCTCGAGCGGCTTGCCCTGCTCCGGCAATTCGACGCCGACGCCGTCACCGCGCGGGTAGCGCAGGGCCGACGGGCGGTCGTCGATCGCCACCGCGGTCGAGACCATGTGCACGAGTTCGGCCTCGTCGGCCGCCGCCATCAGCACGAAGCCGGGCAGGCAGCCGAGATAGGCGACATCGAACGAGCCGGCATGGGTCGGGCCGTCGGCGCCGACAAGGCCCGCGCGGTCCATCGCGAAGCGCACCGGCAATCCCTGGATCGCAACGTCATGCACGACCTGGTCGTAGCCGCGCTGCAGGAAGGTCGAATAGATGGTGGCGAAGGGCTTGAAGCCTTCGGTCGCAAGCCCGGCCGCGAAGGTCACGGCGTGCTGCTCGGCGATGCCGACATCGAAGGTGCGGTCCGGGAATGCCTTTCCGAAGATATCGATGCCGGTGCCGGAGGGCATGGCCGCCGTGATGGCGACGATCTTCTCGTCTTTCTTCGCCTCCTTCACCAGGCTCTCGCCGAACACCTTGGTATAGGAAGGGGCGTTCGACTTCGCCTTCATCTGCGCGCCGGTGGCGACGTCGAACTTGACGACGCCGTGATACTTGTCGGCGGAAGCCTCGGCGGGCGCGTAGCCCTTGCCCTTTTGCGTGACGACGTGAACGAGGATCGGGCCGGTATCGGCGTCGCGGACGTTCTTCAGGACCGGCAGGAGATGGTCGAGGTTGTGGCCGTCGATCGGGCCCACATAATAGAAGCCGAGCTCCTCGAACAGCGTGCCGCCGGTGACCAGGCCGCGCGCGAATTCCTCGGCGCGCACTGCGCGCTCCTCGATGAATTTCGGCAGCTTGTTGGCGAGCTGCTTTCCGATCTCGCGCAGGCCGCGATAGGTCTTGCCGGACAACAGTCGCGCCAGATAGGCGGACATGGCGCCGACCGGCGGCGCAATCGACATGTCGTTGTCGTTGAGGATGACGATGAGGCGCGAATTCATCGCGCCGGCATTGTTCATGGCCTCGTAGGCCATGCCGGCCGACATCGCGCCGTCCCCGATCACGGCGATGACATTGTTGTCGCCGCCGGCGAGGTCGCGCGCGACCGCCATGCCGAGGCCGGCGGAAATCGAGGTCGACGAATGCGCGGCGCCGAACGGATCGAATTTGCTTTCGGCGCGCTTGGTGAAGCCGGACAATCCGCCGCCCTGGCGCAGGGTACGGATGCGGTCGCGGCGGCCGGTGACGATCTTGTGCGGATAGGCCTGGTGGCCGACGTCCCAGATCAGGCGGTCTTCCGGCGTGTTGAACACGTAATGCAGCGCCACGGTCAGTTCCACGACGCCGAGGCCGGCGCCCAGATGGCCGCCGGTGACGGCCACGGCGTCGATCATCTCGCGCCGCAATTCATCGGCGAGCTGCGGCAACTCGGATTCGGGCAGGCGGCGCAGGTCGGCGGGAACGCCGATTCGATCGAGCAGGGGCGTCTTGGAGGTCGACAAGATGATTACTCCGGTAAGCGGTCACGCCGGCATCAGCGCGGACGCATACAACATATCGAGATAATGGGGCAATTCTCTGCCACAATTCACGCCGGCGACGATTTTGTGGATTGGTTCCGGAAGGCAACTATTTGACGTCGAGGGGCTCGGTTCCCCGGGCTTTTCCGGCCGAATCGACCGTGATCTTCTCCACCCGGGCTTCCGCCTGGCGCAGAAGCTCCTCGCAGCGCTGCTTCAGGGCCTCCCCGCGCTCGTAGATCGCCACCGATTCCTCCAGCGGCACCTTGCCTTCCTCGAGCCGCTTGATGATCGATTCAAGCTCCTCGACGGCCCGCTCGAAGGGCATCTTTTTCACATCGGCATGGGAGGTTTCGGCCATCGGCGGTCAACCGTTGAGAAGCCCCGCGGGGCGGGAATCGGACACCGACAAGCGATGCCACAAAGGCATCATTGTGGCTATCGCAGCCTAGCCATGCATCAGGGTCGTGACATGCGCCCCGACCGAGCCCGCCAGCCCCTGCAGGTCGTAACCGCCTTCCAGCATGGAGATCAGCCGACCCTGCGCGCGCTTCTCGGCGAGTTCCATCAGCTTGCCCGTCGCCCAGGCGAAATCGTTCTCGACGAAGTTCAGGCTCGCCAGGGGATCGCGGGTATGCGCGTCGAAGCCTGCGGAGACGATGACGATGTCGGGCGCGAAGGCTTCGAGCCGCGGCAGGATCACGCTCTGCATCGCCTCGCGGAACTGGCTGCCGCCGTCGCCGGCGCGCAGCGGCGCATTGACGATGGTGTCGTGATCGCCGCGCTCGGTCTTCGCGCCGGTGCCGGGATAGAGCGGCATCTGATGCGTCGAGCAATACATCACCGTCGGATCGCTCCAGAAAATCTCCTGCGAGCCGTTGCCGTGATGCACGTCGAAATCGACGATGGCCGCGCGGGTCAGCCCATGCTTCTTCTGCGCATAGCGCGCCGCAATGGCCGCGCTGTTGAACAGGCAGAAGCCCATCGGGCGGGCGGTCTCCGCATGGTGGCCCGGCGGGCGCACGGCGACGAAGGCGTTCTTCGCCTTTTTCGCAACCACCTCATCGACCGCGAGCACGCCGCCCCCCACCGCGCGCAACGCGGCCTCGTAGCTGCCCGGCGACATCGAGGTGTCGGCGTCGATATGCACGATGCCATCCTTCGGCGAGGCGTCGCGGATCGCCTCGACATATTCCGCAGGATGGCACAGCGCGATCGTTTCGGCATCCGCGCGCGGCGCCTCGACGCGCGCGAGGTGGGAAAATTTCTCTTGCTCCAGCGCGCGCTCGATGGCGCGCAGCCGGTCGGGCCGCTCCGGGTGCCCCAACGGGGTGAGGTGGTCGAGACAGGCGGGATGCGTGATGAGGAGGGTGGTCATTCTCGGGTCGCGTTTTCGCCGGTCAGCCTGACACAGCGGGATCGGGAACGCCACGGATATCGCGTCTGCCGTCGATGACCACGCCCGCGGGCGGCGGCGGAAGATTCGGCGTGAAGAAGCAGGGCGCAAGCGGCTGCGAGGGGTCCATGCGGTAACGCTCGAAATCCGTCACGCCTTCGCCCGCCAGGAACGTGTCGTCGATCAGGAAGTTGCCGGTGAAGCTTTTTGCCGGCTTGTTGAAGACGGCATAGGCCGCGTCGGCCATGATCTCGGGCGAGCGCGCCATGCGCATGCCCTGGTCGCCGCCGAGGAGATTCCTGATCGCGCTGGTGGCGATGATGACGCGCGGCCACAGGGTGTTGACCGCGATACCCTTCGGCCGCAACTCGCCCGCCAGCCCGAGCGCGACCAGACTCATGCCGAACTTCGCCATCGAATAGGCTGTGTGCGGGGCGAACCATTTCTCCTGCATGTCGAGTGGCGGCGAGTTCATCAGGATGTGCGGATTCGCCGCCTTTTCCAGATGCGGGATCGCGTATTTCGAGACCATGAAGGTGCCGCGCGCGTTCACCTGGTGCATCAGGTCGAAGCGCTTCATGTCGGTCTGCGCGACCGGCGTGACCTGGACCGCGCTGGCATTGTTGACCACGATATCGAGTCCGCCGAAATGCGCGGCGGCCTTGTCGAGGCCCTCCTTGACGGAGGCCTCGTCGCGCACATCGACCACCAGCGGCAGGGCGCGGCCGCCGGCCTTCTCGATCTCCTCGGCCGCCGTGTAGATGGTGCCGGGAAGCTTCGGGTGCGGGTTCTCGGTCTTGGCGGCGATCACGACATTGGCGCCGTCGCGCGCGGCGCGCAGGCCGATCGCCAAGCCGATGCCGCGCGAGGCGCCGGTGATGAACAGCGTCTTGCCCTTGAGCGACATGCATGTCCTCCCTGCCGGGCGGGCATGCCGGGCTGGCACAACCGCCTTCCCACTCCTAGATCACGCGCGACCTCTTGAAAACCTGCCGCGCCGCGGCGCAGCCCAGGACCTCCCATGCAGCTTTCCGGCATCCATCATCTCACGGCCGTCTCGTCCGATGCGCCCGGCAATCTCGCCTTCTATGCCGGAATCCTCGGCATGCGGCTGGTGAAGAAGACCGTCAACCAGGACGACGTGAGCGCCTATCACCTGTTCTATGCCGACGGCAAAGCCTCGCCCGGCTCCGACATCACCTTCTTCGATTTTCCCACGGGCCCCGAACGCCACGGCAACAACTCGATCACCCGGACGGCGTTGCGGGTCGCCGGAGCCGAGACGCTGGAATGGTGGCGCCGACACTTTGCCGATAACGGCATTGCGTCCGGCGAGGTGATCGAGCGGGACGGCCGCCTGACGCTGGATTTCCAGGACCGCGAGGGCCAGCGGCTGTCGCTGGTCGATGACGGCGGCGCGGGCGTCGCCCATCCTTGGGAGCGCAGCGCGGTGCCGCAGGAGCGCCAGATCCGCGGTCTCGGTCCGATCGTCATGACGGTGCCCACGCTGTCCCATACCGACGCGGTGCTGACGCAGGCGATGAACATGCGCAAAGTGCGGGAATATCCCAATCCCGAAGCGCCGGATCACATTATTTATGTGTACAGCATGGGCGAGGGGGGTGCGGCGGCCGAGTTGCATCTGGCGGTGCGGCCCGATCTGCGCCGCGCGCAGCCGGGCGCCGGCGGCGTGCACCATGTCGCGTTCCGCACGCCCGACAAGGAATACGACGCCTGGGCGCAGCGGCTGAACGCGCTCGGCATTCCCAACAGCGGCAAGGTCGACCGCTTCTATTTCCGTTCGCTGTATTTCCGCGAACCGAGCGGTATCCTGTTCGAGATCGCGAGCGACGGCCCCGGCTTCGACGCCGACGAGCCGATGGACAAGCTCGGCGAGAAGCTTGCCTTGCCGCCGTTCCTGGAGGATCGGCGCCGGGAAATCGAGGCGGGGCTGAAGCCGTTGTAAATTTGCTCGCCGATTCGTGATCGCCCGCGGGCTTGTCCCGCGGGGCCTGCTTGGGGACGCACGCTGCTCGCCTAAGCGGGATGGCCGGGTCGAGCCCGGCCATGACAGGGGAGAGACTTTATTTCTTCCGCTCGAAGAACGCCTTGAACGCGGCCTGCGCCTCGTCCGACTGCAGGCGCTTCTGGAAATGCGCCGCCTCCTCGTCGATGCGCGCGACGATCGCCTCGGGCGCGCCGCGCACGAGACGCCGCGTCACCGCCAGAGCCTGCGGCGGCAGCGCGACGATCCGCTCCGCGGCCTTGCGCGCCTCCGCCTCGACCTCGGCCGGTGCGCAGACGGCGTTGACGAGGCCGCAGGCTTTCGCTTCCTGCGCCTCCAGCGGCAACCCCATTGCGAGCAGTGCGAAGGCGCGCCGTTCGCCCATCAGGCGCGGGGCGAGCAAGCTCGATCCCGCCTCCGGCAGCAGGCCGAGCGACACGAACGGGGTCATGAAGCGCGCATCGCTTGCGGCGACGACATAGTCGCAATGCAAAAGCATGGTGGTGCCGATGCCGACCGCGACACCCTGGACGGCGGCGACCACCGGCTTCTCGCAGCGCGCCAGCGCATGCAGGAACCGGAGGATCGGCGCGCCGAGACCGCTGCGTTCCGACGCCATGATCTGGAAATCCTTCAGGTCGTTGCCGGCGCAGAATGCGCCCGGCACGCCGCCGATCAGGACGCAGCGTATATCCGCCGCATTGGCGCTCTCGAAGGCCGCCGCCAGCGCATCGTACATCGCGAAATCGAGCGCGTTCTTCTTGTCGGCGCGCAGCATCCGGATTTCGCGGATGCCGCCGGCGTCGCGCACGCTGACGAATTCCGTCATGGCCATGACCGGTTACGCCGCCGCGTCCGGCAGCGCGACCGGGTTGACCGCCGCGCCGCCCTCCAGGACAGCTTCGGCGAGAGAGCCGTTCTGCACGGCGATGGTCTCGGCGAAGAAGCGCGCCAGCGCAACGCGACGCGCGGTGTCGCCGTGGCCGTTGCCGCTGCGCAGCGCGCTCACCGCCTCGCCTGCGATCATGCAGCCGCCGGCGGTGTTGGCGAACATGCGCAGATAATGCGTCGCGCCCGCGAGCGCCGCGTTCTGATTCTTCGGAGGCTGTGCCAGCAGCCACTCCGTCACCCGCGCCAGGTGACCGATCGCCGCGTCCAGCTTCCGCGCGGTCGCGCCGAAAGCGGGATCGTTGACGTCCTTCACCGACTTTGCGACGGTGCGCAGTTCGTCGAGATAGGCCTTCACGGTCGCGCCGCCATTCATGGTGATCTTGCGCGTCACCAGATCGATCGACTGGATGCCGTTGGTCCCCTCGTAGATCTGCGCGATGCGCGCGTCGCGATAATGCTGGGCCGCGCCGGTCTCCTCGATATAGCCCATGCCGCCATGCACCTGCACGCCGATCGAGGCGACCTCGGTCCCGACGTCGGTGGAGAAGGCCTTGGCGACCGGCGTGAGCAGGGCCGCGCGCTCGGCGCCCGCCTTGCGCGCCGCCTCGTCCTTGCCGAGATGCGCGCGGTCCAGCGCGACCGCGGTGGCGTAGCAGATCGCGCGCGCGGCGCGCGTCAGCGCCGACATGGTCAGCAGCATGCGCTGGACGTCGACATGCTCGACGATGGTGACCGACTGCGTCGCCGCCATGCCGGGATTGCGTCCCTGCTTGCGCTCGCGTGCATAGGCGGCGGCCTGCTGCAGCGCGCGCTCGGCGATGCCGACGCCGCCGATGCCGACCGACAGGCGTGCATTGTTCATCATCGTGAACATGCAGGCCATGCCGGCATTCTCCTGCCCAACCAGATAAGCGACGGCACCGCCCCGGTCGCCGTACACCATCGTGCAGGTGGGCGAGGCGTGGATGCCCATCTTGTGCTCGACCGAATGCGCGCGCACGTCGTTGCGCGCACCGAGCGAGCCGTCGTCGTTGACCAGGAATTTCGGCACCAGGAACAGTGATATCCCTTTAGTCCCCGGCGGCGCGTCCGGCAGGCGCGCCAGCACGAAATGAATGATGTTGTCGGTGAGGCTGTGCTCGCCATAGGTGATGAAGATTTTCTGCCCGGTGATGCGGTAGGTGCCGTCGCCCGCGCGCTCGGCCTTGGTGCGCAGCGCGCCGACATCGGAGCCGGCCTGCGGCTCGGTCAGCTGCATGGTGCCGAACCATTGGCCGGTGACGAGCTTCTCGAGATAGGTCTGCTTCAGCGCTTCGCTGCCGTGCGCATGCAGCGCCTCCACCGCGGCCATGGTCAGGACCGGCCCGATGATGAAAGCCATCGACGCCGAATTCCACATCTCGTTGCACGCCGTGTTGATCGCGAGCGGCAGTTCCTGGCCGCCATAGGCGGCAGGCCCGGCGAGGCCGGCCCAGCCGGCCGCCGCCCAGGCCTTGTAAGCTTCTTTCCATCCCGGCGGCATGGTGACGGCGCCGTCCTTGAACGGCGTGCCGTGCCGGTCGCCGATCGCGTTGAGCGGCGCGATCACGCCGGAGGCGAACTTGCCGGCTTCCTCCAGCACGGCATCGACCAGGTCCGGCGTCAGGTCGCCATACAATCCCTCCGCCAGAGCGGCGTCGAAACCGGCCGCGTGCTTGAGGGTAAAGGCGATGTCGGTGACGGGCGCGCGGTAGGTCATCGGCAAATCCTGAGGACGGCCAGGCGGGACGGGTCCGGCCAATCTAGCCCCCGGTCCCGCTCGGTCAATCGCGGGGGCGACAGCCGCAAAATAATGTGCCGCCACGTTGATAACCGCCTGCGAGGCCGCTAATTTCCACGCGGTCCGGCGGGATTGGGGCAGCCGTCCTTGCGCCCGCGCCGTCCGCATGCCAAGGGGCGCCGGACCGGACCTTTCCCGGATTGGGGCGTAGCCAAGTGGTAAGGCAGCGGATTTTGATTCCGCCATTCCCTGGTTCGAATCCAGGCGCCCCAGCCAGTCAGTTTGGCGATTTCCGTCCCAAGAGAGTCTCCGCAAAATAATGGCGGTTTCTGCGGCGAATTCGGCGGATATTCGTCCCCGTGACTGTCTCTGGATTCCGAGAGACGGCAAAGTTAGCCCCGGATTCTTCCGTTGTCTCCCGACAACGCGGCGCACACTCCCGTTTGCGAGAGAACTGGGGCGGAGGACTGGCAGATAATCCGACTGAGTGGTAGGCCGCGCAAAGAAGGAGAGGCATCATCACTCGCCACCTCTCGCGCTTTGCGATAAGTCCAGACTGATCTGTTTTTTGTGGTTTTGCGATCAAATTGATGAGCTCGTCGGACGGCCGCCGTCGATTGCGTCTGAGGCCGCCTGGATCGCTTTGGCTTGTCGTCAAATGTTCAGCATCTTCCCGGGCACTGTTCGCATTACGATTGGTAGGGGCAAAGCTCGGGCGTTCAGGCCCATCTGTTTTAATCGTGTTCGTGGGCAACTGTTCGGAAATTGGCTGTTTTGCGAACAAACTTCAGCCGGTCTCAGCGAGGCGGCTAGCCGCAGAAATAAGAACTAAAGCCTAATTTGGACTAGTAGATTCTCTGTTGAAATCAGAAAGCCACGTGCACGAAGGCGTCCCTTCGGTTGAAAATCATATTAGAGGAGTATTGGTGGTAATCTCAGTGAGGGAATATGGGAAGTTGAAGATGATAGATTCGGTAGTGTTGCGCCGCCCGGCCCTTGCTCCTGCCCAGATAAAGAAATGCCGCAAGTGACGACGCCGCAAGCCAGCCCTTTCTTCGAGCAGCCCATCCTCAATTCCCCATATGAGGAACCGACTCGGCATCATCCCCTTGATGCCGAGGGCCAGCCGCTGAACGAGCCGCCGCGCGAGGGACGGCGTAAATCCGAACTGATTACCCCTGTCCCCAAGCCGCGTAAGAAGAAGCGCAAGAGCAACAACAAGGATCAGGCCAGCCTCAACCTCCAACATGACGACGGGCTTTCGACCGAGGAGCAGGAATACAACCCGACTCCGATCATCAACGAGATTCGCAGCCATGTCGGCGAGTGGCGCAGATCAAACCCGTCTGTATGGGGCGTAACACCGGCCACGGCGCGGCTTCTCACCTATTGGCGCAGCCATCAGTTTCAGGGCGTGCGCCCGTTCTTCTGCCAGATCGAAGCAGTCGAAACCGTCATCTGGCTGACGGAAGTGGCGAAAAGCAAGAAGCAGTATGCCCATATCTGGGAACATATCCTCGGAGCTAACGAACAAGCCAACCCCGAACTGCTCCGTCTTGCGATGAAGATGGCGACCGGCGCGGGCAAAACCACCGTGAAGGCGATGCTGATCGCATGGCAGACGGTGAACGCCGAGCGCTCTCCGACCAGCTCCAATATCTCGCGTGGTTTTCTCATCATCGCGCCGGGAATCA
>JBFWWQ010000057.1:0-13747 GCA_050246095.1 Pseudorhodoplanes sp.
CAATGGTTATCTTTCGATCGCGGGTGCACTCCCGATACTTTGCATCGGTGCCACTCGTTCTGTTCGATCCACAAGCCCGCTATACCAGATGCCAGCGCCTGCAATTCATCGTGGTTGGGAAATTTTGAAAGGTGAAGAGGCAAGATACTTTTGAGTCGATCTATCCGTTCTTCAAGGTCTGCCCTCTTTGCCTTTCGTTTGGATGGCAATGGAGAAATTTGCAGAGAGCGCCAAGCCGTTCTTGGAAAGGACTCGATCAACACCTTTGATGTGCCGGCGATAAAAGGTGCACTACTCATCCGGTGCCAACCTAAATCAGAAAGCCTGTCGAAAAGAGCAATCGAGAATGTAACAAACGAAAGATACGGTCTCGGCCTTACAACAAAAGGTTCTCCCGATTTTGCTGGTGTATTGAGTTCCCGCTCACATTGGCGAGAATGGATCAAGGGGCTATTCTTCATTCTCCAGCCTTGGGCGCCATCAATAATGACAATCTCGATGTTTTGCTTGTCGCAGAGGATGTTTATAAACTCCGCAAGACGGTCGGCGCACGGCTTGCCATTGAGCGAAATTTCAATGAATTGAACGACAATTTTCTGGTGTTGCAGCTTTAGTATTGCCGCGCCAATGTCATTGTAGCTCTTGTGAGCGAGATCAATAGAAAGAACAGGCATTCAGTGTCCGTCTGCTCAAACGTCATCCGAATTGTCGACATAGACGAGTCCGGCCTTCGCGAGCGGCTCGCGCATGTTGTACATGTCGAGGCCGAGGATGCCGGAGGCGAGCCTGGCGCGCTTGCCCGCCTCGTCCGCCTCGCGCTTCCGGCCCTTCTCGGCGACCTCGACCGCGAGCCTGCTCGGGATGACGACGACGCCGTCGTCGTCGGCGACGACCGCGTCGCCCGGGATCACGTTCACGCCCGCGCACACGACCGGGATATTCACGCAGCCCAGCGTCGCCTTCACCGTGCCCTTGGCGGAAATCGCCTTCGACCAGACCGGGAAGCCCATCTCCTTCAGGGTCGCGACGTCGCGGCAGCCGGCGTCGATGACGAGCCCGAGCGCGCCGCGTGCTTTCAATGACGTTGCAAGGAGATCGCCGAACATGCCGTCGGTATTGTCGGCGGTGCAGCCGACCACCAGCACGTCGCCGGGCTTCACCTGCTCGATCGCGACATGGATCATCCAGTTGTCGCCGGGCTGCGCCAGCACCGTAACGGCCGGGCCGCAGACCGATGCGCCGGACCAGACCGGCCGCAGATAGGGCTTCATCAGGCCGGAGCGGCCGAGCGCCTCATGCGCGGTGGATACGCCAAGCCCGGCGAGCACGCCGCAGGCATTGGCATCGGCGCGCTGGATGTTGCGGACGACGACGGGTTTCATGTTTTCCAACCTCCAAATTCGTGTCCCGGGCGCAGCGCAGTGCGAGCATAGCGAGGAGTGCGCTGCAGAACCGGGACCGCTCCAGCCCGTGACGGTCCCGGATCAGCGTCGCACCGCTTCGCGCTGCGCCGCATCCGGGACACGAAATCGCGTTTAAGCCAGTTCCTCCAGCGCCATCGGGAACAGCCGCTGGTAGGCCTCGCCGTAGGTCATCGGCCTGCCGGTGTTGCGGCCGCCCTGGACGCCGCGGTTGAGCGCGACGCGCTCGTAATAGGCCCACAGATGCTTCTGCGCGGCGAGGATCTGGAACGCCTTGTATTTCGTCTCCCAGACCGCGTCGATGTTGAGGATGACCTGCGGCTTGAAATGGCACTGCTCGGGCTGGTGCGGCTCGAACAGGAAGACGGGCGGCGCGGCATAGGTGTATTTGGCGCCCGGCTTGTGGCCCATGGCCTGCGCGACGACGCGCGTCTCCTGCGCGAAATGCGCCGCGTTGGGATGATCGAAATTGTAGGGGTCGTCGAGCGCGTGCGTGAGCACGAAGGACGGGTTGAGCTCACGGTAGATGTCCACCATGCGGTCGAAATGTTTCTCGGTGAGCCGCAGCGGGTAATCGCCGGCGTCGAAGAATTCGATCTCGGCCCCGAGCAGGGCGGCGGCGCGCTCGGCCTCGTCCTTGCGGCCGGCCTTGACCTTTTCCATCGTCGCGCCGGCCTCCTTCCAGGCGAACTGGCTTTCGCCGCGCTCGCCGAAGGAGAGACAGACGATCTTCATGCGATAGCCCTTCTTCGCATGCAGCGCGACGGCACCGCCCGCGCGCCAGACGAAATCACCGGGATGCGCGGAAACGACGAGGCCGGTTTTCTGCGTGGACATCATGTACTCCGTTGTCGATCTGACCGCTTCAGAAGCCGCCGAGCCGTGCGGCCTCGATGGCCTGTTTCAGCAGGTCCCTGAAATTGAGGAGATGGCGCCGCATCGCCGCTTCGGCGGCGTCCGCATCGCGCGCGCAGATCGCCTCGACGATCGCGGCATGCTCCTTGAGCGAGGATTTCGGGCGGCCCGGCAGCATGATGACGCGGTATTGCAGGCGCACCAGATGCGACTTCAGCGTCGCCAGGATGCGGTTTGCCGTCCCGTTGCCGGCGATGCGCTGGATTTCCCGGTGCAAGGCGGCGTTGCATCGGGAAAAGGCACCGTAATCGGCGTTCTCCGCCGCGCGGCGCATGTCCCTTTCGATGGCGCGCAGCGCCTTCCGGTCGGCCGGCGTCGCGCGTTCGGCCGCGCGGCGGGCGATCATGCCCTCGATGGCGAGGCGCGTCTCGGCAATCTCGATCGCTTCGGAATCCGACACCGCGCGCACGCGCGCGCCGCGGTTGGGCTCGCGCACGACCAGCCCTTCCTGGTCGAGCATCGCCAGCGCCATGCGGATATTGGCGCGGTTCACGCCGTAATCCCGCGCCAGCTCTTCCTCGATCAGCCGCTCGTTCGGCGTGAGCTGCCCGCGCGCGATCGCCGCGCGCAGGCGCGCGGTGACATCGGCGGGTTCGCGGGGCGTGCGTGCGTTCATGGGCGGCGAATGGATCGCCAGATTGTTGACAATCCTGTCAACTGCGTCAAGCTCGGAATTTGCGAAAAGCTTGAGGACCGCCAACATGCAGCCCGTGACGCTTCGCGTCGCCATCGGCGACTATCCGCACACCCTGCCGCTGAAGCGCGGCGAGGTGACCTCGTCGATGCTCACGCTGGATTTTGTCGACGTGAAGCCGATGCATCTGGCGTTCAAGCCGATGGTGCGCGAGCACGCCTTCGATGTCGGCGAACTGGCGCTGGTCACCTATCTGCAGGCCAAGGCCTACAACAAGGGCCTGACGCTGCTGCCGGCGGCGATGCTCGGCCGCTTTCAGCACAATACCTGCCTGTATAATAGCGAACGCGGCGCCATGCGGCCGGCCGATCTGGCCGGCAAGCGCATCGGCGTGCGCTCCTACAGCCAGACCACGGGAACCTGGATCCGCGGAATCATCGCCAACGATTACGGCGTCGACTTGAGCGGCGTGCAATGGGTGACGTTCGAGGACGGGCATGTCGTCGAAGCGAAGGACCCCGACGCTGTGACCCGTGCGCAGCCCGGCCAGGACATGACGAAGATGCTGCTCGCCGGCGAACTCGATGCCGCGATCTACGGCGCGGCCATGCCGAACGATCCGAAACTGCTCAGCGTGATCCCCGATCCCGACGTGGCCGCTCGCGCCTGGCATGCGCGCCACGGTGTCGTGCCGGTGAACCACATGGTGGTGGTGACCGACGCGCTGGCCAAATCGCAGCCGCAGGTCGTCGCAGAATTGTACCGGCTGCTGGAGGAGGGCAAGCGAATCTCCGGCCAGCCGCGGCCGGGGAGTATCGACACCATTCCGTTCGGTCGTGAGGCGAACCGGCCCTGCCTCGCGCTGCTGCTCTCCTATGCCGCCCAGCAGAACCTGATCCCACGGCCGATGACGGTCGACGATCTCTGGTGAGTTGCGCGGTGCGCGCCGGTGCGATCGGCGCCATTCCCGCCCGCAGCCGAAAAGGCGAAGTGACAGCGCTCGCTTCTCTCCTGATTGCTCAGGGAAACGGCAACTAGCCTAGTTTATGCGCAGGCTGATTTGACTGCCCATTGGGCAGGCAAATCGCCTTAAAATGATTCATGGTGCGGATTCAAGGCCTTCACGTCGTTACCGGCGTTGGCACGCCCCTTGCGATCCCCTGCTGCAGCGCGAAAGGCCGCCGGGCAATTCGGGGAGATTCGCGCGCGTCAAACGCAAGAGGGAACATCGAATGATCCAATCCATCCGCGCAGCTGCCAAGCGTCCGCTGGCCAGCCGCTGGCTCGCGGCCGGTGCGGCCACGGCTCTCAGCCTCGCCGTCGCCATGCCGGCCAAGGCCCAGGACACCATCAAGGTCGGCATCCTGCACTCGCTGTCCGGCACCATGGCCATCAGCGAGACCACGCTGAAGGACACCATGCTGTTCCTCATCGAGGAGCAGAACAAGAAGGGCGGCGTCCTCGGCAAGAAGCTCGAAGCCGTCGTCGTCGATCCGGCCTCCAACTGGCCGCTCTTCGCCGAAAAGGCCCGCGAACTGATCACCAAGGAAAAAGTCGCCGCCGTGTTCGGCTGCTGGACCTCGGTGTCGCGCAAGTCCGTGCTGCCGGTGTTCAAGGAGCTCAACTCGATCCTGTTCTATCCGGTCCAGTACGAGGGCGAGGAATCCGAGCGTAACGTCTTCTACACCGGTGCCGCGCCCAACCAGCAGGCGATCCCGGCCGTCGACTATCTGATGTCGAAGGACGGCGGCGACGTGAAGCGGTGGGTGCTTGCGGGCACCGACTACGTCTATCCGCGCACGACCAACAAGATCCTGGAAGCCTACTTGAAGTCGAAAGGCGTCAAGCAGGAAGACATCATGATCAACTACACGCCGTTCGGACATTCCGACTGGCAGACGATCGTGGCCGACATCAAGAAGTTCGGCTCGGCCGGCAAGAAGACGGCGGTGGTCTCGACCATCAACGGCGACGCCAACGTTCCGTTCTACAAGGAACTCGGCAATCAGGGCGTCAAGGCGACCGATATCCCGGTGGTGGCGTTCTCGGTCGGCGAGGAAGAGCTCGCCGGCATCGACACCAAACCGCTGGTCGGCCATCTCGCGGCCTGGAACTACTTCCAGTCGATCGATACGCCCGCCAACAAGGAGTTCATCAAGAGCTGGCAGGCTTTCACCAAGAATCCGAAGCGCGTGACCAACGATCCGATGGAAGCGCACGTGATCGGATTTACGATGTGGATCGAGGCGGTGAAGAAGGCCGGCACCACCGATCCCGACAAGGTGATCGACGTGCTGCCCGGCATCAAGGCGCCCAACCTCACCGGCGGCATGTCGGAAATGCTGTCGAACCACCACATCACCAAGCCGGTCTTCATCGGCGAGATCAAGGCCGACGGCCAGTTCGACGTCGTGTGGCGGACCGAGGGGCTTGTGCCGGGCGACGCCTGGTCGAAGGAGCTCGACGGCTCCAAGGACCTGGTGGCCGACTGGGTGAAGCTCAAATGCGGCAACTTCAACACCAAGACCAACAAGTGCGGCAGCTGATCCGCGCCGCAATCTGACGACAACGGGGGAGGCGGCGTTCGCCTCTCCCGCCACCCCAGCCGGGACGCTCCGAAATGATCTGGTTACGCTATGGCCTTGCCGCGCTTCTGGTTGCGATCGGCATGGCTGCGGTCATGCCTGCCTTGCGCGCCCAGAGCTTCGACGAGGCACTGCAACGCTTCAGCGCGGATTCCTTCAGCGACACCGATGCCGCGATCGGCGGCGTCGCGGCAAGCGGCAATCCCCTGGCTGCCGATATCGTCGGCGCGCTGCAGGAGGGGCGGCTGTTCTTCGATCCGGAGGCGAAGCGCGTCTATATCCGTGCCGCGGACGGGCGCACGCGCGACGCGGCGACGGGCAATGCGGTCAACGAGCCGTCCGGGCTGAAGCCGGTGCGGCTCAACAACCGTCTGCGCGGAATCGTCCAGGCGGCGCTCGGCTCCCTGACCTTGCTGTCGTCCGATCCAAAGAAGCGCCTCGACGCCGCGCAGGCGGTGTTCAAGTCGCGCGACGCGGCGGCGCTGCCGGCGCTCGACAATGCTCTGGCCCGGGAGACCGATGCGCGCGTGAAGCGCGCGCTGTCGGAAGCGCGCGCCGCGGTCGTCCTGTTCAGCGCCGACGCCAGGGAAACCGACAAGATCGAAGCGGTGACGGTGCTGCGCGAGCGCGGCGACCAGGAGGCGCTGGCGATCCTGTCGACGCTGCCCTCGGGTGCGCCCGCCGGCGTGCAGAAGCTCGCCGCCGATGCGCGCTCCTCGATCGAATACAATCTGGCCATCTGGGCGGCCGTGCAGAATGCCTGGTACGGGCTTTCGCTCGGCTCGGTATTGCTGCTCGCGGCCATCGGCCTTGCCATTACCTTTGGCGTCATGGGCGTGATCAACATGGCGCATGGCGAGATGGTGATGCTCGGCGCCTACACGACCTTCGTCGTGCAGGAGCTGATCCGCGCCCACAATCCGGCTCTGTTCGACTATTCGCTCGCCATCGCCGTCCCGCTCGCCTTTCTGGTCGCCGGCCTGGTCGGAATCCTGATCGAGCGCGGCATCATCCGTTTCCTGTACGGCCGCCCGCTGGAGACGCTGCTCGCGACCTGGGGCATTTCGCTGATCCTGCAGCAGGCGGTGCGCACCTATTTCGGCCCGACCAACAAGGAAGTCGGCAATCCCACCTGGATGAGCGGCGCGTTCGAGGTCGGGCAGATCACGGTCACCTATAACCGTCTCTGGATCATCGTCTTCACGCTCGCGGTGTTCGTCGCGCTGCTTGCGCTGCTGCGCTTCACGCGCATCGGCCTGGAAATGCGGGCGGTGACGCAGAACCGCAGCATGGCGGCTTCGATGGGCATCCGTACCAGCCGCGTCGATGCGCTGACCTTCGGTCTCGGGTCCGGCATCGCCGGCATTGCCGGCGTGGCTTTGTCGCAGATCGACAACGTCTCGCCCAATCTCGGGCAAGGCTACATCATCGACTCGTTCCTGGTCGTCGTGTTTGGCGGCGTCGGCAACCTGTGGGGGACGCTGGTCGGCGCCTTCACGCTCGGCATCGCCAACAAGTTCCTGGAGCCGTTCGCGGGCGCCGTGCTCGCCAAGATCGCGATCCTCGTGCTCATCATCCTGTTCATCCAGAAGCGCCCGCGCGGCCTGTTCGCGCTCAAGGGCCGGGCGGTGGAGGCGTGACGATCATGCGCGTGCCGCGGGCGGATCGCCGGTCGTTGCGCCCTCTCCCCTTGCGGGAGAGGGCAGCTCCGCTGTCGCAAGGGATTCGGATGGGTGAGAGGTTAGGATGTTTCGATGAGATCGTATCCCCTCACCCGATCGAGCTTGTTGAACCGTTCGTGCAGCCCTCTCCCGCAAGGGGAGAGGGCGCAGCAACTTGCGCTGCGCGTGTTGCTGGCGACTATCTTGGCGGAGCGCGCCCGTGACCGCGCCGCTGATCCGCACGCTCGACAAGGGCGCGATGCTGTTCCTGTTTCTCGTGGCGGCCGCGGCGTTCGCCGTGCCGGCCGCCAACCTGCTGCTGCCGGAATCCTCGCCGTTTCACGTTCCGACCTATCTGGTCGCGCTGTTCGGGAAATATGTCTGCTACGCGCTGCTGGCGCTTTCGATCGACCTGATCTGGGGCTATTGCGGCATCCTTTCGCTCGGGCACGGTGCCTTCTTCGCGCTCGGCGGCTACGCGATGGGAATGTACCTGATGCGCCAGATCGGCACCCGTGGCGTCTATGCGCACCCGGTCCTGCCCGACTTCATGGTGTTCCTGAACTGGAAGGAATTGCCGGTCTTCTGGTACGGCTTCCAGTCCTTCCCTTACGCCATGCTGATGGTGCTGCTGGTGCCGGGCGTGCTCGCCTTCGTGTTCGGCTGGTTCGCCTTCCGCTCGCGCGTCACCGGCGTCTATCTCTCGATCATCACGCAGGCGATGACCTTCGCGCTGATGCTCGGCTTTTTCCGCAACAATTTCGGTTTCGGCGGCAATAACGGACTGACCGACTTCAAGGACATTCTCGGCTTCAACGTGCAGGCGCAGGCGACCCGCAATGCGCTGTTTTTCGCGTCCTGCGCGGCGCTGGCGCTGTGCTTCATCCTCTGCCGCGCCATCGTCACCTCCAAGCTCGGCAAGGTGCTGGTCGCGATCCGCGATGCGGAGCAGCGCGCGCGCTTCCTCGGCTATCGCGTCGAGTCCTACAAGCTGTTCGTGTTCACCCTGTCGGCCTGCATGGCGGGCGTGGCCGGTGCGCTGTATGTGCCGCAGGTCGGCATCATCAATCCGAGCGAATTCGCCCCGGCCAATTCGATCGAGGCGGTGATCTGGGTCGCGGTCGGCGGGCGCGGCACGCTGACCGGCGCGGTGCTCGGCGCGATCCTCGTCAACTACGCCAAGACGACCTTCACCACCGGCCTGCTCGCGCCGTACTGGCTGTTTCTGCTCGGCGGATTGTTCATCGCGGTCACGCTGTTCCTGCCGCGCGGGATCGTGGGCACGCTCGGCCATTGGTGGCGCGAGCGCGGTTCGCGGGACGACGCCGTTTCGGGCGCCGCCGCCGCGCGGCCGGCGGAGTAGGGCATGAACGAGATGGATCCGCGGCTTACCGCCGCCCAGCTTTATCTCAACGGCGTCAGCGTCTCCTTCGACGGCTTCAAGGCGCTGAACAACCTGTCGCTCGCGGTCGAGCCCGGCGAGATGCGGGCGATCATCGGTCCGAACGGCGCCGGCAAGACCACGATGATGGATGTCATCACCGGCAAGACGCGCCCCGATGACGGGGACGTCATCTTCGAGGGCACGCGCGACCTGACGCGGCTCGACGAAGCCGACATCGCCAATCTGGGGATCGGGCGCAAGTTCCAGAAGCCGACCGTGTTCGAGATGCACAGCGTCGAGGACAACCTGATCCTCGCTCTGAAAGCCGACCGCCGCGCCTTCGCGAACCTGCGCTGGAGCGAAACGGCGCCGGAGATGCAGCGGATCGACGCCATCCTCAAGACTATCCGCATGGCCGCTGCGCGGCATCGCCTGGCGGGGTCGCTGTCGCACGGCCAGAAGCAGTGGCTGGAGATCGGCATGCTGCTGGCGCAGGAACCGAAGCTCCTGCTGGTCGACGAGCCGGTGGCCGGCATGACCGACGCGGAGACGCACCAGACCGCGGAACTGCTCAAGGAGATCAACCGCGAGAAGACCGTGATCGTGGTCGAGCACGACATGACCTTCGTGCGCGAACTGGGCGTGAAGGTCACCTGCCTGCACGAAGGCTCGGTGCTGGCGGAAGGCTCGCTCGAACAGGTCTCGACCGACGAGCGGGTGATCGAAGTGTATCTGGGGCGGTGATGGGCGCGCGGTTTTTCCTCACGGTCATTCCGGGGCGGCCCGAAGGGCCGGGCCCGGAATCCATAACCCCGGCTCGTGAATATGGATTCCGGGCTCACGCGCTGGCGCGCGGGCCCCGGAATGACAGCGGGATTTGCCGATGACCATGCTCGACGTGAAAGGCATCGACCTCTATTACGGCGCGGCACAGGCTCTGCGCGGCGTCTCCATGATCGCGGAAGCGGGCAAGGTCACTTGCGTGATGGGCCGCAACGGCGTCGGCAAGACGAGCCTGCTGCGCACGCTCGCCGGCCAGCGCATTCCCGCGCGCGGCAGCATTGCCTTTCAGGGCCGGGAGATCAACGCGCTGAAGCCTTACGAACGCGCGCGCGAGGGCATCGCGCTGGTGCCGCAGGGCCGCGAGATTTTTCCGCTGCTGACGGTCGAGGAAAACCTCAAGACCGGCTTTGCCCCGCTCAGCCGCGCCGAGAGCTATATTCCCGACGATGTGTTCTCATTGTTCCCGGTCCTCGGCGACATGCTGCGCCGGCGCGGCGGCGACCTTTCCGGCGGCCAGCAGCAGCAGCTCGCCATCGGCCGCGCGCTGGTGATGCGGCCCAAGCTGCTGCTGCTCGACGAGCCAACGGAAGGCATCCAGCCCTCGATCATCAAGGATATCGGCCGCGCCATCACCTATCTGCGCAGCCTCGGCGAAATCGCCATCGTGCTGGTCGAGCAGTATTTCGATTTTGCGCGCGAGCTCGGCGACCGCTTCGTCGCGATGGACCGCGGCGCTGTGGTCTATTCCTGCACCGCCAGGGATATCGACGAAGCCGCGCTGCGGCAGGCCATTTCGCTCTGAACTTTGCCAATGGCGCCGCTCTCTCCTACCGTCATACCCGCGCTTGCCGCGGGCATCCACGTCTTGGATACCGCGGCGGTTGCGCTCGTGGATAGCCGGGACAAGCCCGGCCATGACGGAATCGATAGTGTGGTAGAATCGGCATCACAGCCCTTCGGCGACACCTTCGCCGCCAACCGCGCAATGGGGCGCGTCGCCTTCTCGGTGAAGGCGCAAGCCGGCCGCACGCGCCGCGCCGGGGTGCACGAGGCCGGCTCGCTGCGCGTTCGCTTTCCGAATGTCGAAGGCGGGGAATGCGAGGCCGTGCTGGTCAATACGGCGGGCGGCATTGCCGGCGGCGACCGTTTCGACATTGCGGTGACGGTCGGGGAGAAGGCGCGTCTGCTGGCAGGCGGCGCCGCGGCCGAGAAAGTCTATCGCTCGCATGGCCCGGAAGCGGAAATCGCGCTGCACCTCGATATACGCGCCGGCGCTTCGCTGCGCTGGCTGCCGCAGGAGACCATCCTGTTCGACCGCGTCGGCCTGTCGCGCAGCATCGAGGTGGATCTTGCTGCGGATGCGGCGCTGGTGCTGGCCGAAGGTGTCGTGTTCGGCCGCACGGCGATGGACGAGACCGTGACGCAAGGGCGTCTGCGCGACCGCTGGCGGGTGCGGATCGGCGGCAGGCTGGTTTTTGCCGAGACGCTGGCACTCGACGGCGATGTCGCGGGGCAGCTTGCCGCGCCGGCGGTGGGAAACGGCGCCGCCGCCATCGCAACCGTCTTGATCGCGCCTCCCGGCGAGGCGATGGTTGAGGCGATGCGGCAGGGCGATTTCGCGGGCGAGGTCGGCATTTCGGCGTGGAACGGGATCGCGCTCGCGCGGCTCTGCGCGCGCGACGGCGCGGCGCTCCGGCACGATCTCATCCAGCTCTTCGCCCGCATCGACCGCGGCCCGCTGCCGCGCTTGTGGCATTCTTGAGGTAAGCGATGAATCTGACCCCGCGCGAAAAGGACAAGCTGCTCATTTCGGTCGCCGCGATGGTGGCGCGCCGCCGCCTCGAACGCGGCGTCAAGCTCAACCACCCGGAAGCGATCGCGCTGATCACCGATTTCATTCTGGAAGGCGCGCGCGACGGCCGCAGCGTCGCCGAACTGATGCGTGACGGCGGCAAGGTCGTCACGCGCGAGCAGGTGATGGACGGCATCGCCGACATGATCCACGACGTCCAGGTCGAGGCGACGTTCCCGGACGGGACCAAGCTGGTGACCGTGCACGAGCCGATACGATAGCGAGGTTGGGGATGAGCTTGAAACAAACTCTGCCGTCATGTCCGGCCTTGTGCCGGGCATCCACGATTTTTCTTTCCAGGTGCGTGGATGGCCGGGACAAGCCCGGCCATGACGGGGTGGCATGGCGCGGGATTTTGGCATCGGTCTTTCTCGTAGCCGCCTCGTCGCGGGCGCTCGCGCACCCTTCCGTGGTCGCGCACGAGCATCCGCATGATGCGAGCGTGCTGCCCGATCTCGGCGCGATGCTGCTCGCCGCATTGCTGGTCGGCGCCGTGTTCGCGGCGCGGCTATTGCTGCGGAGGGGCTGAGCCATGATTCCCGGCGAATTTCTCATCAAGCACGGCGAGATCGAGCTCAATGCCGGCCGCAAGACGGTGAATCTCTCCGTGGCGAATACCGGCGACCGGCCGATCCAGGTCGGCTCGCATTATCATTTCTTCGAGACCAATCCGGCGCTGAAATTCGACCGCAGGAAGGCGCGCGGCATGCGCCTCGACATCGCGGCCGGCACGGCGGTGCGTTTCGAGCCCGGCCAGACGCGCGAGGTGACGCTGGTCGCGCTCGCCGGCAAGCGCACGGTCTACGGTTTCCGCGGCGACGTGATGGGGAAGCTGTGACATGCCTGTCAAAATCTCCCGCTATCTCTATGCCGAGATGTTCGGCCCCACGACCGGAGACCGCGTGCGGCTTGCCGACACCGACATCGTCATCGAGGTGGAGAAGGACTTCACCGTCTACGGCGAGGAGGTGAAGTTCGGCGGCGGCAAGGTGATCCGCGACGGCATGGGCCAGAGCCAGGTCAGCAACAAGCAGGGCGCGGTCGATACCGTCATCACCAATGCGGTGATCCTGGATCACTGGGGGATCGTGAAGGCCGATGTCGGCATCAAGGACGGCAAGGTCCACGCCGTCGGCAAGGCGGGCAATCCCGACATCCAGCCCGGCGTCACCATCATTGTCGGGCCCGGCACCGAGGTGATCGCGGGCGAGGGGAAAATCCTCACCGCCGGGGGCTTCGACACGCATATCCATTTCATCTGTCCGCAGCAGGTGGACGATGCGCTGATGAGCGGCATCACCTCGCTGCTCGGCGGCGGCACCGGCCCCGCGCACGGCACTTTTGCGACCACCTGCACGCCGGGACCCTGGCACATCGCGCGCATGATCCAGGCGGCGGATGCCTTCCCGGTCAATCTCGGCTTTGCCGGCAAGGGCAATGCCTCGCGCCCGGCAGCACTGGAGGAAATGGTCAAGGCCGGCGCCTGCGCGCTGAAGCTGCACGAGGACTGGGGCACGACACCGGCGGCGATCGACAATTGCCTGAGCGTCGCCGACGATCACGACATCCAGGTCATGATCCACACCGACACGCTGAACGAATCCGGCTTCGTCGAGGACACCATCAAGGCGTTCAAGGGCCGCACCATCCACGCCTTCCACACCGAGGGCGCGGGCGGCGGCCATGCGCCGGACATCATGAAGGTGGCGGGGCTGAAGAACGTGCTGCCGTCCTCGACCAATCCGACGCGGCCGTTCACGAAGAACACCATCGACGAGCATCTCGACATGCTGATGGTGTGCCACCATCTCGATCCCTCGATCGCCGAGGATCTGGCCTTTGCCGAAAGCCGCATCCGCAAGGAGACGATCGCGGCGGAGGACATCCTGCACGATCTCGGCGCTCTCTCGATGATGTCGTCGGATTCACAGGCGATGGGCCGGCTCGGCGAGGTCATCATCCGCACCTGGCAGACGGCGGACAAGATGAAGAAGCAGCGCGGCCGCCTGAAGGAAGAGAAGGGCGACAACGACAATGTGCGCGCCAAGCGCTATGTCGCCAAATACACGATCAATCCGGCGATCGCGCACGGCGTATCGAAAATCATCGGCTCGGTCGAGAAGGGCAAGATGGCCGATCTTGTCTTGTGGTCGCCCGCCTTTTTCGGCGTGAAGCCGGACTGCATCGTCAAGGGCGGCAGCATCGTGGCCGCGCCGATGGGCGATCCCAATGCCTCGATCCCGACGCCGCAGCCGGTGCATTACCGCCCGATGTTCGGCGCCTTCGGGCGCGCGCTGACGGCCTCCTCGGTCGTGTTCGCTTCGAAAGCCGCGGTGCGCGCGGGGGTCGGCAGGAAGCTCGGCATCCGGAAGGAGCTCGTGGCGGTGTCGAATACGCGCGGCGGCATCTCCAAGAAGAGCATGGTCCACATCGGCGCGACGCCGAAGCTCGATATCGACCCGGAGACCTTCGAGGTGCGGGCGGACGGCGTGCTCTTGACCTGCGCGCCGGC
>JBFWWQ010000058.1:0-13531 GCA_050246095.1 Pseudorhodoplanes sp.
CTCGTGACGCGGCGGCGCAGCGCCGCCGCTCTTCGTTGGTGGGAGGCCCGCATGGATGGGTTCGATACCGCCGCGATGGTCCGGCTGTCGCCGCGACGCCGGCAGCAGGAGCGCGGCATGACACTTTGCGCGCTCGCGTCTCCCGCCCCGCCCTGCAGGGAGCGGAACCGCCGCGCCGTTGTGCAATTTTGGCACGGTCCGCCGGTGGCGGCGCGCATTTCGCATCCGCCCGGAATTCGTCCTTTTCACCCGCCGCGCGGCAGCCGATGATGGGGGACGGGCGGCGAATCGCGGCCCCGTTTTTGCCGCGTTGCGCGGCGACAAAGGCGGCATGAGGCAAGGGCGAACTATGGCCAATTTCGGGGTATCACGCCGCCGTTTCCAGGTGATGGCGGGCAACGAGAACAGCCCGGCGCCGCTGAACTGGCGGCGCGGCCTGTTCCGCGTGTGGGTGGTGTTTTCCGCCGCCTGGCTCATGGCCTGGAGCATCTACCTCATCATTTTCGGCCTGGAGGGCGGATTCACCACGCTGGGTCAGGTGCTGGCCTTGCCGGTGCTGCTGTTCGGCCCCCCCATCGCGCTGCTGCTGTTCGGCAATGCGGTGCGCTGGGCCCTGAAGGGCTTCGAGGGCGAAACCAAGCCGCCGCAGCCGCAGCCCTGAGAGCAAGCGAGCAGCAGGGCTGAAACCGGCCTGAAAATTTGCGGGCCGCCATAATTCCGAAACCACCCGCGCAGGCATCTGAACCGGCGCGGGTGTTCGCTCCGACCAATGCGGGATCGGGTCAGCGCGGCGAGACCGCCGCCCCACACCGAGGCCGGAGTCAACGATGAACCGCATTCTCTTACGCTTCGCCTGCGCGGCGCTTGCCGGCGCATTGGCGCTTCCCGCGACGGCCCTCATTCCGCAGGCCGCGCCCTTCGCGATCAGGCAGGCGCAAGCCGGCCTGCTCGCGCAGCACGAAACGACGCTGGCGAGCTACGGCTCGTTCTACGAACACGCCAAGTATGGAAAGGTCTGGGTGCCCGCCGCGACCACCGTGCCGCAGGGCTGGCACCCCTATCCCGCCTGCAACTGGGTCTACACCAAGTACGGCTGGTATTTCGACGACAAGTCCGCCTGGGGCGAGATCGTCCACCATTACGGCCGCTGGGCGCACGAGCCCAAGCTCGGCTGGATCTGGGTGCCGGGCGAGGAATTCAGCCCCGGCTGGGTGATGTGGCGCACCAGCGAGCAGTGGATCGGCTGGGCCCCGACGCCGCCGGACCAGGACATCAAGACGCTCGACGCCGACGAGTTCAACACCGACAAGCACTGGACCTTCATCGAGACCAAGAAGTTCGGCAACTGCAAGGGCGGCGACGTGGTCGCGGCGACCCCGCAGCTGTTCAGCCAGACGGTGTTCCTGAAGGAATTCACGGTGATCGACGGGATCGTGGTGTTCGTGTTCCCCGGCTGGTTCGTCGGGCCGATCGTGAACATCAACATCAATTTCGGCCCGTGGGCGCCGATCGTGATCGTCAACGTGATCCAGAACTGGATCTTCGTCTGGAACAACATCAACATCAACATCGCCTGCAACGTCGCCCCGCCGCCCGCGCCGAACCAGATCATCAATCCGATCCAGTCGACGCCGCCGGCGCCGCCTCCGGGCCGGCGTACCGAGCTGCCGCCGTCGCGGCCGCAGGATCCGCCGAGCATCCGTCCGCTCGACCCGCCGTCGGGCGGTCGCCCGACCTATCCGCCGAACGTGCGGCCGATCGATCCGGTGCGCCCGAACTATCCGGGCGGCACCACCGGCGTGCGGCCGATCGACCCGGACTTCGTGCGCCCGAATGTCGACCCGGTGCGCCCGAGCAAGCCGGGCGGCAAGGTCGGCGGCATCCGGCCGATCGACCCGAACCTGGTACGGCCGAATATCGATCCGGCGCGCCCGGTGCGTCCGACCCGGCCGATCGATCCCGGCTTCGTGCGGCCGACGCCCTCGACCACGGGCGGCGGCAATCTGAGCGGCATCAAGCCGATCAACCCGCGGCCGTCGGTGCCCAACCTCAACGCCGTGCCGCGGCGCGCGCAGCCGCAGCTGCAATTGCAGGCGCCGACGCGCAGCGCCTCGCCGAGCAAGCCGACGCTGCCGAACGGGTCCGCCTCGCCGGCCGTGCGCGGCCTCGGACGGACGCTCTGACCCTCACAGCCCAAGCGGGGAGTTCGCACCTCTCCCCGACGACGCTGTCGCCTCTCCCCGCATGCGGGGAGAGGTTTGCTTTTGGGGGAGCGGGGACGGCAAGGTCCAAGTGATGCGCCGGGTGGCATTGATTCCGAGCGGATATGTTTGACGAGATGCGGCACGCTGCCACTATGTGCACTGTGGGAGAGGTGGCGAGACGCCAGGCACAAGGCACTATACTTGCGAGCCCTTGCGAACCGGGAGACGCAATCATTCTCACCGCACGACGTTCGTTGCATGCGCGAGGGTTGCGCCAGAAATTTACTGAATGAAATTGCTCGCGAGGCTACTGGGGGATAAATTGAGCACGTCAATCAAGAAAGCTCATATCGAATCTGCAGCTTTCAACAAGAGCGCCGTTCTACCTTTTGAGCTCCGGATCAAAGACTTCGAAATTGCCATTCAGGATGTGTATGATTTCTTCTTCGATGTGAACAGATTACTTCTTGAAAAGGGACTGCACCGACTGGACGATATGCTGCGGCCCGCCGCGATGTCAGGCATTATCTCGGATATGTTGACCGCAAGTATGGCAAAGCATGCGCGGGTGCTTGTCGAGAACAATCATTTCAACGGGCATCCTGACCTGATTGTCCAAGGCAAGTATCCGAACAATGCTGTTAAGGCAGGAACGCAAGGGGTTGAAATCAAGAGCACACGAAAAAAGGGCGGCGCCGTCGATACGCACGGCGCGCGAGAACAATGGATGTGCGTATTTGTCTATCAGACCGACCATGAAACGGAGCCGGCGCAGGATCGCGAGGCGATGCACTTTACAGAAATATACTTAGGTCACGTCACAGAAGCGGATTTTCGCCGGAACGCCCGCGGGGAGCTTGGGACGAGAACCGCAACGCTCAGCTCAACGGGAATCAAGAAACTAAGATCAAATTGGATTTATGTCGTCGACAACAAGTGATCCAAGCTTCGGTAGTGCCTTCTTGGCCAAATTCACGTACCGCAAGTCGGATTCAACTCCGATGCTGTTGTAGCCGATCGCATTTGCAGCTGCCAAGGTCGATCCGGAGCCCGCAAATGGATCGAGCACAATGCCTTCGCCAAGCGGTAGCGCGGCCCTCACGATCTTGCGCAGGAACGACTGGGGCTTCAAGGAAGGATGCGGCGCAATCCTGCGCTCTGATGCAGATGTCGGGCTTGAGCGGATGACATCGCCGAATGGCTTGCTTGCCGAGACCCTCCTGAATCCGCCCGCCTTCCATTTACGGAGGTTATCTTGAACCCGACCTTCAGGCGGGCGACGCAACACAACCCACGGCTCCCACATCGACCGCGGCATCACACTGACATCATCAAATTCATGATGTGCATTCTTCGGCCGATCGCCTCCGCGCATTGTCATCACAAGGCGCACCACCGTTCCCCGCAATTCGAGGCCCGCCTCGGACATTGAAGATGCCACGATGTGAGACAAAAGAGGGTTGCTAGCAATTACCACGTTCCCACCGGGAACCGTGACGCGATAGAGAAGTGATCCTAGCCGTTTGAAGAAAATGTAAAGCCCTCTGCGATCCTCGTCCGTCAGTACGGTAAAACGGGGTAACGGCGATCGCTGATGCCCATCAAACGAGGGGGGAATTCTCCATATCCCTCCTCTTCCGCTTCTCAACTTGATCTGCTCCTTTTCGGAATATTCGATTAATCCGTAAGGTGGATCGGTCACAACAGCATGAATAGATGAACTCGACTGTTGCTCCAGCCATTGAAAGCAATCGGCGTGATAGAGTTTGGAGCGATCTATGCAAACCGCAGGACTGAAATTGATCTGATCGCCACCTAGCTGACGATCCATCTTCAACTGATAACGACCGCGAGCGGTTCGCTGAAATATCTCGGGAACGTTCAGATTAAGGTACGAGCGAACGGAAGATTGCGAGACGACCCCAATCTCGCGCGCTACCGCCCCATAAATTTCTTTCACCGACGCATCGTCACTTCGAGAGGAGAGAAAGCCGAGAATTGAATCGCGTATTAGTCCCGGCGCTTGCGTCATGTGGATCCCCTTGAAAAGCCAAGAGAACAATACACGAACAGACGTCTGGACGTCAAACGCTTTTCTGGCTTTTCCCAATATTCTTCGTAGCCCTCACACCACCACCTTCTGCTCCACCCGGCCCTTCTCCCCGAACACCCGCAGATAGCACTCGGTTTCCGCCCGCTCCCCCACCGCCTTGTTGGGATTGTCGGAGAGCTTCACGCAAGGCCGGCCGGCGGCGAAGGCCGGCTTGCAGACGAGCGAGATCGGCTTCAGCGCGTCGTTGGGCACCGGCGCGGTGTCCTCGAAATCGTTGGTGAGGTTCGTGCCCCAGCCGAAGCTCATGCGCACGCGGCCGGCGAAATGCCGGTAGGCGCGCTCGATCGTGCCGACATCGAGCGCGTCGGAGAACACGATCAGCTTCTCGCGCGGGTCGCGCCCGCGCTCCTCCCACCAGCGGATGATCGCCTCGCCCCCCTCGATCGGCGGCGCCGAATCGGGGCGGAAGCCGGTCCAGTCGGCGACCCAGTCCGGCGCGTCGCGCAGGAACGAATCGGTGCCGAAGGTGTCGGGCAGCACGATCAGCAGATTGCCGCCGTAATAGCGCTGCCAGTCCGCGAGCACGCGATAAGGCGCGGAGCGCAGCGCGCGCGCGTCGTCGGCGAGCGCGGCATAGACCATCGGCAATTCGTGCGCGTTGGTGCCGATCGCCTCGAGGTCGGTGTCCATCGCCAGCAGCACGTTGGAGGAGCCGATGAAGGACTTGCCGAGCTTCTCCTTCAGCGCCTCCACGCACCAGCGATGCCACAGGAAGGAATGCCGCCGCCGCGTGCCGAAATCGGAGAGGCGCAGGTTCGGCCATTGCGCGAGCCGCTCCACCTTGGTCCAGAGCTTGGCCTTGGCGCGCGCATAGAGCACGTCGAGCGCGAAGCGCCCCATGCCCTTCAGCGCCGCGCGCGAGCGCAATTCGGAGATGATCGCGAGCGCGGGGATTTCCCACATGCTGGTATGCGTCCAGGGCCCGGCGAAGGTGAGCACGTATTGTCCGTCCTCGCGGTGCAGATCGTATTCGGGGAGCTGGAAATTCTCGAACCAGGCGAGGAAGTCCGGCTTGAAAATCTGCCGCGTGCCGTAGAACGTGTTGCCGGCGAGCCAGATCGCCTCCTTCTTGGTCAGGCGCAACGTGCGCGCATGGTCGAGCTGCGCGCGCAATTCCCCCTCGTCGACCTCGTCGGCGAGGCGCACGGAGCGGGTGCGGTTGATCAGCGAGAAGGTCATCGGCAGGTCGCGGTGCAGGCCCCAGATCATCTGCAGCATCAGCAGCTTGTAGAAGTCGGTATCGAGCAGCGAACGCACGATCGGGTCGAGCTTCCAGGTATGGTCGTAGACCCGTTTGGCGATGTCGGTCGTCGTCGTCATGTCAAAGTCACTGCAAGTTGCTCAAACTGTCGTGCCTCGAACTCGGTCGCATCCCCTCTCCCCTGTGGGGAGAGGGTTGGGATGAGGGGGCTCAACCTCTATTGTGACATCGTAACCCCCACCCGCCCGCGGGAGCCTGTCATCGGGCCGCGCCTTGCGCGGACCCGTTGGCGGGCGACCTCTCCCCACGGGAGAGGTGAACAGCGGAACCCCTAGCATATCCGGGCACCTTTTCGCCGCGATTGCGCGCTCTGGTCCGGTGTGCGGAAATCGCGGGCGAGCAGGCCGATCTGGGTCTGCCGGGTCCCGAGGAACGGTATTTATAGGAGCATTGAATGGGCATTCTCGACGTCATCCTGGGCCGCGACGCGCAGGGGCGCTCCTCCAAGGTCAACATGGCGCTGATCGCCATCCTGCTGTGGCGCATGTACAAATCCGCCACCGCCCCGGCCGGCGGCGGGGTCGCGAAGCCCATGCCTAACCCGCTGCCCGGCAAGACGAAAATCCCGATCCCCGCACCGGCGCCCGCACCCTCTTCCGGCTCCGCTTCGCGCCTGCCGGGCGGCGAAGGCAGTTTGGGCGACATCCTCGGCGGCGGGATGGAATCGCTTCCCCGCGGCGGCGCCTCGCGCGGGGGCGGGGGCCTCGGCGACATCCTGGGCGATATCCTGGGCGGCGGCGCGGGCCGCAGCGGCGGCGGGCGCGGCATGCCGCAGGGCGGCGGCGGCGGGTTGCCGGGCGGGCTCGGCGACATTCTCGGCGGCATCCTGCGCGGCAATCCGAACATGCGCGCGGCGGGCGACGCGGGCGGCGGCTTCGACGACATTCTCAAACAGCTCGGCCCGGTCCTCGGCGGTGCGGCCGCGGGCGGATTGCTGTCCGGCGGGCTGAACGACCTGCTGCGCGATTTCCAGGAGAACGGTCACGCCGATGCGGCGCAATCGTGGATTTCGCGCGGCGACAACATCCCGGTCTCGCCGCGCGAGATCGAGGACACGTTCGGCGCGCAGACCATCAGCGACCTCGCCGCCCAACTCGGCATGCCGAAGGCCGAATTGCTGTCCGGCCTGAGCGAGGCTTTGCCGCAGGTCGTCGACAGCATGACACCGGACGGGCGGATGCCGACCGACGAGGAGATTTCGCGCTGGACGTGATTTTCTCTTCCCTCTCCCCGCTGAAGCGGGGAGAGGTAAATTCTTCCCTTGTTGCGGACACCCGCGTTAACCGCGGCCATGACGCAGTCGTGACTTCGCCGGCGCGGTGGAACAGAATAGCCTTGCTCGTCCGAAGGATGCGGTTGCTGAAGGCTTGCAGCGAAAGGCCGGTTGTCATGCGTATCGTCCCGTCCGTTCTCGGCGCGCTCGCGCTGTTCGCCTGCGGCCCGAGCGCCTTTGCCGCCGTTGAAATCAGCATCGACAAGAGTGCGCAGCGCATGACCGTCGCCGTCGACGGGCAGGTGCGCCATGTCTGGCCGGTCTCCACCGGCAAGGCCGGCTACGACACGCCGAACGGCTCCTTCAAGGCCTTCCGCATGGAAGCGGAGCATTATTCCAAGGAATGGGATGACGCGCCGATGCCGCATTCCATCTTCTTCACCAAGAAGGGCCACGCCATCCACGGCTCGTTCGAGGTGAAGCGCATCGGCTCGCCGGCCTCGCACGGCTGCGTGCGCCTGGAGCCGCGTAATGCCGCGACCCTGTTCGCGCTGGTGAAGCAGGAAGGCGTGCTCAACACCACGGTGACGCTGAGCGGCAGCATTCCGCGCGGGCCCGCGATGGCCCGGCGCGGCAATCCGCAGGAGGCGGCGGGTGAGCCGCTGTCGATCGATCCGCAGTCGCAGCGCGGCGGGCAGCCCTATGGCCGCCGCTACGCCGACCCTTACGGGCAGCAGCCACCCTACCCGCCGCAAAATTACGCGCAGCCCGGACCCGGGCCGTTCTACCAGCCCTATTACGCGCCGCGTTACCAGCAGGGCTACGGGCCGCGCGGCTATCCGCAGCCCTATTATGGCGGCGGCTATTATGCCGGCGAGCGCGTCTATCGCGCCCCGCCCGGCTATTACTATTATCGCGACTGAGAGGCGCCGAAGCTTTCGCTGGCGCGCACCGGCATGACGGCAAGGCGGTCATACAGCCTGGCCTCGCCGCGGATCGGCCACCAGTCGTAGAGAAAAATCTCCAGCGGCCGCCACAGCGCCACCCAGCCTCCGATCAGCAGGCTTTCGCGCAGCACGCCGATAATGCCGCTGGGATTGAACCATTGCAGCGCGAGCTCGCTCGCACCGATGGCGGCGGCGAGAAAAGCAAGACCGATCGCGAGGCTGATACGTCCGCGACGCAGCAGATCGCGCAGCCGGCGCCGCGCGGCCTGTGCACGGTAGGCGAAGAAACGGTGCACGCTATCGCGCAACAGCGCCGCGTCGGCGGCGATATCCGGCGTGCGGTCGAGATGCACGATGAGCGCGAGCGGCTTGTGGCGCGGAAGGTCCTCGCTCCATTCGACGATGAATGCCTCCGCGTTCGGATCGAGGTCGCGATCGTGGAAGGGCGCCGGGTCCATCGCATTGAAAATCCGGTTCGTGTCCGCGACGTGGACCTCGATGATCCCCGATTGCGCGGGAATGGCATCGCCCGCCGACCGTTGCTCCGTCATGTCCATACCGTCTCTCGCCCGCGATTTGACCTGCGCAAATCTTGGCGGGACGCGGCACGATTGTCACGCTGTCAGCAGAAGGCGCGGGATCAGCCGCGCGGATCCTTCGAGGGCCACCGGCGCTCGATCCACGCGAGCAGGTAATTGGTCGGCGCGCGCAGCGGCGGCACGTCGCGCGCGAGCACGACCATGCCGAGCGGCAGCATCCAGATGCCGAGGACGGGCAGGAAGCTCAGCACGCCGCCGGCGATCAGCCCGACGCCCAGCGGCAGCCGCACATAGGGCGAAGGATGGCGCGTGAAGCGCACCGCCGTCGCGACGAAGCGCGGCAGGCGCTGCTCCAGACGGTCGAGCCGCTGTTCAAGTTCCTCGATCATGCCTCAAGACCATGCTTTAAGACCATGTCTCAAGTCGGGCATAGCGGTGCCCGGCCTCATTTCTTCTCGAGCAGCAATTTGCCCTGTCTTTGAATCGTTTCCGTGGCGCGCTCTGCAAAGACGCGCAGCAGCAGCGGAAGGTTCAATTCGAGCTGCACGTCCTCTTCCCGCACGTCGACCGTGCCGGAAACGGCCTGCCCGAGCGCGCGCACCCGGAAAGCCATGCGATCGGCGCCGTTTTCCTGCGTCCAGGTTTCCTCGTCGGCGGAAAGGACGGGAAACTGGCCGGCGGCGCGTGTCAGCCCGCCTTGCAAGCGCCGGGTCGCCTCCGCCCGTCCGAGCCGATGCGGGATGCAGACGATGAAGGGTTTGGACATGCTGCGAATCAGCCTCGTGGAGACACAGATATAGGGAGCGTTTTGCCGCCTTCCAGCCACGAATGCCGGACGCGGCCGATGCTTCTGAAATCGCATAAAAAAACCGCCCCGAAGGGCGGCTTTTTGGGGTTTGCTAGCGGACGCTGCCCGCGGGCTTCGGATTCTTGTCCGTCCCCGTGGTGCCGCTGGCGGTACCGGACAGGCCGCCCGCACCCGGCGTCACCGGCGTCGAAGCGCCGGTCGCGTCACGCGGGGCCGCGCCCGTGGTGGACGGCACCGCGCCCGAATTCGGCTGCTGCATCTGCATCGTCTCGTTCTTCGACGCACCGGACTTCATCTTGTCGTCCGTTTTCGGGGTCTGTGCGATGGCCGAGCCCGCCATCAGCGCAGTCGCAGCCGTCAGCGCGATAAGTGTTCTCATACGATGGGCCTCCTTTGCAGTCTTGTTGCGGTTGCGGTCTTGGCCGCATCGCCCGCGCGGCGAGCGGCACACGGGGCAACGGGCCCGGCGGTGCGATCGTTCCGATGTTCCTGCGCCTGCGGCGGTTTGCGCGGTTCCTGTGCCTGCGGCGGTTGTCGCGGCGGAACCTGGGATTTGGCTTCCCCTCGCCGCTCGGCCTAAGCTCTGCCGATGGACAGACGAGCCCAGTTCCGCGCCGGTTCCCTCGGCGCCGCCGCGGTCGCGAAGGACGGCAGCGAGGTGACCATCGAATTCGAGGCCGACAATTCGCTGCTCTGGGTCACGCTCCCGGTGAGCGCGCTGCCGAATCTGCAGGCCACTTTGCGCGAACTCGAAGCGCTGGCGATCGACGCCAGGAACGGCGTGGCCAATCGCTGGCACGTCGTCGCGCCCGGCCGGATGTCTGCGGGCGATACCGCCGGCGACAGTGAATAAGCCGCAGGCTGGCGCGCGAATGGGTGACCGGGATTCGGGATTGAAGCCGTCAGGAGCTATACGGATATTCCGTATTTTTCGGTTGACGGGTCATACGGAATATCCGTATAATGCGCATGCACACGGTCATTGAAACACCGGCCTATCTGGCCTCCGCCAAAGACGAAGACGGGAGAACAGCGCGCAGAAATCGTCACCGCCCTCGCCCACGATCCGGAGCGCGGGGAAGTGATGCCGGGTTGCGGCGGTGCCCGCAAATGGCGGATGGCCGGTCGCGGAAAGGGTAAGAGCGGCGGCTATCGCGTCATCACCTTCTATGGCGGTGTGGACATGCCGGTGTTTCTCCTGGACGTGTTCGGCAAAGGATCGAAATCAAACCTGACCGATGCCGAGAAAGCGAATTGAGGGAAGTACTGAGCGCGCTTCCCAGGCGGTGGCGCGAGGAAAAGGAGAAGCGTATCCGCAAGCTCAAGCGGCTGCATCGAAATGCGTGAAACGGGAAATCGCAATATGCCGAAGGCAAAACGAAAGAACCGGATTTTGCAGGGCGCCAGGGAGGCGCTTGCTTATGTGGAGGGGACCGCCATCCTTAAGAACTATGCGGTGCATGTCCCCTCCGACGTCGATGTGGCAAAGCTTCGCAAGGCTTTGTCGATGTCGCAGAGCGAATTCTCCCAGCGCTTCGGTTTCAATCCGGCGAGCGTGCGCGACTGGGAACAGGGACGCGCCAAGCCCACGGGGCCGATCCGCGCCTATCTGAAGGTGATCGAGAAGGACCCGCAGGCCGTCCAGCGCGCGCTGGCAGTTGCGTGACAAGAACGGCAGGCAAGCCGTGCAAAACTGCGTGCATGAAAAGCCTCGCGTGCGCGAAAATAGGCATGGCCGCCGATGGCCCGCCTGTCGACACGCTGTGCATGGCCTGTGGAAAGCCGTGCTGCGCGGCCGCCGCCGCGGCGACGGCGCCCTTGTGAATCGTTCGCGGTGAATAGCGGGGACGCAAAACCCGACCTGACGCAGGCCGCCTTCTGGGCGCGGCTCGCGTGCGACGCCGCCGGCGCGCCCGCCCTTGCGGAGCGGCTCGCGGAACTGCTCGATCCCGACACCGTCGCCGTTTCCACCTACGAGCAGGCGGCCGGATGGCAGATCGAGATCGCCTTCGCGACGCCGCCCGATCCCGACGCCTTCCGCTCCTGGATCCGCGAATTCGCGGGAGCGGACCTGGCGCGGACCCTGACCTTCGGCCATGTCGCGGCGCGCGACTGGGTCGCGGCGAGCCTGCAAGGCCTGGCGCCGGTCGAAGCCGGGCGTTTCGTCGTGCATGGCGCGCATGACCGCACCCGCATCCCGCCGCAGGCGATCGGAATCGAGATCGAGGCGGCGCTGGCCTTCGGTACCGGACATCACGGCACCACGCGCGGCTGCCTGCTCGCTTTCGACCGCCTGCTGAAGCGGACGCGCCCGCGCCGCATCCTCGACATCGGCACCGGCTCCGGGGTGCTCGCCATCGCCGCCGCGCGCGCGTTGCGTAAGCGCGTGACGGCGAGCGACATCGATCCTCTCGCGGTCCGCGCCGCGCGCGGCAATGCGCGGCTCAACCGCGCGGGATCGTGGGTGCAGGTGCGGCATGCCGCCGGGCTGATCGACGCCCGGTTGCGCGCGCACGCACCTTACGACCTGATCTTCGCCAATATCCTGCTGGCGCCGCTGCGGCGGCTCTCCGCTCCCATCGCCGCCCTGCTGGCACCGGGGGGCACGGTGATCCTGTCCGGGCTGCTGGAAGCGGACGCGCCGGCGGCGCTCGAAGCCTACCGCGCGCAGGGGCTCGCGCTGGTGCAGCGGATCGGGCTTCAGGGCTGGGTCACGCTGAGCCTGCACTAAAACATGGACGCAGTTTCTGCACGCGGACCGGCACCCACTTCGCTCGAAAATGCTTTGACAGTCCGGAAACGACAGCGCCCCGGCAAAAGCCGGGGCGCTGGCTGACTCACGCGGACGCTTTGCTCAACGCACGAAGGGAAGCTGGTCTTCGTTGCGATAGGTGATCTTGTTGCCGACGATTTCGAGATCGGCCGGAAGCAAATGCTGGTGCAGCTTGATCTCGCGCATCGCGCGGCGCATCTGCGCCTCCACGAAAGCCTCATACGCGCGGGCCCAGAAGCCCTTGCGGACGGCCGGCGCTGCGGGGGCAGCGGCCGCGGTGGAAATCGTTGCGCCCGTGGCGCCGTAGGTAATCGCCGTCATGGTGTGTCTCCTTCGTTAAGCCAGGACACTCCCTGTCTTCCTCCAGACTTCTGCGATGCAACATAAGCCGCCCAGGCGGATTCGGTAGCGCGCAAAACGCAGGGGTTCCCCGCTAAGTACGCATGATCGCTTCATATTCCAGTAATAAATCGATCGCTTCAAAGGTCTTGATGAGAGCCTGACCGGTTTGCCTGTTTTGCGTCGCACAAAGGCTGGGCGAATGCCTCGAATGCGGCCGATCCGGTTGCCGCCCTCCCCCGCCCCCCCTAGATTGCGCGCGCATGTTTCAAGCCAAATTCCAGTCTTTTGCGGATGCCGGGGGCCAAGGCGAGGCGAGGGCGCGGCTCGCGTCGCTGCGCGGGGCCATGCGCCGCCTGAACCTGGACGGATTCGTGCTGCCGCGCGCGGACGCGCAGCAGAACGAATACGTGCCGGAAAGCGAGGAGCGGCTGGCCTTCCTCACCGGGTTCACCGGCTCGGCCGGCGCCGCGGTGGTGCTCGCCGACCGCGCGATCCTGTTCGTCGACGGACGCTACACCTTGCAGGCGCGCGAGCAGACCGATCCGGCTTTGTTCGAGATCGCGCATCTGGTGGAGACCCCGCCCGCGGCCTGGCTGGAGCAGAACCTGAAGCCGGCCATGCGCATCGGCTACGACCCCTGGCTGCACACGGCCGAGACCGCGGAGAAACTGGCCAGGGCGACCGCAGCCGCCGGCGCCATGCTGGTGCCGGTCGCGCCCAATCCGCTGGACGCATTCTGGTCCGACCGTCCGGCGCCGCCGGCCGGACGCATCGTGCTGCACGACATCCGCTTTGCGGGCGAGGCGGCGGAGGCCAAGCTCGCGCGCCTGCGCGCCGAACTCGCCAGCTTGCGCAGCGACGCGCTCGTGGTCTCCGACCCGCACAATGTCGCCTGGCTGTTCAACATCCGCGGCGCCGATGTCGCGCATACGCCGCTGCCGCTCGCCTATGCGCTGGTGCCGCGCGAGGGCCGCGCGGTCCTCTATGTCGAGGCGCGCAAGCTCGACCGGGCGGTGCGCGAGCGGCTGCAGCCGCTTGCCGAGGTGCGGCCGCCCGATGCGCTCGCGCGCGACCTCGCCGCACTGAGCAAGGAGGGAAAATCCATCCGCCTCGATGCCGCGACCGCAGCGCAAGCTTTGTCGCGCGAGATCGAGGCGGCCGGCGGCGAGGTCGCGCGCGGCACCGATCCGCTCACCGCCATGAAGGCGGTGAAGAACGCCGCGGAGACCGCGGGCGCGCGCGCGGCGCACCGGCGCGACGGCGCGGCTTTCGCGCGCTTCCTCGCCTGGTTCGACCGCAACGCGCCGGCGGGCCGGCTCACGGAAATCGAC
>JBFWWQ010000059.1:0-13368 GCA_050246095.1 Pseudorhodoplanes sp.
CCCCCCCCGCGGCAGCGACGCCCCGCCGGCGTTACGACGACCGGCGTTCATCAAGCCCGCGCATTTTGTCTTGGTTGAGGCGTCGTAACCGAATTCCGCGGCATTGGTTTACCCCGCTTTCATGCCGTCGCGGCTAGATGGCGCAGGATTCAACCAGTCTCGGGTGAGTGCGATGTCCATCCTGCAGAAGCTGCGCAACGGCCTGCATGCATTCTGCGGCGCGCGCGGCGGCAACGTCACCGTGACCTTCGCGCTGGCAACGCTTCCGATGGTCGCCTTTGTCGGCGCCGCCGTCGACTACAGCCGCTCCAATTCGGCGCGCGCGGCCATGCAGGCGGCGCTCGACGCCGCCGCGCTCTCGCTCTCCAAGGAGGCGAACGGCCTGAACACCGCGCAGCTCAACAGCAAGGCGCTCTCCTACTTCCTGGCGAATTTCAACCGGCCCGACGCGAAGAACGTCATGGTCACACCGACCTATACCGATCTCGGCAACGGCAAGTTCAAGATGGCCATGACGGCCAAGGCCACCATGCCCACGACCTTCATGAGCATGTGGCAGTCGAGCGTCGATATCGGCACCGAAGCGCAGGTGATCTGGGGCTACAAGAAGCTGGAACTGGCGCTGGCGCTCGACAATACCGGCTCGATGTCGTCGAGCAGCAAGATGACCAACCTGAAGACGGCGGCGAAGAACCTGATCGACACGCTGAAGAAGGCGGCGAAGAAGGACGGCGACGTCAAGATCGCGATCATCCCGTTCGACAAGGTGGTCAATCTCGGCACCGCCTACAAGAACAACGACTGGTTCGACTGGGACGAGATCGATTGCAACGGCAACCAGAACGGCAACGGCTGCAACGCCAATACCTGGAAGAACTACTGGGACGGCTGCGTCGCCGACCGCACCTATCCCCACGACGCGCAGGATACGTCGCCCAACCCGAACACGCCGGCGACGCTCTTCCCGGCGGCGGATTGCGGTTCGCTCGTGACGCTGATGCCCCTCACCTACAACTGGACGGCGTTGACCAACAAGATCGACTCCATGCAGCCGAACGGCAATACCAACGTCACGATCGGTCTGGCCTGGGCCTGGCATGCCTTGACCCCGAACGCCCCGCTCAGCGAGGCGCTCGATCCGAACCCGGATCTCGACAAGGTCATCATCCTGCTGACGGACGGCGACAACACCGAGTCGTGGAAGAATTCCAACAACTCCAAGGTAAAGTCGACCTCGTCCATCGACACGCGCACGCAGCTCATCTGCACCAACGTCAAGGCCGCGAATATCAAGCTCTATACGATCCGCGTCATCGACGGGAATGCGAACCTGCTGCGCAACTGCGCGACCAATACCAGCATGTATTTCGACGTGCAGCAGGCGAGCCAGCTCGATTCGGTGTTCAAGACCATCGCCAACAGCCTCGCGCAATTGCGGCTGTCCGAATAGGCGGCCCGCCCTGCGCGCAACAAAAAAGCCCGGCCTTGCGGCCGGGCTTTCTGCATTCCGGGTGGTCCGGACGGTTACTTCACGAAGGTCTTCGGGACGAAGGTCTCGAACGGCTTGTAGGATTCCTTGGCGAGGTCGGTGTAGAGCTCGCCGATCTTGGTCGCCTTCGCGACGAAGCCCTCATAGGCCTCCTTCACGTAAGCCTGCTGCACCTCGACCGCCTTCTCCAGCGACTTCGCGCCGAACAGCTTCTCCAGCGCCTGGGTGCCGTCCTCGAAGGACTTCTTGGAATAGTCGGCGACTTCGGCGGCGATCGCCTGGAAGCCCTTGGTGGCGGCGCCGAACGACTGCATGGTCGTGTCCAGACCCTGCTTGCTCGCCTGCTGGATCTCTTCGAAGTTCTTGATCATCTCTGCATCTCCCGGCCGCAATGGCCTTGTTTGCCCAATCCGCGGTCACTGTGACCTTTGACAGCCCATAATCTATGTTGCGTTGCACAAAAACGCAAGAGAATTTTTTGCATTGCAATATCGCGGGCTAAGTGGCCGGGATCATTAATATTTCGGAAACCGGTTTGGCCTACTTTTCGAGACTGTGTCGATTTGAGCCCAGCCGCGGGCGGGTTTCAGGGATCGGCGCATGGGGACGCGGGGGAATCGTCCGGCCCAAGCCGGCCACGCCATCATCGATTTCCTGCCCCAAAGCTGCGCGAGGAATGCCGGGTGCCCGCCCAAGCGCCCCCTGAAATGAGGACGCAACAGGACCATGTATCGCGTACCGGCCGGCGCACGCTTTTCCATTCGTTGCGGGATGATCGGGCTGCTCACCGCTTTCGCGGTGACGACGCTGCCGGCTGACCCGGCGGACGCCCGCTGGCGCAAGCGCAGCACCGCCTCGACCAGCGCCGCCTCGATCATTTCCGAGGCGCGCTATGCCCATATCGTGGTCGACGGCAATTCCGGCGACGTGCTCAGCGCCTCCAATGCCGACAGCCTGCGGCATCCCGCCTCGCTCACCAAGATCATGACGCTGTTCCTGCTGTTCGAGCGGCTGGAAGCGGGCAAGCTCAACCTCAACTCGCCGCTGCCGGTGTCGGAATTCGCCACCAGGCAGGCGCCCACCAAGCTCGGCACGCCGGCGGGCCAGAGCATCGCGGTGGAAGACGCGATCAAGGCGCTGGTCACCAAGTCGGCCAACGACATCGCCGTGGTGATCGCGGAGGCGCTCGGCGGGACCGAGGAGGAATTCGCGCGCCTGATGACGCGCAAGGCGCGCGCGCTCGGCATGAGCCGGACCGTGTACCGCAACGCCTCCGGCCTGCCCGACGACGAGCAGGTCACGACCGCGCGCGACCAGGCGCTGCTCGGGCTTGCGATCCAGGACCGCTTCCCGCGCTACTACCGGTATTTCTCCACGACCTCCTTCGTCTATCGCGGCCGCTCGATCAGCAACCACAACCGCCTGCTCGGCCGCGTCGACGGCGTCGACGGCATCAAGACCGGCTACACGCGCGCCTCCGGCTTCAACCTCGTCAGTTCGGTCCGCCGCGGCCCGCGTTTCCTGGTGTCGGTCGTGCTCGGCGGACGCAGCGGCGCGCAGCGCGATGCGCGCATGCGCGAACTGATCGAAAAGCATGTCGCCGAAGCCTCGCTGCGCCGCACGGCGCCGAAAATCGTCGAGATGGCCGAGGCCCAGGCGGCACGCGCCGCCGCCAAGCCGCGCCCGGCGGAGGCCGCGCCCGCGGCGCCTGCTGCGCCCGCCGCTGCTGCGAAGGAACCGCCGGCGCGGACCGCCAGCAAACCGTCCGCCGCGAGGCCCGAAGCCGTCGCCGCCCTTCCGCCGCGTCCGGCCCCCGGCTCGACCGATCCGATCAAGCCGAATGTGGTGAAGACGATTTCGGTGAAAGCCGGTCCCACCCAGGCGGTGGCCGTCGCCCCGCTCACCCTGCTGTCGCCGCACCCGGTGAGTTCGCAGGCGCATGCCACGCTCACCTCGCAGAGCGAAGCCGAGCTTCCCCCGCCCCCGGCCGGCGCCAGACCCGGCGTGCTCGGCGTGCTGCCGGCCAAGCCGCAATCTCCGGCCGCAGCCCCCGCGCCGGTCGCGGCCGCCCCCGCGACCATCCCCGCACCCGCCTCGACGGCGCGCGCCGGCGCGGTACCGGCGGTGCCCGCCCCGGTTCAGGTCGCCAGCACCGAACCTACCGTCCCGGCCTTCACCACCGCCTCCGTCGCCGCCAAGCCGGCCGTACCGGCGAGCGCGGAGACGCGCGTGCCGCGCGGCGGCTGGGTCATCCAGGTCGGTGCTTTCGAGGATATCGGCGAGGCGAAGGAACGCCTCACCTCGGCGCGGTCGAAGGCCGCCAAGCTGCTCGAACATGGCGACCCGTTCACCGAGCCGGTGGTGAAGGGCGACAAGACGCTTTATCGCGCGCGCTTCGCCGGCCTCAACCAGGAACAGGCCGAGGCCGCCTGCCGGTATCTGAAGCGGAGCGAGATCGCCTGCATGGCGATGCGGAATTGATTGTCGGATTGACGTGAGCGGGCCGCGCGAGCGGCCGGCAGCCTGGGTTGCGTGAGGAGAAGTCAGCGATGGCGGCGAAGAAGGATGTCCTTGGCTTCATTGACCCGAGCCGCGAGAAACGTCGACCCCCCCTGGTCGGGATGCAGTTTCTTCATCAGAAGGCGGTGAGCGCGCCCGATTTCCTGCGCACTCGCCCCCGGCTGCAGGCCAAGGATCTGATAGGCCTCCTCTTCCGTCATTTTGGCGCTGCGCGGCGCGCCCTGCCCCGCTGCCGTGTCGGTATCCGTGTTCTCACGCCAGCCGGGCGACCGGCGGTCAAGATACGCTATCAGTAGCGCGCGGCTTTCATCGTCGATTTCCGACGCCAAAGCCGCCAGCGTCGGCACATCCAGCGCATCGAGCGTCACGCCCTCGAACCGCCCCGACAATATCCGTCCCCGCATCGTGCCGGTATCGTGGTCGAGTTCCATCTCGATCACCGCGCTGCTCACGCGCGAAGTCTGCCCGCCGGAACGGTTCACCCGCTTGGAAAAGCCCGCGGGGCCGAACGGCAGCCAGCCGAGCAAGCTCAATCCGGCAAAGCCGAGCGGCAAGGCGATGCCGAGCTGCCCGCGCGCGCCGAGGAACACCGCCCCGGCGAGCGCGGCGATCCCCCCGCCCTTGCGCACGACCGGCGCGAGCTTGCGCGGATCGGCCCAGGCGAATGCGTTGAGCGCCCAGAGCAGCAGCAGCAGGACCGCGAGGCCGAGAAGGACGGGCATGTTCAGCCCATCTGCCGCAGCAGCCGCACGGCGCCGGCATGGTTGCGCGACGACAGGGCGGTGAGCGCCTTGCGTCCGCCGGCGGCATAGGCGGCGGCCGCGCGCAGCAATTCCGCCAGCTCATGCGCCGCATTGGGCGCGAATTTGCAATAGGCGCCGCGCGACAGCCGCGCGATTTCGCGAAAGGCCCGTTCGGCGACGGCGTCGTCGCCTTCCTGGAACATGAAGGCGGGAATGCCGAGCAACCCCAGTTCCCCCGCCGCCGCGCACAGGTCGTCGACCGCCTCCTCCATCGCGTCGCCGACAAAGACCAGCGCCTGCACGCGACCGGCGGCATTCTCCTTGCGCGCATGGCCGAGAACCTTGCCGATCTGCGTGTGGCCGCCGCGGCAATCGATGCGTTCCATCAGCGACGCCAGCTTCGGGGCATCGGAAATCCAGCCGGTCGCGCGGCACTCGCCAAGGCCGCGGTAATAGACGAGCTGGATGTCGAGCCCGCCGATCGCCGCCGCCTCGCGAAACATGTCGGCCTGCAGCCGGCAGGCGGTATCCCAGGTGGGCTGGCGGCTCATGGTGGCGTCGAGCGAAAAGATCAGCCGCCCGCGTCCGCCGGGCGTCGCCGCCGGGGCCAGATTCTTCACCTGCGCCAGAAAGGCGTCGATCTCGGCCCGGCCGGAAGGCGCTGCCGGCTGGCGGGTATCGGCGGGTGCGATGGGACGGTCTTTGCTCATGCCTCGGCCGGCCTGGCCCGGATTCGGGCGATCCAGCCATAGGTTGGCACGCGCAGCCGCGGGCGCAATGGCCCAATCGACGCGCCCGGAAAGCCGGTTAATCGAGTATGTCGTGGGTTTCGACCGGCCGGTCGTGCGAGGAAAACCACTCGGTGCGGGCGGCGGCCCGCCGGCGGCCCTTTTCGTCGATCGGCAGCTTCAGCGCCGCCAGCAGCGCACTGACTTCCTGCCGGGCGGTGACATGCGAGAGGTTCGGGCGCATGCCCAGGGTGGATTCGTCGATATCGTCGAGGGCGGTCAGGCCGCGCGGGAAGAACTCGCGGTAGATCACCCGTTCGGCAAAGCCTTCGACGCTGCGGAAGCCGAGTTTCAGGCCCAGCGCGTTGAGGCCTTCCGCGATCAGGCGCTTGTTGCGCGAGCCGAGCGCCGACAGGCGGTTGCGCACCACGATCCAGTCGGTCGATTCGTGATCGACGCCGCGCCGCTGCCGGCGCGCCTCGCGCACCATTTCGGAATAATGGCTGACGCCGGTCAGCGCATAGGTCGCCGGATCGACCGTGCCGAGCACGTCGAAATCCACGAAACTGTCGTTCAGCGGGGTGATCAGGGTGTCGGCCATCGCATGCGCGAGCCGCATCAGGTAGCTGTCGGTGCCCGGCGTATCGATGACCACGAAATCGTGATTGTGCTCGATATCGGAAATCATCCGGGCGAATTCCCCGAACTCGCCCCGTTCATTCTCGTCGGCGCGCAGGCCCTCGCGGCGCGCCACCACAAAATTCGCGGGAACCTCCAGGCTGAGCCCCTTGCGGGTGGCCCAGGCGCGGCGGTTCTCGATGTAATGGGTGAGGCTTTGCTGGCGGGAATCCAGGTCGATCGTAGCGACGCGCTGCCCAGCCTTCAGGAGCGCGATGGCGACGTGAATGGCGGTGGTCGACTTGCCCGACCCGCCCTTCTCGTTGCCGACGACGACGACGTAAGCCGATTTTTTCGGCCCCGCATTCGCCTGGACTAACATGACTCAACCCCTGCCTTCGCCATCCTTAATTTTGTGCGCGCATCGGTCAAGCGGCGTCATCGGAAACGGCCATTCATCCTTAATCGCGTGGCGGCGCAGCAACGGCTTTGCTACGGTCGGGTGCGAGTCAATTTTTTGTGTTGCTGGAACTCCGATGCCCGACCTTCCCCTCGTTGCGCGCACCGTCTCAGGATTGCGCAAGACGATCCAACGCTACCGCGCCAAGCGCGAGACCATCGCCCTCGTGCCCACGATGGGGGCATTGCATGCCGGACACCTGTCGCTGATCCGCGCGGCGCACCGCAAAGCCCGGCGGGTCGTGGTTTCGGTATTCGTCAATCCGGCGCAATTCGCGCCGCACGAGGATTTCAAGAGCTATCCCCGCACCTTCGCGACCGACCTGAAGGCGCTGCGGTCGCTGAAAGTGGACCTGGTCTGGGCGCCGACCATTGCGGTCATGTATCCGGACGGGTTTTCGACCGCCGTCGCGCCCGGGGGACCGGCGCTGGCCAGGCTGGAAGACGTGCCGCGCCCGCATTTTTTCGGTGGCGTGGCGACGGTGGTCTCCAAGCTGTTCATCCAGGTGAGCCCGGATTTCGCGATGTTCGGGGAGAAGGACTACCAGCAGCTCAAGGTCGTGACCCGCATGGCGCGCGACCTCGATCTGCCGCTGAAGGTGATCGGGGTGTCGACGGTACGCGAGCGCGACGGCCTCGCCTTGTCCTCGCGCAATGTCTACCTCTCGCCGTCGGAGCGGGCGGCCGCGCCCACCCTGCATCGGACCCTCAAGCAGGCCGCCGCGGCGATCCGCGCCGGTAAGCCGGTGGGTTCCGTTCTCGCCGAAGGCCGCAATACCGTCGCGGCGGCGGGGTTCAGCGTAGACTACCTGGAAGCGCGCCACGCCGAGACGCTGGAACCCGTGCAGGCACTGAAGGACGGCCCGATCCGCCTCTTGGTCGCCGCGCGCATCGGGCGCACGCGGCTGATCGACAATCTGGCGGTATAGGCTACCGGATCGGCGCGCGCGGAAGCTTCGCCTCGCCCGGTTCCATGACGAAGGTGTAGTCGAGCGAATACCAGGGCGCTTCCACGTCGGGCGCCGGCGCTTCGCCGTCGTGGCGCACATAGCGGCCGATCAGGGTGCGGGTGACGCCGAACTGCACGTCGCTTTCCAGCCTTTCGTCGTCGCTGGAATAGACCTGCGAGATCAGCGTCTTGAATCCCGGCTTGTAGATCAGGAAATGCAGATGCGCCGGCCGGTAATGGTGCGGACGGCGCACGGCGCGCACGAGATCGCCGACCGGGCCGTCCACCGGGATCGGATAGCCGGCCGGCTTCACGCTGCGGAAGGAGAAGCGGCCGGCGGCATCGGTGGTCAGCTTGCCGCGCAAGTTCATGTCGGCCTGGGTCTCGTCCTGATTTTCGTAGAAGCCCTCCGGCGACGATTGCCAGACATCGACTTCGGCGCCCGCGACCGGAGCGCCTGAGCCATCCTTCACCTGCGCGCGCACGAACAGCGCCGGTCCCGGCGTCGGCGAACGTACGATGGAACCGCCGTCCGTCGTGCGCGGCGCATTCAGCCGCCAGAACGGCCCGAGCATGGAGGCGGAGGTTTCGGTCTGGCCCTTGTTGCCGTTGTTGATCAGGCAGATCAGCGGCGATAGGCCGAGCGAGCCCGCCATCAGCACCACTTCGTTGTGCGTGTCCGTCGTGTGCTGGCCGAGCCGCGCGATGAAGTTGCAGGCCTGGTGGAACTCCTCCTCCGTCAGCCGCACCTCGCGCGCGAAGCCGTGCAGGTGCCGCACCAGGGCTTGAAGAATTTCACGCAGCCGCGGGTCGGGCGCCTTGTCGAACGCCTCCAGCACGGCCTTGGTGACGTCGTCGGGTCCGTCGATGATCATGCGATCCGCCTGACTTGCGCCGGGATGGCGGCCCGGGCGGCTACAGCAGTCCCAGTTCGCGCAATTCGCGCCGCATCGGTTCCGGCATCGCCGCCGCGCCCGGGGCGGCGCGCGCGAGATCGCGCGGCGCGTCCTTCTGCGCATAATAGCGCCAGCCCTGGAAGGCGCGGAACGGCCGCGGCTCGACCAGGACGAGCTTGCCGTCCATGACCAGGCGGGTGCGGCCGATCCCGTCCTTGTCCACGAACGGGCGGATGTCGAGGAGCTTCTCGCGGCACATCACTTCGCCGCGGATCACCCAGAAGAGCGAACCGCCATCGAGCAGCTCCTCGACCCGCTTCGGCGTCATGCGGGTGGTGTGGATGTGCTCGGGCTTCTGGCCGCGCTTCTTCTTTTCCTTCAGCTTGCGCGCGATCCATTCCTCGAGATCGGCGACCGAGTCGCAGCCGACGCACAGCTTGATGAGATGCAACGCCACCCGCTCACCCGTCCTTGGTTTCGGTCTCGACGACCATGATCTTCGCCCCCTCGGCGACCTGCGCGCCGGCGGCCACCGCAATGTCCTTGACCAATCCGTCATGCGGGGCGGTCAGGCCGTGCTCCATCTTCATAGCCTCGATCACGGCAACACGCTGGCCCTTGCTCACGCGCGCGCCGTTTTCCACAAGCAAAGCCAGGATCTTGCCGTGCATGGGCGCACGCACCAGGCCGTCGCCGTCCTGGTGCTCGGCATCGCCGGCCTCGAAGTCGCGCAGCGCCACCATTGTCTGGCGTCCGTTGCGCAGCACATAGACGGCCTTTCCAGCATCGATGACGGTGGAATCCGCGTCCGGGCCTTGTCCGTCGATGCTGATCCTCTTGCCGTCGCTGCGATAGCGAACGAGCGCGTCGACATTCCTGCCATCGACGACTAGCGGCATCACGCTGTCGCGCTCGCCCGAGAGCTGGAACCCGTCGTTCACGTCCCACGGCGACAGGGCGTCATGGCGCGCAGCCGCGCGGCCGCCCTGCGCCAGCAACCGGTCGAGGCCGGCGGCGGCGGCCGCGCCGTCGGGCGGCTGCGGCACGGCGCCCAGCGCCTCCAGATTGCGCTCGATGAAATGCGTGTCGAAGGCGCCGGCGCGGAAGTCGGGCGCGCGGCACAAAGCGGAGAGAAAAGCGAGATTGGTGCGGGGCCCTGCGACCAACGTGCGTTCCAGCGCCTGCGCGAGCCGCGCCAGCGCGGCTTCCCGCGCCGGCGCATGCACGATCACCTTGGCGATCATCGGATCGTAGAAGGGGCTGACCTGCGCGCCCGCCTCGACGCCGGTATCGACGCGGATGCCCTCGCCCTGCGGAAAGTTCAGCGCCAGCAGCTTGCCGGTCGAGGGCAGGAATCCGCGCTCCGGCTCCTCGGCATAGAGCCGCGCCTCCACCGCATGCCCGCGCGGAGCGACTTCGCCCTGGCCGCGCGGCAGCTTTTCGCCGGACGCGACGCGGAACTGCCATTCGACCAAATCGAGACCGGTGATCATCTCGGTCACCGGGTGCTCGACCTGCAGCCGCGTGTTCATCTCCATGAACCAGAAGCCGTCTCCCCGCAGGCCGCTGGCGCCGTCGGCGATGAACTCGACGGTGCCGGCACCGACATAGCCGACGGCCTTGGCGGCGGCGACGGCGGCCGCGCCCATGCTTTCGCGCAACTCGGTGCTCATGCCGGGCGCCGGCGCCTCCTCGACCACCTTCTGGTGCCGGCGCTGCAGCGAGCAGTCGCGCTCGTTGAGATGGATCGCGTTGCCGTGCGAATCCGCGAAGACCTGGATCTCGATGTGGCGCGGGGCGGAGACGTATTTCTCGATCAGCACGCGGCTGTCGCCGAAGGCGGAGCCGGCCTCGCGCATGGCGCCTTCCAGCGCCTCGTCGAAATCGGCATGCTTCTCGACCTTGCGCATGCCCTTGCCGCCGCCGCCGGCGACCGCCTTGATCAGCACCGGATAACCGATCTCGTAGGCCTTGCGCTTGAGGAATTTCGCGTCCTGCTGTTCGCCGTGATAGCCGGGCACCACCGGCACGCCGGCCTTCTCCATCAGCGCCTTGGCGCGGTCCTTCAGGCCCATAGCGCGGATGGCGTCGGGGGGCGGGCCGACGAAGACGATGCCGGCCTGCGCGCAGGCCTCGGCGAATTCCGGCTTCTCGGACAGGAAGCCGTAGCCGGGATGGATGCATTGCGCCCCGCTCCTGCGCGCCGCCTCGATGATCGTATCGATCATCAGATAACTTTCGCGCGCGGGCGGCGGTCCGATCCGGTGCGCCTCGTCGCAGCTGCGCACATGCAGCGCGTCGGCATCGGCATCGGAATAGACCGCGATCGTGCGCATGCCGAGCCGCTTGGCGGTGCGCGCGATGCGGCAGGCGATTTCCCCGCGATTGGCGATGAGGACGGATATGAACATGGGCTTTCCGGCGACCCGATATTATCGGCCGGATCGATCCTTTCTACCTCTGCGGCGACGCTATCCCGGCGAATCTGCGTCAGCGCGTGGCGGAGGTCGCCGGCGCGGCGGACGCGGGCTCCGCCGCGGCATTCGCCGGTCGTGCGGGCGCCGACGCACGGCGGGCGGCCGGACGCGCTTCGGGTTCGACGCCCGACTGCCCGGTCATGCCGGGTTCGTTGTTCATGATGCTCACCGGCGGAATCGAGGCCGCGGAGGGATAATTGATGGTCGCGCGCGAGGCCCCCGCGCGCGGCGTGAACGGGGCCGCGGCGACGCCCGGCACGCCCGGATTGCGCGCCATCCATTCCCCGACATTGCGCCCGACATAGCTCTCGAAGGTCTTCTCGCGCAGATTGGCGATGACGCGCGCGGGATTGCGAAAGAGCGACAGCGCATCGCATTTCTCGTCGGTGCAATTGTCGCGCGTCGACAGCACCTGCGCCGTGAGCCCGAAGCGGTCGATCTCGATCGACCGGCGCAATCCCACCACCGCCAGCTCGTAGCTGCCGTCGCCGCGATTGGCGAAATCGGTCGCGTCCGACAGCAATTGCAGGCGCGCGGCGGTGTAGGCGACCGCCGCCGCCGCGCTTTCGGGCGTTGCGAAAATCGCGCGCTCGCAGGCATTCTCGATCGACTCTCCGGCGCTCGCATCCAGACAGGCCAGCGGCGAACCCGGCGCCAGCGCGCGCGTCGTCAGTTCGCTCATGCGCGCTTCCAGCGCGCGGCGCTCGTCGGCACGGTCGCGCCAGGTGACGCGCTCGAACCAGGTCCAGGCCAGCAGCAGCGCCAGCGCGAAGAACGAATATTGCACGATCGCCATGACCGTGCGGCGGGTGCCGGCGCGCACGGTCGCGACCACGCACAGGCCCGCGACCAGAGCCGCCAGCATGAAGGCGACCCAGATCGGCAGGGCCAGGGTCTCGGTCGCGGGGCTAAGGCCGTCCATCACTCACCCGTCGGGCCGCAGGGCGTGCATTCAGCGTCATGGGTAAAGCCGGCATCCCTGCGGCACAAGGGGCGCCATTGTGGGCGCCATCCCGGGCGCCGGACCGCCGCGGCGGCGTCAGGTTCCCCCGGCCGAGCGGAAACCCGGCGCCAGGTCGCTGGCGGCGGCAAAGGCGCCTTTCGCCTCCACCGAGGTCATGGCCAGCATGGTGCGCAGCCCGGTCACCCCGCCGCGGCTTCCCGCCGCCAGCAGCACGGCGGCCATCTGGGTTTCGCCCGGCGCCTCCGCGACGATGAGGAAGTCGTATTCGCCGAAGGTCAGGTAGTAGTTGATCAGGCGGCCGCCCGCCTTGGTCAGAAGCCGCGAGACCGCTTCGGCGCGGTCCTCCGGCTTCACGATCATCCCCTTCAGCGCCTCGCGCGTGTAGCGGCCCTGCGTGACATAGATCGGCATATATGGGTCTCCCGTCTGACAAGGCGTGACGCCAACGCCCGATGATACCCTGCAGGTCGCCGCGCGCAGCACAAAAGCGCCGCACGGCCTGCCCGCCATTCGGGCGGAACAAAAATCGCATTCGCGGGTTCGTGTTCCGCCAACCCGCGGAGGAGACGATGCGATTTTTTATGGGAATGGTGTTCGGTATCCTGCTGACCATCGTCACCGCGTATGCGGTCGATTCCATGCGCACCTCGTCGGTCGCATCGGGTTCCGCCGCCACCGCCAACCGCGCCATGGTCAACTGGGACGTGGTGGAAGAGAACTGGGCGCACTTCAAGGCCCGCGCCAAGGAAGGCTGGTCGGAATTGCGCGCGCGCGTCGAACGTTCGTGATGGGATGATCGGCGACCGGGCCCCGCGGCTGCGCGGGGCGCCGGGATGACCGGATTCAGCTGCGGTCGAGCTGGCTTTCCTTGGCGACGCGCTCGAAGGCCTCGTCCACGCTTTTGATGCGATACTGGTGTTCGTCGCCGTCCAGCGGCATCAGGCGCACGATCTTGAACATGTCGCTGTTGCTCGCCCGGCTATAGGGACCGGCAATGTAGCGGACAGTCTGGCCGACGGAATATTTGTGAGACTTCAACACGACACTCTCCACACTGCATCGGGCGGGTTTGACCGCGTCGGGTCGCCCCTGCTGCTTATTTATTCAATTGCACTATAGCACCGCCCTCCCCGCTTTTGGGAAAAATCTAGCCCCCGACTGGAATTTTTTGCCAGCCGAATCAAAGCATTAGCCGTTTACCGTGAAAGCAAGAAACGCTTGCTTCGGCAGCCGGCGCCGGCGGCGCTTTTGCGGCCGCGCGGCGGCGGCAATCAGCGTTCGCGCACCCGCCGCCAGAGGTACAGGAGTACGATCGCCCCGACGATCGCCGCGATCAGGGTGCGGAAGAATCCGAATACCGGGATCTGCAGCACCTCGGCCAGCTTGCCGGCCACGAAGGCCCCGGCGATGCCGACCAGGATGTTGGTGAAGATGCCGTGATCGGAGGCGGTCACCTTCTCGGCGATCCAGCCGGCGATCGCGCCGATAATCAGCATGGCGATCAGACCGACGCCCGGATTGCCAA